>CAZVXU010000438.1:0-1500 GCA_964631585.1 uncultured Spirochaetaceae bacterium | reverse complement strand
AGGGCGTCTTCTCGCCCTACGACCTGCGGAACACGTTCGGGCCGGTCGACGAGGGCCGGCGCAGTTAGCCGCACAGGGCAGCGCGGCGCGCACCCGGCATGCGCGCCACAGCGCCCTGCATCCGACGTCCCGTGACCGAGAAGCTCGCCTCAGAGCTCCAGCACATCACCGGTGCGAAGCGGCGCGAAACGCTCGCCGAAGAGCCCGGCGAGCTCGACCTGGGCCGGAAACCCGGTGCAGTGTCCGGCGAACAGTCGGGACACCCCCTCCTCATTCAGGGCCGCGGCAGTCCGGCTGATCCGCTCCGCCGAGGCCTCGACGAGATGAAGACCGCCGACGACCGCGCCGATTCCCCCTCCGCTCATCTCGCGGGCGGCCCGGGTGATGTTTACGATGCCGGCGTGGCTGCATCCGGTGAGCACGACGGTTCCGCTCTCCCTGGTGACTGCGAACACAGACAAATCGTCGGTGACCTCATCCACTTCCACGCGCCCGTCACGGATCGTCTGAAGCTCCATCCCCGGGGCTTCGAAGTCCGTGGCGCGCTCGATCTCCCCGCTGGTGGTGAGTCCGGGCATGAGCCGAAGGGGGGTCCGTGAAAGAAAAAGGCGCCCACCTGCGGCCTCTATGCGCTCCCGGCTGTCGGAGGCGGGAACGCCGATGTGGCGCAGGGACGGATCGGTAATGAAGGTGAGGCGAAACACATCCGGATGCGCGACCACCGGCACGTCATCTTTTCCGATCATCTCGAGGATGCGGGCGAGACCCCGGGTGTGGTCGTAGTGACAGTGCGTCAGGACGATGGTGTCGATGGTAGCAGGCTCGATGCCCATTCGCTCCATGTTGAACAGCAGCGGGTCGGGATGCTGCGCGACGTCGACGAGCACGCGGCTCGCCGTCGCGCCGCGCTCAGCGTCGAGGAGAAGCGAGATCCCGTGTTGGCCGAGATACGGTGTCTCGTAGCCTACCGAGTCCTCCGCAAGAACCGTTACCCTGAGGCGATCGAGTGCATGCATACGGTGTGTCCCCCTACTTGAGAAGTCTACCGGAAACCTGCATAGTTGCAAGAGCGTCGCGGTCGGCCGCCGACCGAATCATGGGCAAAGGAGTCAAGTTATATGCAGGAGGAGAGGATCGTCGTCACGGGACTGGGAGTGTTCGCCCCGATAGGACAGGACCGGCACGAGTTCTGGAATGCCCTCACCTCGGGGGTTTCGGGGGCCGGGCCGATCACCGGATTCGATGCGACCGAGTTCAGGAGCCGAATCGCCGCCGAGATCTCGGGCTTCGACCCGGGCAGGTATCTCTCGAAGAAGCGCGCGCGGCGCATGTCCCGCTTCTCACAGCTCGCCTCCTCCGCGGCCCTGCAGGCCGCTGCCGACGCCGGGGTCGACCTCGGGGCGATCGATCCCACGCGGGTGGGCACGGTCATCGGCACCGCGGCAGGTGACTACGTCAACCTCGAGCACCAGCACAGCGTGCTCCTCGAAAAGGGACCCA
>CAZVXU010000437.1:0-1504 GCA_964631585.1 uncultured Spirochaetaceae bacterium | reverse complement strand
GCGTTTTTGGAGCGCAGCATGTAAAGCCCGAGACCACCGGAGCCGCCGACCCATTCACCGATGGTCGCCGCCACCACGCTGTAGGTCACAGAGAGCCGCAGCCCGCTGAAGAAGGAGGGCAGTGCCGCCGGCAGCCGCACAGTCCGCCAGATCTGCCCGCGCGTCGCACGCATCGAGCGCAGCAACCCGATGTAGTCGGGATCGGCGGATGTGAGCCCGTCTACCGTCGACACCGTCATGGGGAAGAAGGTGAACAGCACCACGACTATCACGTTGGGTGTCAGTCCGAACCCGAACCAGATGATGAGCAGCGGCGCAACCGCGAGTATCTGTACGGTTTGCGAGGCCACGAGTATGGGATACATGGCCCGACGCACGAGCGGAACCAGGTCCATGGCCCCAGCGAAGGCAACGCCGAGCACCACGGCAATGCTGAGTCCGAGAAGCGTTTCGAAGAGGGTCGTGAGGATCGCCGGCCCGAGCACTCCCCAGGTTTCTGCGCCCGCCTGTACGACCTGCGCCGGAGAGGGGAGTATGAACGGCGGAAGTCCGCTCGCGACCACGATGAGCTGCCAGGCCGCGATCGCCCCGACGATAACGGTCGCCGGGGGCACGACGGTTCGCAGGTTCAATTCGCGTCCCTCCCGCCTCGGCCGCCGCCGGCGCCGCTGTTGCCGCCGCCGCGGTACTTGCCCGTCTTTCCGTCCATAGTTGTTCCGTGGACCGAGTCCGCGATCTTTATCACGGTGACGACGTTCTCTACATCGCTCTCGAAGCAGGCCCGGTGGGCCGCTTTCGCCACCTCGAGAAGCTCGTCGAGGTCCTCACCTTCGAGAGTGGTCTCGAGCGGTCCGACCTCGTAGCGTACGCCACTGTTCTGTATGACCCGTATCGCGCGATCCACTATCGGAAGGGCATCATCGGTAAGCGGCAGCACCTGAACCGAGACATTTCGCGTTCGCGTGGACATGGATAACCCCCATAACGACATTTATGAGGGGACTGGAAGAGGCTGAGCTTTTTGTGCCGGAACGGATCACGTGAACTCCCTCCGCTGGCATTACCCAGTTCAGGTTCAACGGGTATGATCTCAGCCTGATCGGCACCCCTATATTACGTAAACTATCGCGCTCGTTGGCCGGCGTCAAGCCGTGCGCGGCCGTTCGGACGACGAGAGGTCCGCGCCGACGGGCTCGAGGTCCACCACGAAGGAGGTGCGGAAGGGAATCGGGCTGCCGAAGCGGGCGTAGAGGCCGGAGGGCAGACCGATGTCGCCGAGCCTGACCTCGCCCGCACACGCGGGCGCGAGCTCGCCCTGCGGATGAAGGCCCGTCTTGGGGAGCGCAAGGGTCAGCGTCGTGTCGGCGCAGATATATGCCCCGGGGGCCTCGCCTGTGGTGGCGTCGACCCCCGAGGGGAGGTCGAGGGATACCACCCGGGCGCCAAAACGTGTGCGCTGATCGACCGCCCAGTTGATCATGTCGCGAACTTCGGCCTTCGGCGC
>CAZVXU010000436.1:0-1507 GCA_964631585.1 uncultured Spirochaetaceae bacterium | reverse complement strand
TGCGACAGACGATGAAGAAAATGTCCAAGAACAAGAAGTATCAGAACCAGATGCTATCCCAGCTTGGTGGCATGTAGCGCATACGAACCAGGAGGCAGTTGTGAGCGCCAGAATACGGTTGAAGAGATTTGGAACCCGAAAGAGACCCTATTACCGGTTGGTGGTCATGGACACGCGGGCGCCGCGTGACGGACGCGCCATCGAAGAGGTCGGCCTGTATCACCCGATCGAGATCGAGGAGAAACAGCTGAGCCTCAAGGAAGATCGCATTCGCGAGTGGATCGACAAAGGAGCGCGGCCGAGCGATACCGTGCGGCAGCTTCTCAATAAGAGGAACTTCCACATCAAGTAACTCCTGCCGGCACCCTGTAGGCAGCAATTCACAGCACGAGGGGAGGCACGCGTGGAAAAGGAACTCGTAAACTACATCGCCCGGTCTCTGGTCGACGAGCCGGACGAGGTTGAAGTGAATATGATAGAAGGGGAGAAGTCGACCATCCTCGAGCTCAAGGTGTCTCCGTCGGATATCGGGAAGGTGATCGGCAAGCACGGGCGCATCGCCAAGGCAATCCGCACCGTTCTCAGCGCCGCCTCTACCAAGACCGGAAAACGGGTGGTGCTCGAGATACTCGACTGATGGACGAGCTGGCCGTGGGCTTCATCCGCGGCGCGCATGGCACGGCCGGGGAAGTAAAGCTGGGGAGCTACTCCGGTGAGCTCGCGCACCTCGCCGCGCTTACGGAAGTGGGGCTTCGTTGCCCCGGCGCGTACGAAGGGGCGATGGGTCGTCTGGAGATCGAGCACGTGCGTCTCACGCACCGCGAAGCCCTGGTAAAGTTTCGGGGCGTGGATTCGCGGGAGGACGCGCAGAAGCTGCTTCGCTGTGAGCTTTGGGTCCCTCGCTCGCAGGCGGCCCAGCGCGGCGAGGGCGAGCACTACATCGCGGACCTTATCGGATGCGAGCTGCACTCGCCCGGAAAAGGTGCGGAGGTGCTGGCGCACGTCGTATCTGTCTGGGAGACGGGAATCGGCGATATTCTCGAGGTGGAAACGCCGGAGGGGAAGATCTTCAACGTGCCGTTCCGTGAGCCCTTCATCGGCGAGGTCGACACCGAGCAGCGAAGGATCGAGCTGGAAACCCCCTGGGTGCTCGCATGAAGATCGATGTGCTCACGCTATTTCCCGGCCTCGTGGAGGCGTTTTTTTCCGAGTCGATCCTCGGGCGTGCCGTCGATCGGGATTTCGTGTCCTACCGCGCGGTGAACATTCGGGATTTTTCCGAGGATAAGCACCGTACCGCCGACGACGCCCCCTACGGAGGTGGCGCCGGCATGGTGCTGAAGCCCGAGCCGCTCGGCGCCGCCCTCGATTCCGTCGGCGCGGGACAGCGGCGCACCATCTACCCGAGCCCCTCGGGGCGACGGTTTACCCAGGATGTGGCCCAGGAGCTTGCCGGGGAGCAGGACCTGGTCTTCATTTGCGGGCGTTACGAGGGCGTGGACCAGCG
>CAZVXU010000435.1:0-1513 GCA_964631585.1 uncultured Spirochaetaceae bacterium | reverse complement strand
TACGAGAGCAGGCAGAAGGATTACGAGAATCCTTTCCGACGCGCAACGTATCGAAACGAGGCGGAGATGGTCGCGGCGATCGGCAGCATCGAGGGCAACCGTTTCGTGCAGCAGATTCGCGAAGAGACCGAGGCTTTCAGCCGGCGCGTCGAGGCCGTGCGGGGGCGGTAGCCGCCGCCGGGCGCAACCACGTGGTGTCGGAACCGGCCGACTCAGTAATCCCGCACGAACCCGAAACGGAGATTCGGTCGGATCGGAAACGTCTCTCCCGAGAGATCGGTAATTCCGATATCTTCCCCGTCGAAGTCGACGAGTGGACCGCCCGTCAGAGCTGCGACCCGCGCGACGAACCGCAGGTCTTTCTCGGTCCGCACCGCGAACTCGCCCGCCACTTCGAATGCCGGTGAGACTACGGGTTCCTCATAGCTGTAGGACTCATCATCCTTGTCGGTGAACGACGCAAGTCCTACACCGCCCATGAGGCCGAGTCCCAGCTCGAAACCGAGACCGAGACCGAGGCCTTTTGCGGTGCTGCCGATACTCCTGCGATACCCGTGTTTACCCATGAGAAACCCCGTGGCTGCGAGGGCGTTGTCGAGGGTATACTTCGCTCCGCCGGTTTCGTAGGTACGTCCGCTGCCGAGGTAGAAGTTCACTGCGGCTCCGACCTCATAGCCGAAATAGAACCTACCGGACTCAGTGACGTTTATCCCGTTGAAGTGCCTGATATCGAGGCCCGGCATAGCGACGGTCTCGGTATCTTCATCTTCGCCGTACTCGATGGTCAGAAACGCCATGTTGAATCCGTACGACGGCGATGCGATGCGGGTGCTCCAATGCTCTTCGTCTTCAGCGGCCTGGGCCGGAAGCGCGAGCGCCGGGACAAGCGCAAACAGCACGAATAAACCCAACCACACGTGCATTCTCATCCTGCAACACCTCTTTTCGTCAGGAGCTGTATTCCCCGTCGACCCGGGGTTCGTGTGCATGCAGTATACCATGTGCAGGCTGGGAAAACCCTCCGAAAAAACGCTGCTGCGCTCTCCGCCTGGCTTGTTGCCAGCCCCGGGGCTCACGCCCCGATTGAGCTCAACCCGGCCTCGAATTGCTCGGCGGTAATCTCGCGGCCCGCGTCGAGCAGAAGCCCGTAGCGCACCGCCGTCTTTCCTTTGCCGATCGTGCCGACCGCTTTCAGGATGCCGTTCTCGAAGTACCCGGCGAGGAACTTGCCCGCGGCCACGTCCCCCTTGTATCGGATCTCGTCGTGGCGCGGAGAGTAGCCGATGTAGCCGAAGGACGTCTCGAACTGCCGTGTCCAGAAAAACGGCGCGAACTCGAGGGGCTCGCGTACGCCCATGATGGACCGGGCGACCTGCCGACCGTGGCGCTGGGCGACCACCCAGTGCTCGACCCGTTTGGCTTCGCCGGGGCCGCCGCCGGTGCCGCCGCCGGCACCCGCGACGCGCGCGATGTCGCCGACGGCATAGATGCCGGGACTGCCGGTCTGCATGAA
>CAZVXU010000434.1:0-1535 GCA_964631585.1 uncultured Spirochaetaceae bacterium | reverse complement strand
GACCGGGTCGTCTCGGTCAGGCCCGCGGTTGGTCTCCGCGGGTACATACGGAGCTACGTCTTCTCGAACGTTGCGTTTTCCGGTGCCGGAGAAGTCTTCCTTCCTTTCCGCGGTGCACTTCTCTCGCTGCTGAAACGACCGCCTCTGACGGCCGCCGGGGCGGCTGGGTCTCGCCGAAGGATCGAGTGCAGAGGACCAACGCTCTTCGGAGCGCTTCCTTCTCCGGCCGTCTTCGGAGAAGCCGGCGAGCGGTTCGACGACATCACAGTTGTCTTTACCCCTGTCGGCGCCCGTTGCCTGCTTCGAGTGCCCATGGACGAGCTGACGAGCCGCGCGGTGGAGGCGGGTGGTCTCTTCCCCGGGAGCAGTCTACTCCTTCTCGCAGAGCAGGTGCACGAAGCCAAAACCCTACGGGCGGTGCGTTCGCATCTGGATCAGTATTTTTCCGCGAGGATCGCATCTCTTTGTCTCGGCGCGGAGCCGCTTCGAGAGATAGAGCCCTCCCTCGCGGCAGCTCTACATCACGCTCATTCCCTTTCCGACCGGGAACTGAGCGCTCCTGCGAGGACTCTGGCGGGAGTGGTCGGCACCTCCGAAAGGAGTCTTCGCAGGGGCTTTCGCGAACTGACCGGCTTGAGTCCCAAGCAGTACGTTTCGACCATCCGCCTCGAGCGAGTCATTCGGATCCTCAGCAGAGTAGAAGCGGATGACCTGAGCGCCGTCGCGCTAAGCTTCGGCTATTTCGATTATGCGCACTTCGCCCACGACTTCCACAAGAGGACGCTCACATGGCCGACGCGCTTTGTGCACAGCCGGCGGCACCGGCACCACGATCATTTCGTGTGAGCGGGGCCGCCGCCAACTCATTCCACAGGCCTACTCGTTATACAGGGTAGTTACCTCACTCGCCGTGAGCGCTCGGGTATAGATGCGAATGTCATCAAGCTGAACCGCCGCCCCCGCATTGCCCGTCTTGCCCATCCGGACCGGATTGGTCGTTTCGAGGTTTGGCGAGGTGGTAAAAAAACCTTCATCGTGGAGGGTTCCGTTTATGTACAGACGTGCATAGGGCGAGGTTTCCTGCATTACCAGGACCACGTGATTCCAGCCGGAGTCGAATACGGCTGCCGCCGCCTCCGTCTTGACGGTAAATAAATACGCGTGCCGCAACCTCCAGTCCGGGCTGTCGACAACGTCGATCTCCCACGTGCTCGTTCCACCACCTTCTCTTTGTCCGATGATGCGCCCGTTTCCCGGGTTATCCGTCATCCAGAACGAGACACTGATGGTCGAAGCACCCTCGAGTGCAGCATCGCTTGCAACCTCGAGGCCCTCGTCGTTGCCTCCATCCAGGTCCAGCGCAAAGGAGCTCCCATCGTCGATTCGGTCGGCGGTGCTTCCAGGCGTAGTCTGGATACTCGCCACGATCGCGTCGCGTCCGTTCCCCGAGGCATCGGCGAAGGATATCGAGCCTCCGTCGCTGTCGAAGGGGTAATGAGCCCACAAATCGGCAATGGTCACATCGTTTCGGACAC
>CAZVXU010000433.1:0-1539 GCA_964631585.1 uncultured Spirochaetaceae bacterium | reverse complement strand
CCGTGGAGGTGGACGAAGAGCCCGCCTCCTTCCTCCTGCCACACGGAGAAGAGCGCATCGTAGAGCTCGCGCATCATCGGATGTACCGCGATCACGTCGCGGGTGTAGCTGCTGCCTATAAAGTGCTGCCCCCCTTCGTAGGCGACAAGCGGCAGATCGTACTCTTCTGCGAGCGCCTTATCGTTTCGGATGGCAAAGCGCAGTCCCTGCTCGGCGGCGTCCGGACCCCACTCCCCTACGCCGCGGACGTAGGCGATCGCGTCGCGGAAGAAGGCCTTCGGGTCCGAGCGATCGAACTCGACCTCGCCCTCGGCCTCGCCGACGTAGGGCGCCACCGCAAAGGCGTCCGCCCCGTGGCCGCATGGCTCGACGCCCTCCTCGGCCACCGCCACCGGGCATCCTAAAAGATCACGCGAGGGCGCCCAGTATGGGTGTGAGCCCCCGATCTGCCCGGCCAGCACGGTGACGAGACGACCCGACTGATCACCCCATTCCTCCTCGAAGATCGTGCTGATCTCCAGGGTCCTCACCCCCTGCCAGCTGTAGATCATCATGTTCTCGTGGACCGGGTCGCCGTCTGAATAGGGCCGGACGGTACCGAGCACGCCCGGCCACCGCTTCCGCGCATGTTCGAGCGCGCGGTCGCGGCCCATCTGGTACGGGAAGGTGAAGTTCCACAACTCATTTCCGAGCTCGAGGTACAGCCGGCGGTTCGCGTCGAGCCGTTCGACGGTGAGCCGTGCGAGCTGCCGCACATAGTGGTCGTCGGCCCCGATCGGGATGTTCAACCACAGATCCGAGACGGACTCATTGGCAAGATCGATGGCGACCTCGTACGGCGCGCCCATCGCACCGCCCCAATGGGAGTACGCGAGTGGCTTTCGCTCCTCCCAGGCGATCGGCGGACCGTAGGTGAGCTGATCACCCAGAAAATGCAGCGGACGAATGACACTGAAGGGCCTGAGATAGTCGAGGTAGGCTCGATTGAAGGTTTCCCCTGCAACCGCGTCGGGGCGCAGCATACTGATGTTTCGAACGTAGTCGCCGGTGCCCCGAGGGTCGGTCTCCTCGAGATAGAGAATCACCGTCGACGAGCCGTCGTACTCATAGACCAGCTCGTTGTCGCCGTCCTCCACTAATCGGATACCGTCGGCGCTGAGCTGACCTCTCCCGTCCCACGTGACGGTGTACCGGCCCGCGGGAAACTGTCCCTGTAGCTCCGCCCCGTCCATGACGATCGTGGCCATGCGGTCCGCGCGCCGGCCGTTTGAGAGCTCCATGGAGGTGGCCCAGCCGTGCCCGTCGGTTCTGACGAGGTCGCGAAGGTCCATCCGCCACTCGCCTGCGAAAACCGGGACCCAGAGCTCGCCTGGATCCGTATCGCCAATCTCCGCCTCGAAGCCCGCCATCTTGAAGACATCGTTGAGCATCCAGGCGGTCATCCAGTAGTTGATCGCCGAGACGGCATTCCCGATTCGAAACGTCTGCGGCCCGGGCCAGGGATCATTTCGCTCGGGGAGCGTCAGCGCGCCGGGGTAT
>CAZVXU010000432.1:0-1550 GCA_964631585.1 uncultured Spirochaetaceae bacterium | reverse complement strand
AGCTCCTGCAGGGGAGCATCTTCTCCGCGGTCGAAGATCACCTGAACATTCGAAAGGCAGGACCCGTCATTCAATTCGAAGAAGGTGACGTTCTTCGTGTCCCGTTTCGTGCGTACCCAGCCGTGCACGGTCACGGTCTGCTGTTGTGGCTGCAGTTCGAGTACGTCACGCACCCGTGGCTCCGACATAGTTCCTCCCTCTATCGGCGTATTCCCTACACTTACCACGGCAGCCGTGCGGAGGTAAATATGTTGCAGAAGCCGGCGGGTGGAAGTAGACTGATGGCCGGTTCGTGCCTATGAGCGTCTACCTTGATTCCGAGATCGGTCGCCTCAAACGGGTGATCGTGCACAGCCCGGGCACCGAGATCGAGCAGATGACGCCCGAATCGGCCCGCCAGTTACTCTATCATGACATCATCCCGATCTCCGTCGTGAGCCGGGAGCACGAGAAGCTGAAAGCCTTTCTCTCGCAGGTGGCCGAGGTGTACGAGATGAAAGACCTCGTGACCTCGGTGATCGACGCCGGCGGAGCGGCCAAGGGCGCGGTCGTTCGCGCAATTAGCCCCGACAATCGCGCGGGCGAGCTGCTTCGCATGGACACGGAAGAGCTCGTCGACACGCTCATCGGCGGACTTCCGGCGCGTCGCCATACTCTCACCGACTACCTCTCCGAGCGCCTCTACGATATCCCGCCGCTGCCGAACCTCTACTTCATGCGCGACGGGGCGATGGTGTTCCGTGACCGTGCCCTCGTGGGTGCAATGGCGCACAGGGTTCGGGTCAACGAGTCCCTGCTGTTGAAAGCCGCCTTCTCCTACGTCCCGCAACTCGGTTCCGAGGGCATACTGTTTGACGGCGTGCTCGAAGGGGGAGGTGATGTGCGTCTCGAAGGCGGGGACTTCATGCCGGTCTCGCGCAACACAATGATTCTCGGTGTCTCGGAGCGCAGCAGCTCCGAGGCCGTGGATCGCCTTGCGCACAACCTCATCGACACCTTCGCCGAGCCCTTTCACATCCTCGTCGTGATGCTTCCGCATGAGCCCTCAACGATTCATCTCGATATGGTCTTCACCCTGGTCGATCATCACGAGGCGCTTGTGTACGCCCCCTACGTACTCGGTCCGAAGCGGCTCCGGGTGGTTCGCATGGACGTGGCTCCGGGCCGGGAGACTGGTATCCGTGAGGTGCCGGGCCTCCTCGAGGGGCTCGGGGAGCTCGGCGTAGAGCTCGAGCCGGTTCTCTGCGGCGGGAAGAGCGAGGTGTACCAGCAGCGCGAGCAGTGGATGTCGGGCACCAACGTACTCGCCGTCGCCCCCGGAAAGGTCATCGGCTACGACTGCAACGTGGCGACAGCCGATGCCTTTGCCGAAGCCGGTTTCACGGTGCGTCCGGTCGATGTCTTCATCTCCGGCGAGGAGCACATCGACGACCACGAGAGGCTCCTCGTCCTCACCCCCGGCGTCGAGCTCGCCCGTGGCGGCGGCGGCGCGCGGTGCATGACCCTGCCGGTGGAGCGTGAGCCGGTCAACTGAGTCCGTCACGGCCGCC
>CAZVXU010000431.1:0-1551 GCA_964631585.1 uncultured Spirochaetaceae bacterium | reverse complement strand
GCGTGCCGCGACGCGGGCGCTTATGAGGGTGACCAGCGAGGTGACGATGTCGTTCGCCGAATCAATGCCGTCGCTGACGACCGCGAAGCTCCCCGCAGCAATACCCGCGCTTATCTTGAGCACCGACAGCAGCCCGTTGCCGATGATGCCCAGCCAGGAGGCGCGCTCGATCTGTTTCGACCTGTCCGCTTCTGTCTCTCTTGGGTACTTCAAGGGGCATTCACACCGTTATGTCACGGCCCTTCCAGCGGACCGTCTGCTTCAGCCACGTCAGCTGCAGAGATCGTACGAAAATCACGACAAAGAACAAGAGGGTAAACGGGTAGAGTACGGCTGAGACGAACCCGAAGTTTCCGATTCGAAGCTGCATGCAGTGGATCTGCGCCACGTAGAGCAGGTAGGCGGCCAGCCCGAGCAGCAGCCTCGGCGGCGTCTGGGCAAGCGAGCCGGCGACGAGCAGGCGAATCGCGACCCCCGCTCCCGCCATCCATGCGGTGATGAGCAGGATCATTATCACACCGGTGCGGGCTGCTCCGAGCGCGAAGTTTTTGGTCCAGCCGTCGACGAGGTCGCGAAGTCCGCCGGGATACATGCGGAAGGAGATGCTCCCCCGGCCGGCGAAACAGTTGAGGGCGTAGCCCGCCTCAGCAGCTGTGCGTCCGAGCTCCACGTCCTCGAGCACATCGCCCTTTACCGCCCGGTGACCGTCGATCGCGAAGTAGTCTTCGCGGCGACAGGCGATGGCCGGCCCGAACAGCCCGCGCGGCGGCAGTCGCTCCCCCAGGATGGTGAACGCCCGGATCCCGCCCATGACGATGAAGGCGAAGAAAGCCGACAGTCGCTCGTAGGCAGCATCCATACGGTGGTAGGGCTGCACGGAGACGAACCCGCCGCGGACGACCTGCGTCTCGATCAGACGCCGCAGTCCGTCGTCCTCGAGCCGGGTGTCGGCATCGAGGAACACGAAGAGCTCTCCCCGTGCGGCAACGGCGCCCTGCCAGCAGGCGTGGTTCTTGCCGAGCCAGCCCTCCGGCAGCGGCGGGGGACTTACCACGCGGGCGCCGCGGGCTCGCGAGATCTGCGCCGTTTCGTCTTCCGAATGGTCATCGACGACAATGATCTCGAGAGGTCGCAGCGACTGTTGCTCGAGCGAGGCAAAGAGCACCGGAAGATTACGCGCTTCATCGCGGGCAGGAATGATGATACTTACCCGCGGGAGTGGCCGACCGTCTGCGGTGGGAAGGGGGGGCACGCGAGAGAGGAACAGAAAGCCGAGGATCCACAGGATGCCGAGGCCGACCGCGTCTCCTATCAATCGAAGCCTTCCAGAATGTCATCGAGGTTGGCGGACACCCGCGCGATGTAGGCGTTGATGTCCCGGGGTTCCGCATTATCCGGCAGGTGTCCGGGGAAGCCCCTGCGTGCGGTCTCGATATTCGCTTCGGTGATGAAGCCCTCGATCGGAGTTGCCGCCGAGAGCTCGCCGGTGGGTGCAAGCACGACGTAGGCGTCGGTCAGATCGCCGAAGCTGAACCCGTCGCGGAGTTTCGC
>CAZVXU010000430.1:0-1557 GCA_964631585.1 uncultured Spirochaetaceae bacterium | reverse complement strand
ACGAGATCGTTTCACGTGACTGGAGTTCAGACGTGTGCTCTTCCGATCTCTACTGCATCGTGCCCCACGTGCGCGGCCGCGCGGTCAGCCGCGAGCCCGCCGACATACTGCGCGAGGCGCGGGAAACCGTCGCCGGCGGGGCGCGGGAGATCGTCGTGACCGGCGTAAACCTCGGTCGCTACCACCACGGCGAGCTCGACTTCGCGGGGCTTCTCGGCCGCATCCTCGATGAAATCCCCGCCGACGGCGGCGTGCGTGTTCGCATCTCCTCCCTCGAACCGGAGGGCCTCGACGAGCGCTTTACCGCGCTCTTTGCCGATCCGCGCCTCTCGCCCCATGTGCATCTCTGCCTGCAGAGCGGCTCGGACGCCGTACTGCGTCGCATGGGGCGACGGTATAGCCTCGTCGACTTCCGGCGGCTCGCCGACTCCCTTCGCGGCGTCGAACCCCTGCTCAACCTCACCACCGACATCATCGTCGGCTTCCCCGGCGAAACGGAGGCGGAGTTCGAGGCGTCGGTCTCCACCGCCCGTGAGCTCGGCTTCAGCCACATCCACGTGTTTCCCTTCTCCGCGCGCGAGGGCACCCCGGCAGCGCGCATGGCCGATCAGGTACGGGGACCCGTTAAGAGCGAGCGCGCCCGACGGCTTCGCGAGGTCTCGGCGGAGCTCAAGCGGCGATACTACGCCCGGATGGTCGGAAGGCGCGAGGAGGTCCTCGTGGAGAAGCTCGACGCGGCCATGCCGGCGGCCAGCTCCACTGCCGCGGCTCCGGCGGCGTCGACGACCGTCGCCCGCGGCTACGGGCGCTACTATGTTCCGGTGATCATCCCGCAAGCGGGACTCGAGCAGAACGAAATCTACGAGGTCGATATCGAGAGGGTTCTCGACACCGCAGACGGCCCCATCCTTATGGGCTTGAGAGGTATATAGAACCGTGTTGGTGCGTCCGCTGATAATTCGCTTCGGGGAAGAGGCTTACCCGGGAAGCGCCGGGGACGAGAGCATCCGGCGACACGAATCATGCAGAGCTCTCGCCACTGCAACGGCTTATGCGGATTTCACCAACACGGTTCTTGATACTTCAGTCAGCCCGCAGCGCGTCGCAGCCTGTCCCGAATCGCCCTGCCGATCCCCGAGGAAGCCGGAAGCTCCGCCACGATGACCTCGCATCCCTCCGCGTCGAAGAGATAGAAGGCGCGGTACAGCCGCCGCGCGTAGTCCCCGAGGTCCGTAGCGAGAACGGAAACCGCAGGCGTCGTGGTGTAGGAGCCGAAGAGCGGCGTGACGCCGATGTAACCGAACCGTGTGCCCTCGAGGCGACGCAGGGTCGGCGGGAGCTCGCCGGCGGTTGCCGTTACCACGCGCGCCTCGGGCTGATAATGCGCGTGCCGCATGCCGGGCGCCTCTGCGGGTCTCAGGCCGGCGGGGCCGACCGGGACCGCGGGGCCGCCGGAACCGGAGTCGGCCACAGCGCCGGTGTCGGCACCAACGTCGGCGTCCGCGCCGCCCGTCTCGTCCGTATCGGCGGCAGCCCCTATCGTTGCGTCTCCGAGAG
>CAZVXU010000429.1:0-1560 GCA_964631585.1 uncultured Spirochaetaceae bacterium | reverse complement strand
GTAAACGCGACGTAGAAGCAGACGCTTCCGGCAAGCACGAAGAAGTGCCAGATGGTGTGGTTGAAGGGCAGGCGGTTCCAGGCGTAGAAGACGACGCCTACAGTATAAGAGAGACCGCCGGCGAGTGCCCAGATGACGAAATTGATCGGGACGGCCTCCATCAGCGGCCGCGCGGCGATCACGATGAGCCAGCCCATCGGCACGTAGAGGAGATCGGCGGCGAGGTGGTAACCCCTGAGGACCCAGATCCGAAGCAGCACGCCGACGAGCGCGAGGCCCCAGACAATGCCGAGGATGGTCCATCCCCATGGCCCGCGAATGGCAAGCAGCGTCACCGGCGTATAGGTACCGGCGATCAACAGATAGATGAAGGCCTGGTCGATGATTGCGAGGTAGTAGCGCACACGGGGGAGGGCGGCGAAGCTGTGCAGGAACGCCGAGGAAAGGTAGAGCATGATCTGCGTGGCCCCGTAGATGCTGAAGCTCACGTACTTCCACGGCGAGGGATCCTCTCCGCTGATGATCAGAAGCGCGACGAGCCCGGCGATGGCGAGTCCGGCGCCCATCGCGTGGGTGAGGCTGTTGAAGATCTCCTCGACGGCACCGCCGCTGGTGTAGCGGATCTCCGAGGGGCTCAATTCCTCGGGAAGTTCGTCTCTACGCATCTCCATATTCGCGCGACATAATAGCAGAAGCGGGGCGCCGGTGGAAGGCGCCCGACGGACCGCGACCGGCGAGAAGCCCGCAGGCGGCCTCGATGTCGGCGCCCCGTGAGGCCCGCACCGTGGTGCGCACGCCCGCCTCGCCGAGCTGCCGGGCAAAGGCGTCGACGCGGGCGGGTTCCGGCGGTGAGAAACCGAGATTCGCTGCGGGATTCACGGGGATGAGGTTTACGAGTGCCGGGAGACCGGCGAGCAGCCGCGCTACCGCTTTCGCGTGCGCCTTCGAGTCGTTTCGCCCGCCGATGAGCGCGTACTCGAAGGAGAGCCGGCGCTGCCCGTCCCACCTGCGACGGCGCAGCATTTCGAGCGTTCCGGCGACGGGGTCGCTCCGCTCGGCGGGGACGAGCTCGGCGCGCTCAGTCGGAAAGGGGGAGTGGAGGCTCACCGCGACGTGCGCCTCGCTCTCGGTGAGAAGCCGCTCGAGGGCGCGGTGGATGCCGATGGTGGAGACGGTGATCCGCCGGGGGCTCATCGCGTAGCCGCGCTCGGCGGTGAGGACCTCGAGGCTCTCGAGCACCGCATCGATGTTGTCGAGCGGCTCGCCCATCCCCATGTAGACGATGTTGGTGATCTCCTCTCGCTCGGGGAGGCTTTCGAACTGATTGATGATCTCGCCGGCGGAGAGGTTTCCGCGGAGGCCGAGGGTGCCGGTGGCGCAGATGGCGCAGCCGCGCGCGCAGCCGACCTGCGTGGAGAGGCACAGGGTGCGCCGCGCGCCGTCGGGGATCACCGTGGACTCCACGATCGGCCGCGGCGGGGCACCGGCCCCGGCCGCGCCGACGGGAAACGCGTACTTCAGCGTGCCGTCCGCCGATTCGAGCCGTGTCCTGGGTGCGAC
>CAZVXU010000428.1:0-1590 GCA_964631585.1 uncultured Spirochaetaceae bacterium | reverse complement strand
CGGTCGCCTCGGGTCGCACCAGAGAGCCGCCCCAGTTCAGCGCCTTACCGGTGAGCACCCCGCTGAAGTTGTTGCGTATACGCTTGTACTGGCCGAAGAGATAGCCGATCTCCCGGGCACCGACCCCGATGTCACCGGCAGGTACGTCGGTGTCGCTTCCGATATGGCGGTAGAGCTCTGTCATGAAGGACTGACAGAACTGCATGACCTCGTTGTCGCTCTTGCCCTTCGGATTGAAATCACTTCCGCCCTTACCGCCTCCGAGAGGCAGGGTGGTAAGACTGTTTTTGAAGATCTGCTCAAAGGCGAGAAACTTGAGGATACCGAGATTGACTGTGGGGTGAAATCTCAGCCCGCCCTTGTAGGGACCGAGGGCACTGTTGAACTGGACGCGATATCCGCGATTTATCTGGAACTCACCCTGGTCGTCCACCCACGGGACACGGAAAATCAGGACTCGCTCCGGCTCGACCACGCGCTCGAGGATCTTCGCTTCCTCGTACTCCGGATGCTGCTCGACAACGGGCGAGAGGGTGGACAGCACCTCTCCCACCGCTTGAAGAAACTCCGGCTCGGTGCGATAACGCCGTCGTACGTCCTCGAGGACGCGGTCGGTATATGACATGCTTGCTGCCTCCGTCTGCGGTAAATCTCCCGGATCGTATCACCGGGCTCATGAATCCGCAAGCATCCCGTTGATGGACGCCGCCGCTTTGCGGCCCTCACCCATCGCGAGGATCACGGTGGCTGCCCCGAGGACGATATCGCCGCCGGCGTATACCCCGTCCATGGATGTCTTGCCGTTCTCGTCGGTGACGATATTCCCCCATTTGTTGGTTTCGAGCTCGCCGGCGGTCTGTTTGAGCAGGGGGTTGGACTCGTTTCCGATGGAGACCACCACCGTGTCGACCTCCATCTCGTGCTCGCTCCCCTCGATGGCAATGGGGCGACGTCGGCCCGAGTCGTCCGGCTCGCCGAGCTCGTACTCGAGGAGCTCTATTCCGCGCACGCGCCCCGAATCGTCGCCGAGGATGCGCTTGGGGTTTCGCAGCGTGCGAAGGACGACACCCTCTTCCTTTGCGTGCTCGACCTCCTCGACACGGGCGGGCATTTCCCGCTCGGTGCGGCGGTAGATGATGGAGACCTCGTCGGCACCGAGGCGCACCGCAGTACGCGCGGCGTCCATGGCCACGTTTCCGCCGCCGAGCACGGCTACCTTCTTCGAGAGGAAGATCGGCGTATCCGATTTCTCCCGATCGTAGGCTTTCATGAGGTTGGAGCGGGTCAGGTACTCGTTTGCCGAGAATACGCCGACGAGGTTCTCGCCCGGGATGTACATGAACTTCGGCAGACCTGCGCCGCTTCCGATGAATACCGCGTCGAAGCCGTCCTTCTCGATCAGATCCTGCAGCTTCCGGGTGCGCCCGACGAGGAAGTTGGCGCGGATCTCGACTCCCATCTTTCGCAGAACGTCGATCTCCTCCTCGACGATTTTCTTCGGCAGCCGGAACTCGGGAATCCCGTAGACCATGACCCCGCCGGGTTTGTGGAAGGCCTCGAAAATGGTGACCGCATGGCCCTCTTTTCGAA
>CAZVXU010000427.1:0-1598 GCA_964631585.1 uncultured Spirochaetaceae bacterium | reverse complement strand
GCCGCCCGCGACCACGAGGATGTCGAGATCGCCCACGGTCTCTTTCCGCCGGCGGTAGCTCCCGGCCACCGCGATGCGTTTCACATCACCATGCTTCTTCAGATAGGCGACCATCTCCTCGGCGACTTCCTCGGCAGCGGGCAAGAGAAGCCGGCGCTCCTCATCGCGGTCGCGCATCGACTCAACCTGCGAGAGCAGCGACTGCTCGAGCTTCTCACCGAAGCCCTCGAGCTCCCGCACCCGTCCGTCCTCGAGGGCGGAGGCGAGCTCGTCGATGCTCGTTATACCGAGCTCGTCGTAGAGCTCCTTCACACGCCGCGGGCCGAGTTCCGGGATCCGCAGCAGGTCGAGAAGCCCCTCGGGGAGCTCGCTGGTAACTTCTTCGAGCTTCGCGAGCGTGCCGGTCTGCACGATCTCCACGATTTTCTCGGCGATGGCGTCTCCGATGCCCGGATAGGCGGAGAGGTCTTCCCCGCGCTCCACCAGCTCCCGGACGTCGGACTGCAGGCCGGAGATGGTGCGCGCCGCGTTGCGGTAGGCGCGAATGCGGAATTGGTTCTCCCCTTTGATGGCGAGGAGATCGGCCAGCTTTTCGAGTATCTCGGCGATTTCGGCGTTTCGCACAGGCATAGTCTTAACGTACTGCTATAGATCAGTTTCGGCGAAACGGCGCACGCGTCCGGCGACCTCTTCGGCGATTTTCGGCGCACAGGTAAAATCATCATGGCCGATATTCCGCGTGGCTCCGTACACCTCGGTCGCCGCTCCGAGGCGTTCGGCGAACTCCAGCGACTCACGTGCCGGCACGACCCTGTCGGCTTCGCTTGCCACCACCAGTGAGGGCACCGCGAGCGGGACGTCGAACAGATCGGTATGAAAGCGTTTCGGTCGGAAGATCAGCTCTTTTAGCTCCGGACTCTCGTCGACCGCGCGTTTGAACATGGACTTCTGAATGGGCGCGGGCGTCTGCCGTGAGAAGAACTTCGGGCGCGAGAGGAAGTCCGGGATCAGCCTGTGCCGGAGCAGAAAGCGGAGAACGGGACCGGGCACCTCCGTCGCCTCGCCGAAGGGTGGCGCCACGAGCACCACGCGGTCGACCGCCGGGGGCCCGAGGTCGCGCGCTGCGAGCGCACCCACCACAGCGCCGAGGCTGTGGCCCATGATCGCCACGGGCGCACCGTCCTCTCCGGCGGCCTCCTGCGCGAGGCGGCGACCACTCTCGAGAACGGTCTCGATCGTGTCCATCTGCAGATCCGGGGTCAGCACCCTGTCGTAGACACCTTCGAGGTGCGGTTTGATCACCTCCCAGAAATACCCGCGCACGCCGAAGCCGTGCAGACACAGAAGAGTTCGCGTGCTCATGCTTCGGCTTCGAGGTGCTGCTCGGGCTCGATATCGCTGAGGAGCCAGCCGGCCTCGCGGAAGTAGGACCGGGCCTCTTCGAAGGCGGCGCCGGCGGTCTGCTTGTCGTCACTCTTTATGGTGATGCGAGTGTGGAAGCGACCGTCCTCTATGACGGGGTAGGAGCCGATCTTCACGCCCCGGCTTCTGCTCTGGAGGTCCGAGAGCCACTCGGCAAGATCGGTCTCGTCGCAGCT
>CAZVXU010000426.1:0-1599 GCA_964631585.1 uncultured Spirochaetaceae bacterium | reverse complement strand
GGTATGGGGCTTCTCCTGCTTATCGAGCTCAGCGACCTGCTCGACGGGATGATTGCACGCGGCCGCGGGCTCGTCTCGGAGCTCGGGGCGACGCTCGATCCTTACGCCGACAGCATCGCACGCTTTCTTACCTATTTCGCACTTGCTCAAGCCAACCTCGCCCTGATGCTCGTGCCGGTGTGCATGGCGATCCGCGATATCACCGTGGCCTACTCGCGCATCATCGTGGTGCGCTCGGGGGCGTCCGCCTCTGCAAAGCTCAGTGGAAAGCTCAAAGCCGGAATACAAGCTGTGGGTGGCGGCGTGCTCATGCTCGGGCCGCTGTACTGGCAGTTTACCGGCGAGGGCATCATGCCGGTGCTGTCCTACATCATCAGTATTCTCACCCTGGTATCCGGCGTCGAATACGTGGTATCCGCGCTCAAGGCGATGTCCAGCGACGACGAGCCCGATTGATCGCCAGACGGCCAAGAAGGCGAGGTAGCGCCGCTGCAGTGCGAAGAATGTATCTGTCATAGGTCGTCTGCATTGTCGGTATTCCGAAAAATGCCTCCGAAAGCCGACGGTCACGGAGTATCTGAACGAGGAACGTGTCGGGAGCCGCGTGAAGAGCTTTGGTCACAAAGAGCGAGCGGCTGAGATGTCGCCCGAAGTCCTCGCGCGATTCGTCGCCTGATCCCGCCGCCGGGCAGGGGATGGAGCCGCGCAGTGGCAGCGAGGTTGTGGTCGAACCCCTTCGCGGTGAAAAAATCGGCGAGGCGGGCGCGCGGGGCCGACATGAGGCGCGCCATATCCCCGACGCCGACCGAGAAGTGGTTGTCGTGGGGAAAGACCCACCCGTAGCCGTAGCCGGCCACCCCCAACTGCATCTCGAGTGTTGAAGCCGGAAAGCCGGCGAGCTCGTCGGCGCCTGCCGGCACATCTGCGACCGCGCACAGACCCATCTCATCCGGCCGGTCCTTTCTTCGGACTCCTGTCTTGAGCCCGCCGAAGGCTCCCTCGGCAACTACGGCAAACCGCGCCCGGTAGGTCCCGCGTGTGGTCTCGACCTCGACGTAGGGTCCTGTGTCTGTGAGGTGATGCACCCGCTCGCCGAGCTTCGCGCTCGCGCCGGTCGCCGTTGCGCCGCGAAGCAGATGGTGATCGAACGCTTCCCGGTCCACGACGACCGCCATGATTTCATCCCTGTCGACGCTGCGCGTCACAGACCGGAAGGCGATCCTCGCCTCGTGAATCTCGCGCTGGATGAGCTCGGAGGGAATCGGCTCGTGGAGGTAGGAGACCCCGCGACGCGACACGGCTCCGCCACAGGGCTTGTCGCGGGGAAAGACGTCCTTGTCGATGATGAGGGTGGACAGACCGCGTTTGGCGGCCTCGGTTGCAGCGGAGCTTCCGGCAGGGCCTGCTCCAATGACCACCACATCGACCATGCTGAGGTATCCAGAAGCGTGTTGGCGCTCCTGCGCTAAATGCCGACCAGACCGATGCATGCGCGATATTTACCTTTCCCGGTAGAGCCGGCCATATGGTGGTGCCCGTAACTTCATGGCCGCGGCGAAGATACGCGGAAGGGTGCCAACAAGCTTCTATATACACCCC
>CAZVXU010000425.1:0-1604 GCA_964631585.1 uncultured Spirochaetaceae bacterium | reverse complement strand
TGACGCAGATTCCCGAGCGATCCTCCGACGCCTGGGGTAGGCTCGAGCTGCAGGGGGTGCTCCTGGAGATCGAGGACTCGGGAGCGGCCAAGTCGATACAGACGATTCGCGTTCCATGTGGGGAAGGTCAGGATGATCGAGAAAGCGAGAGTCATTAGCATAGACGGCGACCGCGTCACCCTCGCGTGCGCCGACGGGGATACCTGCAAGGCCTGTTCGTCGTCCTTCTGCAGCACGAAACAGCGCCGGTTCAGCGCCGAGAATACCAATCACATAGAGCTCAGCCCTAACGACGAGGTCGAGGTCTTTGTTCATCCGGGGAAGGCTATTCTGGCGGGATTCATGGTGCTGATCCTGCCGCTGCTGCTATTCATTCTCGGGTTCGACCTGGCCGGGCGGTTCCTCGGGATCGCCTCCGAGGCAGGTCGGGCGGGTGTCGGGGCGCTGTCACTAGCGGTAGGATTCGCAGGCGTGTATCTCTACAATCGGGGACGCGGGGGCGAGTCCATGCCCTCGGTTCTGCGACGCGTGGCAGGGGCCGGGCCGGACTGACGCCGCCGGCCCCACATTGCCCTCCGCTACGCGTAGGTCGCCCGTGCAGCCTCCGCGATGGCGCCCGCGATCTCGTGCAGCGGAACCTGTTTTCTGATGTACCCGAGCTCGTAAGCAACCTTCGGCATACCATAGACAACGCTGCTCGCCTCGTCCTGCCCGATGGTCATCCCGCCGCGCTCGTAGAGCTTCGCCAGGCCGGCCGACCCGTCGCGGCCCATGCCGGTCATGATGACGGCTACCGCATGGTTCCCGTAGACCTCGGCGACGGTCTCGAACAGAACGTCAGCGGAGGGCCGATGGCCGTTGCGCGGGTCGTCCTGGGTGACGCGCAGCGCGACCGCATCGGAATTGCGTACGACCCCGAGGTGATAGTTCCCCTGAGCGATGAGCACGTTGCCCGGGCGAACCGCCATCCCGTCCTCCGCCTCTCGAACGTTGAGCGCACAGACACGATCGAGGCTGCGGGCGAACTCGGCGGTGAATCCGGCGGGCATGTGCTGGACGACGAGCACCGGCACGGGGAGATCCGCGTCGAGCTCGGCAAAGACCTTCCTCAGGGCGTTCGGACCCCCGGTAGAGATGCCGATGGCGATGACCTCCGCCCTGCCGGGCTCGGCGAGGGGGGTGACGCGCGCCGGGGTGTCGGGAGCCTTCGGCGCCGCCGGCTTTTTTGCCGTCTTCGTGTCGCCGGCGGGACGGGTTTCGGCCGCCGGAGGGGCTCCGGCGGTTGGGCGGGCATGCGGCTCCACCGTCGGCGGGGTGGTTCCCTGGGGCCGAGCGATTGTACTCAAACCTTTCCTGTGTCGGTGCTGCCGGCCGTACGCGCGCACGAGCTCCACCACCTGGGCCTCAACACGCACGATATCGCGAGACACCGACCCTGACGGTTTGGTCACAAAGTCTGCCGCGCCGAGGGCAAGTGCATCCATGGTGATGCGGGCTCCCTTCCTGGCCACCGAGGAGAGGACGACGACGGGGACATCGATCGAGCGCTTGCGTCGTTCCTGGAGAAACTCGATTCCGTTCATCACCGGCATCTCGATATCGAG
>CAZVXU010000424.1:0-1618 GCA_964631585.1 uncultured Spirochaetaceae bacterium | reverse complement strand
GCCCGTCCGCCGGTCCCGGGACCCGGCGGCGCCGGAAGCGCGGCCGGGTGCGGAGGGCGCGGCCCGCCGCGCCGCAGAGAACGACTCCTGACCTCGGAGCACGTTCCGCCCCCGGGCGGTGATCTTGAACCCGGACTTCGGGCCGTCGGCGCGCTCGAGGCAGCCCGCGCCCTCGAGATCGCGCAGCAAGCCGAGCCACCATTTTTTGTCGCGATCGCGCCCCACGCCGAAGGTTGGCAGGTCGTTGTGGCCGAGCTCGAGAATGCGGTCGGTTGCGGTGCCCATCACGATGTCCGCGAGGTGATGGCCGCCGAAGCGCTGCCCCGTGCGATGGGCGGCAGAGAGAATCTTCTGGGCGGCCACCGAGAGATCCTCCCGCTCGACCACGCCGGTGCACACGTCGCAGTTGCCGCAGTCACCCGGGTGTTCCTCGTCGAAGTGCGCGAGCAGGAGCTTTCTGCGGCAAATACCTGAGTCGGCGTAGCGGAGCACCTCACGCAGTCGCCCCTCCGCGCGCTCGCGCTCCTCGTCCGATTCCATGCGGTCGATGTGGTAACGGATCTTCTGAATATCGCCGGGGCCGAAGAACATGACCGTATCCGCCGGCTCGCCGTCGCGGGCGGCGCGACCCGTCTCCTGGTAGTAGGCCTCGACGCTGCGCGGAAGGTCACCGTGGACGATCCAGCGCACGTTGGACTTATCGATGCCCATGCCGAAGGCGATCGTTGCCACCACGATCTCCACCTCGTCGCGGACGAAGGCCTCCTGTCGCGTGCGACGGTCATCTGCCTCGAGCCCCGCGTGGTAGGCGACCGCCCGCAGGCCGTGGCCGGCGAGGAAGGCGGCGGTCTTCTCCACCGAGGCCCGGCTGCCACGGTAGACGATTCCGGGCTCCCCGCGGTGGCGCTCGACGAAGGAGAGAATCTGGCGGTCGACCCTGTCCTTCGGCTCCACCGCGTAGTAGATCTCCGCGCGGTCGAAGCTGCCCCGCACCGCAACCGGGTCGGCAAGCCTGAGCTGGCGTATCACATCATCCTGCACCTGTCGGGTGGCGGTGGCGGTAAAGGCGGCGATCGGCACGCCGGGGAAGTCGTCGCGGAGGCTTCCGAGGGCGCGGTAGTCGGGGCGGAACTCGTGTCCCCACTCGGAGATGCAGTGGGCCTCGTCGACGGCGAAGAGCGTCACGTCGAGTGATGCGAGGTCGGCGCGGAAGCGGGGGTGGGCGAGGCGTTCCGGGGCGACGTAGAGCAGGCGCACCGAACCGGCGGTGAGCTCACGCCAGGTACGGTGGATCTCATCGGGCTCGAGGGTGCTGTTGAGAAAGCTTGCGGCAATGCCGTTCTCCCGCGCGGCGTCGACCTGGTCTTTCATGAGGGAGATGAGCGGGCTCACCACGACAGTGAGGCCGCGGGTAAGGAGGGCGGGCAGCTGGTAGCAGAGCGATTTCCCGCCACCGGTCGGAAGGGCCGCAAAGACGTCTCGCCCGGCGAGGATGGAGGAGATGATGTTCTCCTGGTGCGCGCGAAAGGACGAGAAGCCGAAGTGAGATTTCAGGGCCGCGGTGATCTCATCGAGCGAGTACCCCGGAGACTGCGAGGGGTGATGCGGGGCCGCCATG
>CAZVXU010000423.1:0-1624 GCA_964631585.1 uncultured Spirochaetaceae bacterium | reverse complement strand
AGGTTTACCATGTCGCCGATCACCGTATAGTCCATCTTGCGCTCGGTCCCGATATTGCCGACCGTGACGACGCCGTAATTAAGGCCGATTCCGATGTGAAACTCCGGTTTCCCGGCGGCAACCTGGTTGCGGTTGAACTCGTCGAGGGACTCGCCCATTTCGATTCCGGCCATGACCGACTGCAACGCATCGTCCTCGCGCTTCACCGGCGCGCCGAAGAACGCCATGATGGCGTCGCCGATGTATTTGTCCACCACGCCGTTGTGGTTCATGATGATATCCACCATGATCGAAAAGTAGGCGTTGAGGGAGTTGACGAGGTCGTCCGGCATCATGCCCTCGGAAATGCTCGTAAAGCTTCGAATGTCCGAGAACAAAACAGAGACCACGCGATTGTCTCCGACCAGCATCGATTCGGGATGCTCGAAGAAGCGGTCTATGACCTCCTGAGGCACATAACGCTGGAAGATATTGCGAATCTTCGCCTCTTTCTTCTGGGCAAGCACGGCCTGGAAGGCGTAGCTTTTAATCTGGTTGTAGGCCTTCTCGAGCTCTCCGACCATGACGTTGAAGGTGTGTGCGAGCTCACCCGTCTCGTCGCGGTACTCCACGGCAACACGCTCGGAGAGATCGTTGGAGGTGATAATCTCCCGCATGGTGTTTCGCACCTTCACGAGCGGTCGCGTGAGCTGCTGAGCGAACAGCAAAAGAAGCAGGACCGAGAGCAGACTGGCACCGGCCACGATGTAGATGGTCTGCGTGGTGATACGGTCGACATCTCGGAAGAAGGTATC
The DNA here is from genome assembly GCA_964631585.1 of uncultured Spirochaetaceae bacterium. GTDB lineage: Bacteria > Spirochaetota > Spirochaetia > DSM-27196 > PWMO01 > JAAAOH01. The sequence continues at coordinate 830 of CAZVXU010000423.1, read as the reverse complement.
CCGCGCCTCGGTGAGAAAGACCCGCCAGCCATAGGGCTCGAACGAAAACCCCTGCGCCACTCGCTGGGTCCCACCGATGGTCATGGTCGCAAGCTCTCCCGTGGTTTCGTCCCCCGTCTCCAGTTCCAGAACGGAGGCGCGCTCCTCCTCGGTAAGCGGCACTTCGCCGGTTGCCATCTGCACCTCACCGGCCTCGTCTACCGCGAAGATCAGCTCTGTGTCACTTCGGATGAGCCCCCTGGCAAAGCTCTGCACGCCGACCTTCGTCGCTTCCACCATCTCCTGCCGATCGGTGAGGTTGTTCTCCTCTAGGATCAGCCACTGTCCCTCGGCGTAGGACTCGAGCTCCTCGGCCTTAAACTGCAGGAAGTCGCGCGCGATGCGCGTTATGCCGTTGGTGGCGACGAAATATGACGAGGCGCCGGCGAGTATCAACGTTGCTACGAGCAGAGGGAGCACTACGGAGACGATCTTAAAGCGGATGCTCATGGTTAGTGCTCAAACTCCTCTATCCGCGGGATATCGTGCTTGGTAATCGAACATAGTATTTTATCGGTCAGCGGCGTCACACTTGAAATACGGTTCGCCTGCTTTTCCACGATGCGCTCGAAGAGATTGCGGATAAACCGCCCGTTCCCGAAGCCTTTGTCGCGACGACGATAGAAGTGGGTGATAAGCCGAAGCAACTCCCGCCTCGCGCCCTGCGTCAGGGTGAACGAAGAGTTCTCGGCGAAGATGTTGAAAATCTGCAGCAGCTCCTGCGGCGCGTAGTGGTCGAAGTAGAAGTAGCGGCTGAAGCGCGACTGAAGCCCCGGGTTGCTGTCGATGAA
>CAZVXU010000422.1:0-1638 GCA_964631585.1 uncultured Spirochaetaceae bacterium | reverse complement strand
CGACCATCACCCGTGGCGCGCTCTTGTTGTGCTCCTCGCGCAGGAAATGCTCGAGCAGTGCAATGTCGAGCACGCTGTTGGTCTTCGACACCCCGATGTGGCGGCAGAACGTCCTGATCGCGGCCGGGCTGTAGCCTCGGCGCCGCATACCCGTAAGCGTCGGCATCCGCGGATCATCCCACCCGGAAACGTAGCCCTCGTTTACCAGCCGCAGCAGCCTTCGCTTCGAGAGCACCGTGTAGCTGAGGTTCAGCCGCGCGAACTCGATCTGCCTCGGGCGGTCGCTCGGCGCCTCGAGGGCTTCGAGGAACCAGTCGTAGAGCGGCCGGTGGTTTTCGAACTCGAGGGTACAGATGGAGTGGGTAATCCCCTCGATCCAGTCCGATTGCCCGTGAGCCCAGTCGTAGGTCGGGTAGATGCACCACTCGTCACCGGTGCGCTGATGATGGGCGTGGCGGATGCGGTACATGATGGGATCACGCAGGTTGAGATTGGGCGATGCCATGTCGATTCTTGCCCGAAGCACGTGTGACCCGTCGGGGAACTCGCCGGCGCGCATGCGCTCGAAAAGATCGAGATTCTCCTCGACCGGGCGACCTCTGTAGGGGCTTTCGACGCCGGCTTCGGTCGGCGCGCCGCGCTGCTCGCTCACCTGCTCGGCCGACTGGCTGTCGACGTAGGCCTTGCCGTCGCTGATGAGCTTCAGGGCCAGCTCGTAGAGGCGGCCGAAGTAGTCGGAGGCGTAGTACTCGCGCTCGCCCCAGTCGTAGCCGAGCCAGCGCACGTCCTCCTTGATGGAGTCGACGTACTCCAGCTCCTCTTTCTCCGGGTTCGTGTCGTCGTAGCGGAGATTGCACTGCCCGCCGTAGTCCTCAGCGATGCCGAAGTTCAGGACGATGGACTTTGCGTGCCCAATGTGGAGATAGCCGTTTGGTTCCGGCGGGAAACGCGTGTGTACGCGGCTTCCGTATGTGTTCCGTTCGAGGTCTTCATCGACGATGTCTCGAATGAAGTCGCGGGAGCCGGAATCGGCCGGTGTCGAATCACTCATGTCCGTGCTCCAATCTGCTTTCGCTCGACTCTATCAGAGTAGCGCCGCCGCGGCAACCGGCGGCCGAAAGCGCGCGGGAGCTCGCAGGCGCCCCCGCGGTAGTCCACCGAGCCGCCGATGTGTTAAGCTTCCGTCACGATAGCAGTTCGATGCCAGGAGGAGGTGAGCCGTGCTGACCATCGCCATTGCCCAGACCAGACCGAAGTTTCTCGACAACTTCGCCAATTACGAGGACGCCTTCGAGCTCATCGAGAGCGTGCATGCGGATATCTACCTCTTTCCCGAGCTCTTCCTCTCCGGATATACCTTCTCGACACAGGAGGAGGTGGAAAGCATCGCCCTCCCGCGACACAACACCTACTTCGACGGATTTCGCACACTCTCCCGGGAACGCGGCATCGGCATCTGCGGCGGGTACGCCGAGGCCGGCGACACCGCCGTCTACAATTCCTCCTTCTTCATCGGAGACGGCGAGCTCCTCTCGCACTACCGCAAGGCACACCTCTTCTACCGCGAGACCCAGTTCTTCACACCCGGTGACAGCGGCTTCTCGGTCTTCGAGTACAAGGGCGCGCGTCTCGGCATGA
>CAZVXU010000421.1:0-1638 GCA_964631585.1 uncultured Spirochaetaceae bacterium | reverse complement strand
TCGTTGATGCGGGCCTCGGTCTCGGCGACCGCGCGCGCAAGATCAATCTCGTGCTCGCGATAGTTGAGCCCGATCACGTAGAGGAGGTCGGTGTAGTGGTCGAAGACGATGAAGACGTGGCCGAAGATGAACTCCGCGTCGGGCATCCCGAGGGCATCGGACCGCTCGCGAAAGCGGATCGTGTCGCAGCGCTCTGCGTACTCGTAGGAGAGAAAGCCGATACCGCCGGCGGGAAAGGGGAAATCCTGGTGCGGGAGGGTGTGCTGATCGGCGAAATACGGGAGCACATCGAGGATGTCGCGGGCGGTGCTCTTTACCGCGTAGCTCTTGCCGTCGGCGGTGAGCATGAGTTTGCCATCCTCGTCGGTGACGCGGAACGCCTCCTTCACCATGAGGATGGAGTAGCGCTCGCGCCCCTTCTGGAACGACGAGGACTCGAGGAGGGCTAATGCGCCCAGCTTTCGTGCAAGCGCGTAGGGGGTGAAGCGCTCGCCGGGGAGAATCTTGATGATCGTGTCGGTGCGTGCCATGAAACCTCCTTCATGGCCCCCGCCTGCACTTCCCCGCCGGCGAAAAAAAAGCCGCGCAGGCGAGAGCCTACGCGGCATGTATATCAATCCCGCAGGCCCTCGATTATGCTCGGGGGCCTGCGGCACAGCTTTCCTGCGCGGCCCCTACCGGAGCCACCACCAGGAAAGAGAAATTGCGGATGCATGCAGATTCACGTTTCGCATGACGAGCTGCATACTAATGCTTCGCCGCAAAACGTGTCAACACATCGGGCAAAAAACTTCAGAACGGACGGCCGAGGATCAGGTAGAGGTTGCCCCTGTGCGGCGAGCCCTGGGCGATGCCGTAGGCGAAGTAGAGGGGACCGATGTTTGTGTCGACGCCCACGTAGGCGGTCCCGCCGAGAAGCAGATCACCCGGATCGGCTGCTGAGATGTCGTTCCACACTGCGCCGGATTCGAGGCCGGCACCGACATAGACCGAGCGCCCCAGTGCGGCGGGGAGATCGAAGAGCTGATAGTAGTAGTAAGCGCCGACCTGACCGAGGTATCGGCCGGTGAGCTCGCCGGGGCGGTAGCCGGAGAAGCGCAGGAAGCCACCGAGGGATGGCCCGAAGGGAAAAACGCTCTCATCCGCCCATGTTCCGTTTGCCTGTGTGGAGAGAAGCAGCGTATGCCGCCGGCGGGAGAGGGCGTTGAAGGCGACGAAGTTCACCTGCTCGGTGTTGAGATCAGATCCTACCGCTTTTCGATTCACCAGCCAGGAGAGTGAAACGTTCGATCCGTGCCGCGGGAAGCTCGCACTGTCAAGGCTGTCGTAGACAACGGCGCCGCGATGGCCCACCTGCCAGAAGTCGTCGTCTTCGAGCTCCTCGCCGCCTATGAGGGGACCGGCGGTGCCGTAGGTTGCCCCGAACCCCAGGCGCGCTTCGAGGCGCGTGCCGATATTGGTGCCGAGATAGGTGACGCCGTCCGCGAAGCGGACCTGGTACTGCGCCATCCGACGCCCGTCCTCATAAACATCGGAGACGCTCTGCTGCGCGGCGAGCGAGGGTTCGATGAAGATCCGGTTGCGTTGGTCCAGGGGTTGGTGGTAATCGGTTGCGACGCCCAGGGTTTGGCCGATCTG
>CAZVXU010000420.1:0-1643 GCA_964631585.1 uncultured Spirochaetaceae bacterium | reverse complement strand
TTCGGCACCTTCGGCAGCGAGACCGTCATGCGCGACATTCGCGTGACGGTGATCGAATCCCTCTCGGGGTTTGCTATCGCGTTTCTCCTCACCATGGTGCTCGGCTACGGCGTCGCCAAATCGAGACGGGTGTCGCGGCTGCTCATGCCGGGGCTCATCGTTGCCAATACGATCCCGTCCGTGGCCCTTGCGCCCTTCCTCGTGCTGTGGTTTGGCTTCGGGCTTGCGCCGAAGATCGTGACGTCCATCATCGTCATTTTCTTTCCCATGCTCATCAACAACATCGCCGCCATCCGGTTCGCCGACGACCGCCTGTCCAACCTCAAGCGCTTCTACAACCCGGGTCGTGTAAAGGCCTTCACCCTGTTCGAACTACCGGCGGCCCTCCCGATGGTCTTCAGCGGGGTCAAGGTCTCGGTAACTCTCTCGGTAATCGGCGCGGTTGTCGGGGAGTTCGTTTCGGGCAGCGAGGGGCTCGGCGCGATGGTGAGCCGTGCCAAGGCCGGATTCGATATCGAGCTCATGTTCGCGGGGCTCATCTGGCTCGCCATCCTCGGGCTCACCTATTACGGCACCGCGAGCTTCGTCTACTGGCTCGTCACCAGAAACAGACCGGTGAACGAAACGAAATGACAGGCATCGATACACGCTTTCAGACGATACACACAAACAACTGCAGAGAGGTATGACTATGATTCGAAACCGCATTCGCGCAACCGTACTCGCCCTGGTCTTTGCCGGCGCCGCGGCGCTTCCGGCCGCGGCCCAGGACACCGTCTCAATGGCCATCGGCTACATTCCCCATATCCAGTTCGCTCCGCTCTACGTGGGAATGGAGAAGGGGTTTTTCGCCGAGGAGGATCTCGAGCTGGAAGTCGAGTATGGCTTCGGCGTCGACGTCTTCAGTTTGCTCTCGCTCGGCAGGATCGATGTCGGGCTCTCCGACTCCGACCAGCTTATCATCGGGGGCACCCAGGGCCTCGGGCTCAAGGCGGTCTTTCAGTACTATCAGGACTATCCGGTGTCGATCGTGGCGCTCGCCGACGAGATCGACTCCCCGGAGGATCTGCGCGGCAAGACGATCGGCGTTCCCGAGACTTACGGCACCAGTTACATCGGGATGCAGGCCTTCCTCAGCGAGTACGGCCTCGCAGACGACGTCACCGAGCAGCGGATCGGCTACACGCAGATCTCGTCGCTCGTGAACGGGCGCGTTGATGCGGCGGTCACGTTTTCCAACAACGAGCCGATAGAGCTGCGCCTCCAGGGTCACGACATTGTCGAGTGGGAGGTCCGCGAGTTCTCCGACATCGTCGGTGCCTCGATCATCTCCTCGGACCGTATCATCAACGAGCGCGGCGACGTGATGGAGCGGTTCGTCCGCGCCATGCGGAAGTCGGTGGCATACACGGTGGAGAACCAGGAGGAAGCGCTCGAGCTCTCGCTGCCCTATCTCGGCGATGTGGAGGATACTCGAATCGAGTTCATTCGCCGCTCCCTTGCCGCCACCTCCGAGCTCTTTGAGCCGGGAGACGCAGACCGGGCCTATGGCAGCTTCGACGCCTCGCGGTACCGGGCCTCGATCAGGATCCTTCGGCGCCTCGGTCTCATCGAGGAGAGTTATCCGGCGTCGCGGATTCTCG
>CAZVXU010000419.1:0-1649 GCA_964631585.1 uncultured Spirochaetaceae bacterium | reverse complement strand
TATGGTAAAGGGGCTGGTCAAGATTCTTCAGGTGCCGCGGCAGAAGCTCATGCCGATCATCTTCGTGCTCTGCGTAATCGGCGCGTATGCTGTGCAGCAGCGACCATTCGACATCGGCGTCATGGCCGCCTTCGGCATTCTCGGATACTTCATGAAGGAGATGGACTATCCGGTAGCTCCCATGGTGCTCGGCATCATCCTCGGCGACATCCTCGACCCGAACCTCCGTCGATCGCTCGTAATCACCGATGGGAGTCTGCTGCCCTTCTTCACTCGCCCGATCTCGGCGGTGCTCGTGTTCATCATCGTACTGACCATGGTAAGCCGATCGGCGTGGTTCGTCGCGCTCAGGCGCAAACTGTTCGACGGCGTCCGCTCGCTCTTCTTCGGGGCGCGTGGCAATTCACAGCAATAGCAAAGGGTAAGGAGAAGAGGCAGATGTCCGACACGACAATTCGCACGGGAATCGTTGGTTCAGGCTTCGCAGCGCGGTTTCACTACGAAGCCCTCCGTCAGGTGTACAGTCAGGATGTTGATATCGTCGGTGTCTACTCGCCGACCGCCGAGAATCGCAACTCCTACGCCGAGGAGCGGGCGCTTCGTAGCTTCGGCGCGGTGGATGAGCTCATAGAGGCGGTGGATGTGGTTCATGTGTGCACCCCGCCGGCGACCCATGAGCCGGTTGCTGTGGCGGCGCTTCAGGCGGGCCGCTCTGTCATCATCGAGAAGCCCTTCACGGGATACTTCGGAGACCGTTTACCCGACTTTTCCGGAGATACCTTCGACCGGGAACAGGGGCTGGAGGCTGCAACCGAGTCCATCCGGCGGCTCAGGCAGGCGGAAGCCGACTCGAGCGGGATGATACTCTACGCGGAGAACTGGGTATATGCGCCCTCCATACAGAAGGAGCGGGAAATCATTGAGAAGACCGGGGCTCAGGTGATCTGGATGCACGGCGAGGAGGCACATTCGGGGTCGCACTCCCAGTACTATGGGGTATGGTCACACTCCGGCGGCGGATCCATCATGGGCAAAGGCGTACACCCGTTAACGGCGGCGCTGTATATGAAGAAGGTCGAGGGGCGCATGCGCGGACAGGGGCCGATCCGCCCGAAAACGGTCAACGCTCAGGCCCACGCAATAACCCGCTCTCCGCGTTACGAGGACAAAGGTTTCCTGCGTACGACCTACACCGATATCGAGGACTTTGGCCACGTGCATGTTACCTTCGAGGACGAAACGTTCGCCGATGTGTTCGCCTCCGAGCTCGTGCATGGCGGGGTGCACAACTGGCTCGAAATCAACGCGAACAACCACCGCACCATCTGCAACATCAACCCCAACACCGCCATGCAAACCTACAATCCCGTGGACAGCCAGCTCGACGACATCTACGTGGTCGAGAAAACCGGCACAAAGCAGGGGTGGAGCTTTCCCTCACCGGATGAGGACTGGTTCACCGGCTACCAGCATGAGATGGAAGCCTTCTACAGGAACGTAGCAGAGGGGACGCCCCCGGAATCAGATAGCCTCCTCGGGGCGGATACGATCGCGGTGGTCTACGCGGCCTACGTGTCCACGCAGCGAAACGGGAGCGCGGTCGAAGTCCCGTTGCTCTGATCCTGCCCAACTGTCCGAGCTCGCTTCGG
>CAZVXU010000418.1:0-1652 GCA_964631585.1 uncultured Spirochaetaceae bacterium | reverse complement strand
CACCCGCAGCGCCGCCACCATCCGCGCCGGCCGCGCCGCGGCGGCGCCCGACGACCATCGCTCGACCATCACCACCCGTATCGAGCCTCCTCCCCTGTCCGCCACGGCGCTGTCCGACGCGCCCGCAAATGCCGCGACACGCCCGGTGGGGAGCACGCTCACGTGCACCCAACCCAGAAAACCGGCGTGCACAGCGAGAGACATGATAATGGCCGCCACAAGGTCCAGTTTCACGTCGATCCACCCATCGCGCGTCGGTCGGGCCCGATCAGTACTTCCACCGAGCCCCGATCTCGTAGGTGCGGCCGGGCATCGGGTACCAGCCGCCGTAATAGACACACGTCGGCGTGCGGTCGTCGAGAATGTTACGCGCCGCGAGATAGGTCGAGAGGCCGAAATCACCTGACCACTCGAGGCGAGCGTCCCAGCCTATCCGGCCCGGGATCATGTCGAGCGCATTCGCTTCGTCACCGCCTTCATAGAACGACGAAGTGTAGCGCGCATCGGTGCCGACGGCAAAACTGAGAGGCTGCTCTGCGCGAACCTCGCCTGTCACGGCACGTGACGGGACCAGGGGCACGGCGTTTCCTTCGTGATCACCGGCGGCAAGCTCCGCGCGCGTGTACTCGTATCCGCCTCCGGCCGTCACCGGCCCGAGGCGATGCGAAGCGTCGACCGTCGTGCCATAACGCATGGTCTCACCGGCGTTCACGTTGCGAAACTGACTCGCATCGTACACGATCTCCTCCGCCATCCAGGTCACGAAGGGCGCCGCGGACAGCGCGAACGTTCCATCCTCGTACGAAGCGCCGAGCACGACGCTGTGGCCCCGCTCGGGGTCGAGATCGTCGTAGAAGGTGTCGGAGCCGTAACCGGAGTACACTACCTGCTCGTCGAGGGCCGGATAGCGAAAGGTGCGCCCGTAGCGTGCGGAAAGCTTCACGGTTTCCGCCGGGAGATAGGTGATCCCAGCGTCCGCGGCGATCGGCACATGGACGACGCTTCCGTCGATGGCGTCGTCTTCCGAGGATAACGCGGTCCTCCCGGGGGCTCCGAGCGGCTCCCGCGCGCGTCCATTCCCGCCTGCTAATGTTTCTTGACTCCATAGAGAGGCTGAGCTAATCTGAACAGGTAATCCGTATACAGCAATCGTGGTTTAGGGAACTCGGTGAGAATCCGAGACAGTCCCCGCTACTGTGTTCGGCGAGAACGTCGGCAACGGCCACCGATGAGGGAAGGCGCCGACGAACTGTGACCCGAGAGTCAGGAGACCTGCCCGGTTGCTAATTCATCTATACGGCCTCGGAGGAAGGCTTGGTAGGCGAGATCTCTTCATTTCCAACGCACTCGCACTCCTTGACCGCCCTCGAGTGGACGCAAGGAGGCACACCGCTAATCTCACTAAGAACGTAGTTGATTCCACCATGTGAGGAATAACGGAAACCCGTGAAAATCGGGTGCGGGCGTGCCGCCGTGTTCGGATTCGAGGCTCCTTATCATGCCACCGTCTCCGCAAGAGACGGGAAGGCAAGGCGCTGAATATCCGTCAGCCGGAAGACGATTCCTCTAAACACTTTAGACCACCCCGTGTGGGCTATGTCTCTCACGCTCAGAGGAGTTTTTGCATATGAGTTTTCGATATCTCACTATTC
>CAZVXU010000417.1:0-1661 GCA_964631585.1 uncultured Spirochaetaceae bacterium | reverse complement strand
TCCGAGGCGGGCGTTGTTACCGGGGCGGGCTGGAACGACATAAACGTCCGCACCCCCGCATATTACGTTTCTCTCGCGATTTACGTGGTGGCCGGCGTCACACTTCTCGTCGCGGGCTTCAGCAAGCGGGTGGAACGAAAGGTGCTGATGCTCGAGGCGGGCGAGTCCGGCGAGGGCACGGTGCCGACGAAGAAGTCGCTGATCGCGCCTGCCGCCATTGTCGCCGTCCTCATTATCGCCAACGGTATCGTGCCGAGCGCCTTCCAGAGCCTCGTCGTAAGCCCCAACGAGATAACCCTCGAGTCGCAATATATTCGACACAACATTGATTACACCCGCCGGGCCTTCGGTCTCGACGAGTCCAATCTGACCCAGGAACAGTACCCGGTCGGGCGCGACATCACACCGGAGGTCATAGAGGGTAGCCGCGAGATGCTCGACAACGTGCGTCTCTGGGATCCGGGCGCGCTGCGAGAGAACCTCAGGCAGCAGCAGGAAATACGCCTGTACTATCGGTTCGAGGACGTGGATATCGATCGCTACCGCATAGACGGGGAGTACCGCCAGATGATGTTGAGCGTGCGCGAGCTCGACAAAGCGCAGCTGCCGGCGCAGTCTCAGACCTGGGTCAGTCAGCACCTCAAGTATACGCACGGTTACGGCCTGGTGTTACTGCCGGTGCACGAGGTGCTCGAGCAGGGCGGACCCAAGCTGCTGATCAGGGATATCCCGCCGCGAGTGAACGTCGAGGGATTGGAGGTCAGCCGCCCGGAGATCTACTACGGGGAGCGCACAACCGATCACGTCTACACCAACACCTCCGAGCAGGAGTTCGATTATCCTTCGGGGGACGAGAACGTGTTCACCGACTACGAAGGCGAGGGCGGTGTCGTTCTCGACAACATCGTCAAGCGCTTCATGTATGCGTGGAAGTTCGACGGTCATCGCCAGCTGTTTTCCGGCTATTTCGACGCCGACTCCCGCGTTCTCTTCGATCGTCAGATCACCGAGCGCGCGCGAAAGGTTGCGCCCTTCCTGCGCTTCGACGAGGATCCCTATCCGGTGCTGACCGAGGAGGGCCGCATTAAGTACATCATCGATGCCTACACGGTGTCGGCGAACTATCCCTACTCCGAGCGTTACGCCGGATCCGTGGCGAAATTCGGAGGCGCAAACTACCTGCGGAACTCGGTCAAGGTCGTGGTCGATGCCTACGACGGGTCGATGCAGTTCTACGCGATGGACCCCGAGGACATCATCCTCAGCACTTACAGCCGCGCGTTCCCCGAGCTCTTCACCCCCTTCGAGCAGATGCCCGAGAATCTGAAGGACCACATACGGTATCCCGCGGATTTCTTTACGGTGCAGGCGGAGATGCTTCGCACCTACAATATGACCGACGTTGCGACCTTCTACCAGCGTGAGGACGTGTGGGAGCTCGCCACCGAGCGCTACCGCGGCGGCTTTCAACCGGTGCGTCCTTACTACATCATGATCGAGTACCCCGGGTCCGACCGCCTCGAGTTTGTCCTGATGATTCCGTTCACGCCCAAGAACAAGAACGTCATAAACGCATGGATGGCTGGGCGCAGCGATATGCCCAACTACGGCGAGCTGACGACCTTCACCATGCCGAAGGGCGTGGAGGTGCTCGGGCCTCG
>CAZVXU010000416.1:0-1665 GCA_964631585.1 uncultured Spirochaetaceae bacterium | reverse complement strand
TCGAGGGAGAGCACCGCGAGGACTACATTGAGGTTCCCGTTGTAGAGCGAGTACAGGCGATCGGCCCGTAACCCGAGCTCCCGTGCCTGCTCCTTCGAATCTGCAAGCACGGCCGCACGAAAGCCGGTGAAGCGCTCGGCAAGCCACTTACCGAGTCTCTCATGCACCCGCGCCTCGTCGCCGCCGAGCCGGTGTCCGTAGGGCGGATTGGTGACGATGAAATAGCCCGCGACGTCCACGGGGTCGAAGCTCTTGTTGAGGTCACCGAGTATGGCGCCGCGGCGCAGGCGCGTGAAGTCAGCCTCCTCGATTGTCAGAATGTCCGAGACCCCGGCGGCTTCGGCGTTCGCCCGGGTCGCTCTTACCGCGTCGGGGTCGATATCCGAGGCCCAGATCCGCCCTCCGGCCGCCTTCCACGCCTCACGCCCGCGCTCGAGGCGCTCCGCCGCTTCCTCCTGGAGGCGACGCCATGCCGCCTCATCGTAACCGCGGAGTCGCTCGAACCCGAACTCCGATCGATCCGCGCCGGGCGCCATGTCGATGGCCTGTCGTGCGGCCTCGATGGCTATGGTCCCCGAGCCGCACATGGGATCAGCGAGAACGGGCTGCGGTCCCTCGCCCCGGCGCCATACCCACAGTGCCGCGCCCCACCCCGCACGGTCGAGCACCGCGGCGGCGGTATTCTCGCGCAGGGGGGCGGCGGTTGAGACGCCCCGATAGCCGCGCTTATGGAGGCTCTCGCCGGAGAAATCAACGTAGAGACGCATGCGCGAGTCGGTAAGATGCAAATTGATGCGAACCTCGGGGCGCTCGGTGTCGACCGAGGGCCGGCGGCCGAAGCGTTCGCGGAATCTGTCCGCTATCGCGTCCTTTATCACCAGAAAGGCAAGCCGGGAGTCGCGAAACTCACGATGCACGCTGTGACCGAACACCGCAAACGTGCGGTCGACGTCGAAATGTTCCTCGAACGGTACCGCAGCGGCGGCGCGATACAGAGCATCCCGGTCGGCTACGACGTCGGTGGCAAGCTCACCGAGGACACGACCGGCGAGAGAGGACCACAGGCAGACCCTGTAGGCGTCCTCGAGGCTTCCGTCGAGGTACACACCGCCCGCGGACTCACCAACCACGGGGCCGGAGTTGGTGACACTGTCGGTGCCGGGGCCCGGCTCGGCGAGAATACCGCGGATCTCCTCCGCGAGCAGTTGTTCCACGTGTCCGGGGCAGGAGATGAAGAATCTGGAGATCGGGGCGGCGCCGTCGTGACTCATCGGTTCCGACAGACTTACACGATACGCACCCCGAGGTAAAGCGGGCGGGATCTTGTGTCGGCCCGCCCCCTTCCCCTGCCACCCCTCGGGCCCGCATACTGTGGCGGAATGGCATACCAACTGGCTTCATTCGACATGCTGACCCCCGACGCGGCCATACAGGCGGTGGAAGCAACCTGGGACGTGAGGCTCGACGGCACCCTCAGCGCCTACCCCAGTTACGTAAACCGCGTGTACGGCGTCCGCACCGACGAGGGCGAGGAGTACGTCGCAAAGTTCTACCGCCCCGGCCGATGGACACGGGAGGCGATCCTGGAAGAGCACGAGTTACTGCTCGATTGCGCGGATGCGGAGATTCCCGTGGTCGCCCCCATTCCCGACGCCGACGGCGACA
>CAZVXU010000415.1:0-1673 GCA_964631585.1 uncultured Spirochaetaceae bacterium | reverse complement strand
CACTTGACCCCAGCCCGCCGAGGTCGTAGCTTCACACCGTCATGGCAGAAAAGCAGCTTCCCTTCTCCAAAGAGTTCATAGAGCAGGTAGCGTGGGAGTACCCCACGCCGTTTCACATTTACGACGAGGCCGCGATTCGAAAGAACGCGCGCGCGCTCAACGACGCCTTTGCCTGGGTACCGGACACCGACGGGAAACCGGGTGGGTTCCGCAATTTCTTCGCGGTCAAGGCGCTCCCTAACCCGCACGTCATGCGCGTCCTATGGGAGGAGGGCATGGGCTTCGACTGCAGCTCCGGAACCGAGCTCGTGCTGACCGAGAAGCTCGGCGTTCGCGGTGAGAGCATCATGTTCACCTCCAACGATACGCCGGCGGAGGAGTATGCCAGGGCGGCGGAGCTCGGTGGCGTCATCAACCTCGACGACATCTCCCATATTCCCTACCTGGAGAAGCACGTGGGCATGCCGGAGCTCATCTCGATGCGCTACAACCCGGGTCCGCTCAAGGAGGGAAACGTCATCATCGGCAGGCCCGAAGAGGCGAAGTACGGGTTCACCCGCGAGCAGATCATCGAAGGCTATCGTCAGGCACGGGATCTCGGCGTGAAGCGGTTCGCGCTTCACACGATGGTTGCCTCGAACGAGCTCAACGACGACTACTTCATCGAAACGGCGCAGATGCTCTTCGACCTTGTCGTGGAGATACACGAGAAGCTCGGCATCCGAATCGAGTTCGTGAACATGGGCGGGGGCATCGGCATTCCCTACCGCCCGGAGGACGAGGCGGTGGACTACGAGTACGTCTCACGCGGGGTGAAGCAGGCCTACGAGAACACGATCGAGGCAAACGGTCTCGATCCCCTCCGCATCGTCATGGAGAACGGGCGATGCATCACCGGGCCCTACGGCTGGCTGGTTTCGCGGGTGCGCCACATGAAGGACACCTACAAGGAGTACGTGGGGCTCGAGGCGACGATGGCCGATCTCATGCGACCGGGGATGTACGGCGCCTACCACCACATCACTGTGCTCGGCAAAGAGAACGAGCCTGCCACCGAAACATACGACGTCACCGGAAGTCTCTGCGAGAACAACGACAAGTTCGCGATCAACCGAAAGCTTCCGCCGATCGAGGTGGGCGATCTCGTGGCGATCCACGAGACGGGGGCGCACGGCTACTCCATGGGTTTCAACTACAACGGGAAGCTCCGCCACGCGGAGCTGCTTCTCAAGCCCGACGGCAGCGTGCAGCAGATCCGCCGCGCGGAGACCACCGAAGACCTTCTGCAGACGATTGAGTTCGATTCGCTCGAGCCGGTCGGTGAGCGCGCGGGCGCGCGCTAACGGTGCCGCCGCCGGGTGGGGGTGCCGCCGCGCGGCTCAGTTGACCCGCGGCGCCCGCGGGGACCAGCGTGTTTCGAGAAGGCGGGAGAATTGGCTGCCGACGAGGTGCTCGGCCTCATCGCCCCCGAAGCAGCCGAGCACCTGGTGGCGGAAGCTGTCGTTTCGCACCATGGCGGCGACGGTGGAGAGTACCTGCAGGTATTCGGTCTGCTGCGCGGGGTGGTTGGCAATCACAAAAATCAGATGAACGGGGTGACCGTCGTAGGCCTCGAAGGGAATGCCCTCCGGGGAGATCCCGAGGGCGATGCGCAGCTCGGAGACCATCTCGGT
>CAZVXU010000414.1:0-1696 GCA_964631585.1 uncultured Spirochaetaceae bacterium | reverse complement strand
ACACCTGGCGCTGGTTCGTCGAGGGCCTCAGAAGTGATATCTACGATACACAGGGCGGAACCACCCGTGAGGCGATTCACTGCGGGGTCATGGCCGGCACGATCGACATCATCGTGGAGAACTTTGCCGGGATCAATCTCTTCCGTGACCATCTCGTCGTGAACCCGGACCTGCCACGAAGCTGGAACCGGCTCGAGTTCAAGCTCGTGCACAGACAGAACCTCTTCCACTTCGAAATCGTGCCCGGAACCATTCGCGTCCGCAAGGAAGCGACCGGCCCCGATGCGGAGCCGGAGATGTACGTACAGGTAGGGGAAGAGTCGCATGCGCTCAACGACGAGCCGATCGAGATTCCCTACGCACAGAAGAGCGCGCGGATGCCCGAGTAAAACGGGGGGCGGGGCCGGGAGCCGGGGGCCGGAGCTTGCCAACACCGGCCGCGGCGGCCGTTATCGTTGCGTACGGAACAGGAGCCCGAAGATCTTATCCCGGCTCGACTCTCGCAGCTTCTCGAACTTCAAGTGAAGCACCCGCCCCTGCCGTGAGGTCCGCACGACGCGGCCGTGCAGGTTCAGCGGTGCCTCGCTATCCGGATGAAAGGTGAGCTCGAGGTCGGTGCCGCGGACAAACTTGGGGCTGGGATTTCGCAGGCTCGCCCCACCACCGCCGACGTCGATGAATCGCGTCGCGATTGGCTTCTTGTTGGAGCCGGTCGGGCGCACGTAGACCGGCAAGTCGACGTTCTGCCGGAAATACTCCCGCCGCTGCATGCGACTCGGCTCCTCGTCGTGGGCGAGGTAGAGAATCGAGCCCTCCCGCCCCTCAACCACGGTCTCGAACGCGTAGATACCCGCGTTGGTCTGATACAACACGGTAAGGGCGGTCCCGTAGGTGAGCACCTCGGCCTCTTCGTCATAGTCGACGAGAAAGGAGCCCGGCTCCTGCGCGAGCACCCGGGCCTGCACGGGAGCCTCCTCCTTCGCACGAAGCAGGACGGCTGCTCCGACGGGAATCTCCGTCGTAGACGCCGGCGGCTTGGTGGTCTGCTTCCCGGCGAAACCGAGCTTTACCCGCAGAGCTGCGACCTGCTGCTCGCTGAGCTCGCCGGCCTCGAGGGCTCGCTCGGCGCAGGAGTTGTATATGCCCTGACTGACGAGGAGCAGGTACTTGCGCTCGGGTGCGTCCAGATGCAGCGCCATCTGCTCGATTGCTGCCTGCTCCGAGGGTGTCAGCGAAAACGCCTGGAGATGCTGCTGATACGCCTCTTCGGCTCGTCGCCGACGCTCCGCTGTCTCCCGGCGCGAGCGAATCACAAATGTAACGATGAGCCCGCCGATGAAGCCAACGATGAGAAGAATCACCACCGCCACCTCTCCCGGACCGGCGGTAAACCCGATGTAGAAGTCTCTGAAGAAATCCATATCTCTATTATAGGATAATTCTCCCTGCGGTGACCGCACATATTCCAAAGAGTCTATTGTCTAAGTGGCTGCGCGCGGGCACCATGAAACAGGGTATGTCTAAGTACGTCCAATTCGAACAGCTTCGCGCACAGGCCGAGTCGCTGGTGCGGCAACGGGATCACTCCCGCACCGGTGGCGACGACGACGAGCTCACGACCGAGCTCAGGGTGCGCAAAACGGAGCTCGAGCTCCAGCGAGAAGCCATAGAGAAGACCGAGAGCCGCCTCGAGGAG
>CAZVXU010000413.1:0-1712 GCA_964631585.1 uncultured Spirochaetaceae bacterium | reverse complement strand
GAATGCCCTCCGGGGAGATCCCGAGGGCGATGCGCAGCTCGGAGACCATCTCGGTGCGGCCGTGGGCAACCGCCACGCCGTGACCGAGGCCGGTTGACTGCAGGTGCTCGCGCTCTATGACGGTCTCGGCGAACGAGTCGAGGTCGAGTCCCTCGACTCGGGCAAACGTGGGAGCGTTGAATACGATTTCACGTATGGCGTTGAACTTGTCACCACTTCGGAGATTCCAGATGACATCCCCGCCGCTGAAGTAGTCCCGATCTCCGATCATCATCTCAGTAATATCGATCTTTCCTTCTTGAGTCAATATTCCGCTGGTATGATGTGGCTTCTCGTGAGTTTTTCGAGGCCGACGGCCGTTAACGTGCGTCAAGTAGGTCCGGCCGGTCCGTTTGGCGATTCGGGCCCCCGATAGTATATTGTGGCAGACGGGCCCCCCGTCGTTTGAAAACCACACGGGTTTTTCGTCGTATCTTTTTCGTTAGGTGGAGCTGATGTTGGTTGAAGCGGAAATTTGGACTGTTGCACGCACCGATAAGGGCAACGCCGTCCTGGTCAAGCCGCTCGGCTCCGAACGGGCCGTTCCGATCTTCATCGGACAGCTCGAGGCTCAGTCAATTCTGATCGGGTTGGGCAACGTGCCGATGCCGCGCCCCCTCACCCACGACCTGTTCATCTCCGTGATGGAGAAGATAAGTGTCACGGTTGAGCGCGTTGAGGTCACCGATCTCAAGGACGGCACGTTCTACGCGCGCATCCTGCTCAAGCAGGGCATGAAGAAGCTCAGCATCGACTCACGGCCCTCGGATGCCCTCGGAATCGCCGCCCGATTGCGGTGTCCGCTGTTTATCTCCGAGGCCATCGTCGACGAGGCGGGTGTGGCGATAAACCTCATTACCGAGGAAGATTCCGAAACCGAGGTGCCCTCGGAATCGGAGCTCGAGCGCGACAGGCTCGAAGAGGAGCTCCAGAAAGCCATCGATGAGGAGAACTACGAGGAAGCGGCCCGGATCCGCGACCGCATGAAGGAGCTCTGAGGCAGGCCCGATTCAGCCTGTCGCGGCTTCCTGCAGCGTCCGGACCACCGCACGCGCGGCCTCGACGAAGCTGCGCAATTCGCCCCGCGCCAGGTGGTGATTCGAATACAGCGCCTTCTCGGCGGTTCGGACCACCGTCTGAAGCGCGCCGGCAAGACCAGGATAGCTTAGCTGCAACATTCGGGAGTACTCCCGGGTCGTCTGAGACGACTCGAAGACTGCTCCCTTTTTTTTGCCCTCCTCCGCTATCTCGTCGAGCTTGCGGAGAATCACGTGCCGCTGTCGTCTGAGGCGCAGGGGCGCTACCTCCGACGCTGCGGCGTGCCGCCCGCCCCTGGAAGGCCCTTCGTCGGTGTTTCCGCTCCCGCCCGGCGCGCCACCTCCGCGGCCGTGGTCCCGTCCCCAGGGAAGCAACCACACGCCCGCGAAGACCCGACTCCCGAGGCGGGAGAGCGTGTGCAGCACCAGCGCTCCCAGCGACAGGATGCCGAGAAGGTACTCGAGGAGCCGGTGGCCGAGCCGCGCCGCCCGCACCTGCCGGCGAAACCGCCGCGAGAACATCGGCCAGACCACGAACGCCGCAACTGCGGCGGCCCCGACGACCAGTGCGACGGTGCGGAATACCCGCGAGAAGGTGTCCCAGAACCGCGAGACCGCGAGCATCCGCGGCGAGAT
>CAZVXU010000412.1:0-1712 GCA_964631585.1 uncultured Spirochaetaceae bacterium | reverse complement strand
AACGACATCCTGCACGTGGGTGACCACGGATCAACCTTCGGCGGCGGGCCGGTGACCACAGCCGTGGCCCGGCGGGTCTGGGACATCGTGAGCGACCTCGAGTTTCTCGCTCAGGTGAGGCTGACCGCGGAGCACCTCGAGCAGGGCCTCGCGCGTCTCGTTGAGCGCTTTGGCTTCATCACCGGAACCCGCGGGCTGGGGATGTTGCGCGGCCTGGAGGTGGCGGCACCTGAGGACCAAACAGCCGAGATCATGAGCCGCATCCTCGCCGTTGCGCGCGAGAACGGGCTTCTGATCCTCAAGTCCGGCGCGAATGTGATCCGGATTGCGCCCCCACTCGTCATCACGGCGGACGAGATAGACCGTGGCCTCGGCCTGCTTGAGGTGACCCTGTCTCACATTGCAGAGGAGTTCAAAGGAGTTTTGGCATGAGTTCGGAAATCAAAAAGATCGTTCTGGCCTATTCCGGTGGTCTCGACACCTCGATTATCATCCCCTGGCTGCGGGAGAACTACAACAACGCCGAAGTCATCGGCGTATGCACCAACGTCGGCCAGGAAGAGGATTGGGATCAGCTCGAGGACAAGGCGAAGGCTTCGGGCGCATCAAAGCTGCATATCATCGATGTGCGTGACGAATTCGTGGAGGACTTCATCTTCCCGATGCTGCGCGCGGGCGCGATCTATGAGGGCAAGTACCTCCTCGGCACCTCGGTTGCACGCCCCCTGCAGGCCAAGCACCAGGTGCAGGTTGCGATAGAGGAAGGGGCGGACGCGGTTGCACACGGCTGTACCGGCAAGGGAAACGACCAGGTCCGTTTCGAGCTCACCTACAAGGCGCTCGGACCCCACCTTCAGGTGATCGCACCCTGGCGCATGTGGGACATCACCTCGCGCGAGCAGGCCATCGACTACGCGAAGCAGCGCGGCATTCCCCTCGGCGACATCTCGAAGAAGAACATCTACTCCCGCGACTGGAATCTCTGGCACATGAGCCACGAGGGCGGCGAGCTCGAGAATACCTGGAACCGTCCCAAGGACGAAATGTTCCTCCTCACGAAGTCTCCCAAGGAGGCGCCCGACGAGGAGACGGAGCTCACCATCGACTTCGAGAAGGGACTCCCGGTCGGAATCGACGGCGAGAAGATGAAACCACGTGAGCTCGTGGAGAAGCTCAACGATATCGGTCGGGAGAACGCAATCGGCCGTACCGACCTGGTGGAAACCCGGATCGTCGGGATGAAGAGCCGCGGCGTCTACGAGACACCGGCCGGTACCATCCTCTATCGGGCACTTCGCGAGCTCGAGATGGTCACGCTCGATTTCGACACCCTCGGCATGAAGAATCAACTCGCGCTCAAGTACGCCGACGTGATCTACGCGGGCAAGTGGTTCACCCACTTCCGCGAGTCGATGGACGCCTACATGCGACAGGCGGCCGAGTACGTCACCGGCTCCGTGCGCCTTGCGCTCTACAAGGGCAACGTCATCATCACCGGGCGTACATCACCCTACTCACTCTACCTCGAAGACCTCGCCTCATTCGGCGAGAGCTCCTACGATCACAAGGATGCCACCGGCTTCATCAAGCTCTACGGCCTTGCCACCGGCGTTGCCTCCATCGTGCACCGGCACGACAGTTCGGCGGACGGTCCGGCCCGCGAGATGCGCGCGATGGCGGGCTTTCACGAGAAGTAGGCACGAGAAGCACGC
>CAZVXU010000411.1:0-1724 GCA_964631585.1 uncultured Spirochaetaceae bacterium | reverse complement strand
GAGAACGGCAGCGGGCGTATCCTGGCCATGATCGGAGGAAGCCGGTTCGAAGGACGCAACCAGTTCAACCGCGCCGTTGACGCTCGCGTGGAGCCCGGTTCGTCGTTCAAGCCGCTGTACTACGCGGCAGCCATCGAGGAAGAGGTGATCACGCCGGCAACGATGATCTACGACTCGCCGGTAGTCTTCTGGAACGATGACGGGACCCCGTACACGCCGAAGAACTACCGCGGCGAGTGGTCGGGGCCGGTACTCGCACGCTTTGCGCTTGCCCGCTCTATGAACGTACCGTCCCTTCGCATTCTCGACCGTGTCGGCTTCGATGCCGCACTCGATACTGCAAGCCGACTCCTCGGCGTTCCCGAAGATGAGCGTGTGCAGCGCAATCTGGTGCGGCGCTATCCCGTCGGACTCGGCATCGTCGAGGTTGCACCGATAGAGATGGCGAAGGCCTTCGCCACATTCGCGAACCAGGGCAAAGAGGTCGTTCCCATTGGCATACGCTACATCGAGGACCGCAACGGCAGGATCATCCTCGAGCCCGAGAAAGAAATGCGCCTCGAGCAGCGCGAACGAGGCGAGGACACGCAGGTGATTTCCCCGCAGACAGCATACATTATGACGGACATGCTGCAGACCACCGTCGAAAGCGGCACGTTGAGGCATCTGCCGAAGGACTACTTCGACGAGGATTTCGACCAACCCCTCGGCGGCAAGACCGGCACCACGCAGAATTGGTCCGATGCCTGGACAGTCGGCTTCACGCCGTACTATACGACCGCGTTGTGGTTTGGTTTCGACCGGGGTGGCACGAACTCACTCGGCACGAATCAGACCGGTGCGGTGACGACGGGTCCCGTGTGGGGCCGGTACATGAACGCGATTCACCAGGATCTTCCGCGCCGCGAGTTCACCCGACCAGCCGACGGCTTGACGACGGTTACCGTGAGCGAGCGCTCCGGCAAGCTCCCGACCGAAGATTACGACGGGCCGACGCGGGAGGAGATTTTCATCAGCGGGACCGAACCGCGAGAGTTCGACACCCTCGAAGATTTCGAATCACAGCAGCGACCGCTGCTTGTCGACCGCCTGCGTGATAACATCGAAAACCGCAGCTTTTCTCTCGACGGAAGCACATCCGAGGACATCGGTCGACAGCTCTCCAGCTTCGATCTCGAGCTCGACCTCGGCAGCACTACAGAAGAGGAGCCCGAGCGGCAGGGGGAATCCATAGAGGATTCTTCGGATGAGACTCAGGGCAACCCCTTCCTGGACTGACACAATTATGGAGCAGGAACGAAGAATTACTAAACGAATCGGCAGCATCACCGAAGTAGAGGTCGACAAGGTGGCCATCCACAGGCGGGTGCGACGAAACCTAGGAGACGTAACCGCGCTGTCGGAGAGTCTCAGAAAGCACGGCCTGCTCAACCCCATCGTGGTCACCGATGAGAACGAGCTGATCGCCGGTCACCGACGCCTCGAGGCCGCAAAGAAGCTCGGTTGGCCACGCATACCGGCACGCGTCCTCTCCGAGGAAGACGAGGCGGACCTCGTGGAGATGGAGATCGACGAAAACACTCAGCGCAAAGACCTCACGAGCGATGAGCTCGCAGAGGCCTATATTCGACTCGATCGCCTTCGAAACCCGAGCTGGTTCCGCAGACTCATCGATCGCATCAGGGCATTCTTCAATCGCCTCTTCGGCCGGAAGAAAACGAAGA
>CAZVXU010000410.1:0-1730 GCA_964631585.1 uncultured Spirochaetaceae bacterium | reverse complement strand
CGGAATCCGGCGGCTTCCTTCGACTACATCAGCGAGGTGCTCCTGTGAACCTTGTACGAGAAAGGACGCGAGTATGGAGAAGGTAGAACGGTGGGGGCGATTCGAGACAGACTGCTACAATGGACACCACTACGAGGACCCATTCCGCGACGTGACTCTCAAGGCAATCTACACTCGCCCGGACGGTACCGAGGTTTCGTTTTGGGGGTTCTACGACGGTAAGGTGCGCTGGCGTCTCCGTTTCATGCCCGATCAGCTCGGAACCTGGCGCTACCAGTCCCGCTTCACCGACGGCAGTCCCGGTCCGTCCGGGCGCTTCGAGTGTGTGGCAGGCGACACGCCGGGTACTATCTGCGCCTACGAGCACAACCCGATCTGGTTCGGGCATCGCGACGGACCACCTTTCTTCATGCGGAGCCTCCACGTCGGCGATCGCTTCTTCGCCTCGAACTGGGACTCGCAGAAGCGGTCGGCCTTTCTCGACTGGGCTCAAAAGCAAGGCTACAACACGCTCTCCATCGCCAGTCACTACCTGAATCGGGAGGTCGAAGGGCGAGGGCTTGAGTGGCAGACTCCCGATCTCTGGCCGCTGAACCCCTCCGAGTTTCGGCGCTTGGAAGAGACAATGGACGACCTGGAACGACGGAGGTTCGTAATTTTTCCTTTCGCCGGCTTCTTCGGTCAGGACTCCGACTTCCCGCGTGCTCGCAGAGACCAGGAGCTCTACGTCCGCTACGTCCTGGCCCGCTTCGCCCCTTATTGGAACGTGCTCTTCAACGTAGCCGGCCCGGAGCCCCTGGTTCACGCTCAGCGCTTCGGATACATCATGATGTACGACGATGTGTGCCGACTGGGTGCCATGATCGGGGAGATAAATCCGTTCGGGCACCTGGTAACCATCCACAATCGGACGGCGGACGATCCCTTCCGCGACGAAGAGTGGCTTGGCTTTGGAACCATGCAAGGACCAAAGACGACCGACCTTACCGAGCTAGGCGTTCGCCATCTGCTGAACCACAACAAGGGAAAACCGCTCTACGCCCAGGAGACACTCTGGTCCGGCAACATCTATCACCCCGACTATTCCGACGACCAGGTCCGCAGGAATGCGTTCGTCATGAGCATGTGCGCTGCCTCGATCAACTTCGCCGACCACGGCGCTCCCAGTGGGGAGGAGAAGGGCCACTCTTCGGAAGGCTTCAGCGGAACCTTGGAGCTTTCGGATCGATACCAGGATCGGCACGACATTGTCCGCCGCGTCTGGGACTTCATGGAGAAGACCCCGTACCGACGTCTGCGTCCCCGCCCGGACCTGGTGGACGCCGGATGGTGCCTCGCCGAGGAGGGCATGTATTACCTGGTCTATCTCGTGGAGGTAGATGAGCTCACTGTGCGGCTCGCGCCGGGAGAGTACGAGCTCACCTGGATCAACGCGCGCGATACCGGAGAGCGACGCGACGGCGGCAACACGAAGGACGGCCGCGCGATAAGGCCGCCCGACAACGAGGACTGGCTTCTCGAGTTGCACCGAAAACAAACAGTCGCCGGGACGGGTCGCTCCGCCTGAGGTTCAGTCTTGCTTCACGTCCCTCTGCATTGCCCGGGCCGACTCGTTCGTGAGCGAGACCGTCTTCGGCGGACCGTCGGTTCCACGCGCGTTGTGGACGAGACGCCGGCACGTCGTCCGCATCTGTTCGAGTGTCGCCCGGTGATTCGAGTCATCGGCAAGG
>CAZVXU010000409.1:0-1735 GCA_964631585.1 uncultured Spirochaetaceae bacterium | reverse complement strand
TGGCCGACACCGGCAGCATCTTCGTGCAGATAGGTGATGAGAACGTGCACCGGGTGCGGGCGTTGATGGATGAGGTGTTTGGGGATGGGAACTTTGTGAGTTTGATTACCTTCAAGAAGACCCACTACCAGGAGAGCGACCACACCAGCAATATTGCGGATTTTCTGCTCTTCTATGCACGAGACATCAGCAGAATGAAGTTCCGGAAGAGCTGGAAACGACCATCACTTCTGGAGGTGGATTATTCCAAGTATAGCAAAGCGTGGGACGAATCTGCGATCACTAATCCTCTACCCAAAGAGTGGCGGGATGATCCGTCCGCTATTCCGGGAGACTGGACCCCTTATCGCGACGATATTACTCTAACTCAGGAAGGTGGAGAAGAGGACGAAGCGAATCGATGGGTCGCATTTGGCATTAGTTTCGAACCTGGTGTAGGTCGCCACTGGAGAACCCACAAAGCTGGACGACGAAGACTGCTGTGCTCCGATAGGGTCAAAGCCGGAAAGAGCCGACCTTTCTACGTCGAAGGGTTTGACGATTCTCCTTCGGTAAATACCCAGAACATCTGGACTGAATCATTGGCGGGTGCCCAAAATAAGATTTTTGTCGTACAGACGAACCCGAGGGTTGTTGAACGCGCCATCCTAATGACCACCGACCCGGGCGACCTCGTCCTCGACCCTACCTGCGGGTCCGGAACCACCGCTTACGTCGCCGAGCAGTGGGGTAGGCGATGGATCACCATCGATACCTCGCGGGTGGCGCTTGCGCTCGCCCGCTCGCGGCTCATGGGCGCGCGGTATCCGTACTACCTCCTCGCGGATTCGCCTGCGGGGCGCGAGAAGGAGGCCGAGATCACGGGCGGCGTGCCGCCCCAGTCGCCCACCCACGGCGATATCCGCCAGGGCTTCGTCTACGAGCGCGTGCCGCACATCACGCTGAAGTCCATCGCGAACAATACGGAGATCGACGTCATCTGGGATGAGAAGCAGCCGGCCGTCGAGAAGGCGCTACGTGATTTGAACGCGGCGCTTCGCGGGCATGGGACACCCTTCGAGGTAGAGACCGGCGGCCGGGCGGGGCAGGAGATCGACTTCACCGCTGCCGACGGCGAGACGGTGGAGCTTCCCTCCGGAGAGACGGCGCCGGCGAATGCGCTTCTCGAGTGGGAGGTGCCGCGCGAGGCAGCATCATCCTGGCCCGATGCGGCAAAGAAGGCACTCGAGGCCTTCTGGCAGGCGCGCATCGACAGGCAGAAGGCAATCGATGCGGCGATCGAGCGAAACGCCGAGCAGGAGTACCTCTACGACCGGCCCTACGAGGACAAGTCGCGGGTGCGTGTTGCCGGGCCGTTTACGGTGGAGAGCCTCTCTCCCCATCGCGTGGTCGGCGTGGGCGAGGACGATGAGCTTCTCGACGAGGCGGCGGAGCGCGCGCCCGCATACGGCGAGCGCCGCGAGGAGGAGCCCGACTTCGCCTCCGTGGTCATCGAGAACCTCAAGCGAAGCGGCGTGCAGCAGGCGCACAAAGAGGACAAGATCACCTTCAGCTCCATCTCCGGTTGGCCCGGCGAGCTCATCGCCGCCGAGGGCCGCTACACTGAAGGGGAGAGCGAGGCGGAGCGCCGCGCGGGCATCTTCATCGGCCCGGAGTTCGGCACCGTCTCAAAGCCCGACCTCGTCGCCGCAGCGCGCGAGGCCGCAGACGCCGGCTTCGACGTCCTCATCGCCTG
>CAZVXU010000408.1:0-1742 GCA_964631585.1 uncultured Spirochaetaceae bacterium | reverse complement strand
GCCGTGCGGGAAGATCTCTCATGCGGGACACCTACTCAGCAGGCTTCTGCTCGTACTCCTTGAGCGCCTTGAACACAACGCCGCTGAGGGCGACGAGTGCGATAAGGTTCGGCAGGATCATCAGGCCGTTGAAGGCGTCGGAGAAGCTGAAGACGAACTCCAGCGTCGAGACCGAGCCGACGAACACGAGAATGACCCAGACCCACTTGTAGTACTCCGCGACACGTCGGCCTGCGATGTACTCAAGCGACTTGAACCCGTAGAAGTACCAGGTGAGCATCGTCGAGAAGGCGAAGAAGATAAGGCCGAAGGTGACGATGAAGTTCCCGAAGCCCGGAAGCTGCGCGCCATAGGCGGCAGTCGTCAACTGCGAGCCGTCGAGGCCGCTCGCGATCTCCATCACGCCGCCCGGCATGGTGAGGACGCGGCTCGTGAGGATGACGAGCGCGGTCATCGTACAGACGACGATGGTGTCGAGGAAGGAGCCGAGGCTTGCAATGATGCCCTGGCGCACGGGATCGTTGGTGCGGCTTGCCGCGTGTGCGATGGGTGCGCTTCCGAGGCCGGCCTCATTGCTGAAGACACCACGCGCCACACCGTAGCGGATGACCGTACCGAGGAGACCACCACCGACGGCCTTGCCGGAGAAGGCGTTTCCGAAAATCCAGCCGAAAGCCTGGCCGATCGCGTCGTAGTTGACGGCAATGATTACGAGTGATCCGATGACGTAGATGACCGCCATGACGGGTACGATGCGCTCGGCAACGCTTGCGATGCTCTTGATACCGCCGATGATCACCAGTGCCACGAGAATGGCAAGGATGACGCCGCTGATCCACACGGGGATCCCGAGGGTCTGCTCGACCGACTGCGCCACCTGGTTCGACTGGACCATGTTGCCGATACCGACCGAGGCGATAAAGGCAAAGATTGCAAATGCTCCGCCGAGCCATTTCCAGTTACCGCCGAAGCGGTCTTCCATGCCGCGGCTCGCGTAGTACATCGGGCCGCCGGACTTTTCGCCGGCTTCGTCGGTAACCCGGTACTTGATGGCGAGTACCGCCTCCGCGAACTTCGTGGCGCCGCCCAGCACCGCCGTGATCCACATCCAGAACACAGCACCCGGACCACCTGCCACGATCGCGGTGGCCACACCGGCGATGTTTCCCGTACCGATGGTGGCGGAGAGCGAGGTCATGAGCGCCGCAAAGGGGCTGATGTCCCCGTCTCCCTCCGACTTCTTGAACAGCAGCCTGAAGGCGTAGCCGAGCCTGCGATACTGAACGATGCGGGTTCCAATCGACAGGATCAGCCCGGTGCCGAACAGAGCCGTGATCATGATCGGTCCCCACGCGAACGAACCGATCGCCCCGATGACGGCATTCACAGTTTCCATGCGCGATACCTCCTCCTACGAATTTCGCTATGTGGGATCACTTTCTTACGGTTTCACTAACCTGTCAAGCCTCAGTTTTCGGTAAAAATCTAACTTTTTCATGCTGCGTGCTTGACAATATCGGCGACTCAACATACCCTTGTGTTAAATAAAAAGACCAAATCGGAACGAATAAAAGGCTAATCGGACTGATATATGCCGTTCCGGTAATGCTTGTGGGAGGAACGACCCGTGAACCGAAATCACAAATCGCCCGACGCCACGCACAATCTCATTGTGCTTGCCCTCGGCGGGAACGCCATCATCGAGAAGGGCGACGACGGAAACTTCTACACGCAGTGGGATC
>CAZVXU010000407.1:0-1753 GCA_964631585.1 uncultured Spirochaetaceae bacterium | reverse complement strand
GAGACGAGGGCGGCCGATACGCCGTCTGCGAACAGCGCATTGGCGACGATGACATCGACATCTTCCTTTTGCTGCAGATGCAGTGAGCACAGCTCCACGTTGACGATGAGTACCTTCGCCTTCGGGTCCGAGCGGCAAATGGAGTCGGCAAGCTTCATCGCCGGGAAGGCGGCGTAGCAGCCCATGAAACCGAGGTGGAAGCGGTGCACCTCCGGAGGCAGTGGAAGCTCTTTCGCAAGGTAGAAATCAAAACCTGGAGCCGAAAACCCGGTGCAGCTCACCGTAATGAGGTGAGTAACGCCTTCGCGGACCCCGGGAAACCGCTCGAGGAGCGCCCGAGCCGCCTGCAGTGAAAGCCGCTGGGCCTCGGAAATGAAGAGATCGTTCCGCTGCTTCGTGGTAGGCTCGGGCTTCAGGTCCGCAGTCTTCGGATAGAAGGTGTACTCAGACGGGTCTTTGCCGTAGTCCCCGATAACGGTGTAGCGCGTATCTATCGCCGAGGCGGGATAAATCCGATCGATCATCTGCTGCGCTCGGGGCTTCCCTTCGTAGAGTGCGCGCATGAAAGAGTGAGTAAACTCCTGGCTGTAAGCATGCTCGGGAACCGCGGTTTCGATCCCGACAATCCTGACGGCAGTTGACCTATCCATACCCACACAGTACGGTTTAGCGGACGCAGCGACAACAAAAACTGTAGGGGTGATGTGGAACGCAGGTTCGCGGAGCGGCTGGAGAACTACGATCTCGCAGATGCACGAAGCAAGCTGGAGTACAACCGCCGACTCTTCGCTGTCGTCGCCGGCCGCTACGACGCGGTAACCACCGTTCTCTCCTTCGGCCGCGACCGCAGCTGGAAACGGCATCTCGTGGACTCGCTTCCCGAAGGCGGCGTGCGCGAGGCCCTGGACATCGCCTGTGGAACCGGGGATCTCACCCTCGCCGTGGCCGACCGGTATCCGGATGCGCGCGTCATCGGGTCGGACCTCACCGCCGAGATGCTCGCCCGGGCGCGCCGCAACGCCCGGCGGTGGGCGGCAGGACGGGCTGCAGGACGGCCGGCGCATCTGGGCTCCGTGCACTTCGAGATGGGCGATATGTCCGATTTGCCCTACGAGGACGGCCGCTTCGACCTCGCGACGGCGGGGTACGCGTTCAGGAACGCCCCGGACCTTGCAGCGGCGCTGCGCTCGGTCTTCCGGGCACTCCGGCCCGGAGGCTCCCTCGCAATCCTCGATTTCTCCCACGCCGACCAGCCTGCCGCCGCCTCGCTGCAAATAGGGCTTCTGCGCTTCTGGGGGCGGTTGTGGGGAAAGCTCCTCCACGGCAACCCCGAGGTCTATGGCTACATCGCAGAGAGCCTGCGGCGTTTCCCCTCTCGCCGCGCTCTCGAGAGACAACTGCGGGAGGTGGGATTCCGGCGGGTGCGGAGTCGCACTTTCTTTCTCGGACTTATCGCAGTCACCTTCGCGCGGAAGTAGTCGGCGCACGCCGGTGGCCGCCGCCGGCCCGGGCGTCCGACACCCGCCCTGGGTTTTCACCGCCAGGGACTGCGCCGGTTCGGCGAGGCGAGCATGGCGAAGTGCGCCATAACCCGCGCCCCGTGTTTGCCCCGGAGCACGACAGGAAGGACCAGCTCTCTCAGACGGGAGGCCACCCGCCCCGTTGCTGCTCCGATTCTCATCCCCAGGATGGAGCGGCGCGCCGCGGTTCGAAACGCCCGGCGCCGGCGGCGCTCGTACGCGCGGGCGCCGGC
>CAZVXU010000406.1:0-1773 GCA_964631585.1 uncultured Spirochaetaceae bacterium | reverse complement strand
CCTGCATGGTCATGATTGCCCAGTACAGCCCGCAGAATCTCCTCGACGCGATCGCGGACAACCAGGCCACCATCATGCCGGCCATTCCGAGCATGTACCAGCACCTCCTCACGGTTGCCCGCTCGCGCACGGCGCGCATCCCGAAAAGCCTGAAGTACTGCGTCTCCGGCGGCGCACCGCTGTCGGTATCCGTTCTGCGTGAGTTCATGACGGTGTTCGAGACGCAGATCTCGGAGGGCTACGGGCTCACCGAGACGACCTCGAGCGTGTGCTGTAACGTCGCCGGTGACGGCTACAAGGAAGGAAGCATCGGGCATGCGGCAACCGGCGTCGAGATGAGCGTATTCGACGACGAGGGGAACGAGGTCGGGGCGGGGGAAGTCGGAGAGATCGTCATCCGAAGCGAGACCGTCACGCCGGGCTACTGGAATAACGATGCGGCAACGGGAGAGTCCTTCAGTCCCGGCGGTTGGTTTCACACCGGTGACCTCGGCTACGTAGACGAGGACGGGGTGTTCTTCATCACCGACCGGAAGAAGGACCTCATCATCCGGGGCGGCTTCAACATTTCTCCGCGCGAGGTGGAAGAGGTGATCATGCTCCACCCAAAGGTCCGGGAGGCAGCCGTTGTTGCGGCGGAAAGCAAGCGAGGCGAGGAGACCGTCAAGGCCTTCATCGTGCTCCAGGACGATGAGCAGATGAACGAGCGGGAGGCCATCGACCACTGCGAGGAGAACATGGCGCCGTACAAACGGCCCAAGATCGTCGAGTTCGTCGATACGCTTCCGAAAAGCGCGACAGGCAAGATTCTGCGAAATGAGCTTCGCGGTGAGGCCAAGGATAGGCGACTGGTGGAGCGGGAGAGATAATGTTCAAACGCGCGAAAAAAGAAGAGGGGCCACCGCCGATGGGGCTCGGGCACACGCTGGAGGAGATCACCCGCCGGTATCGGAAGCGGGAAGCTATCCGATTCGAGGGGCAGGTCACCACGTATCAGGAGCTCGAGGAGAACGCGAACCGCGTGGCCGGTGGCCTTGCCGCTCTCGGCATCGAGGCGGGTGACCGGGTGGCGATGATGTTGCCGAACATTCCGGAGTTCGCCTACAGTTTCTTCGGCATCCAGAAACTCGGTGCGGTAGCCGTACCCTTCAACACCATGTACAAGGGCCGCGAGATCAGCTTCATCCTCAAGGATTCCCGCGCCCGGGCGATTATCTGCCTGACCAACTTCTCGAATCTCATCAGCGAGATCAGGGAGGACTGTCCGGACCTCGAGCACATCATCGTCACCGGGCAGCGGACACTCGTCTTCATCGATCCGGAGGCCACCGTGAACGTCCAGCTCGTGTTCGAGAAGTCGCACTTCTCGAGTGCCGACGAAGCATTTCGCGCGCTCGGCTCGGTGGTCGTCGAGACGTTCGGAGAGCTTGGCGTGGGGGACGCCTGGTACAAGCACCAGGGGGCCGTCCGGTCGGCCGGTGGCCGGAAGCTCGCGACGATTCTTCTCAGCGAGATCGAAAACCTCTACGTCTCGAACATCATCGCGTTTCTCAAAGAGATGGACACCGACCCGCTCTTCAAGGTGCTCTACGTACCGCCGGAGATCAAGGATAAGGCGGTCGAGCCGCTGAGCAGTGTCGAGCAGGAATCGGGTCGCGAGGCGACAATCGAGCAGTTCCGCGACGCCCTTGTCGCAAAACTCTCGGCAACGCTCGGCATAACGATCCGGCCGGGCAAGCTCACCCGCGACGAGCTCATGGCCTACGAGAAGAA
>CAZVXU010000405.1:0-1782 GCA_964631585.1 uncultured Spirochaetaceae bacterium | reverse complement strand
GCGCCGGTATAGAGATAGCAGACCACGCGCGACTGCGGCGGCGGCACCTCTTCCCCGATGCGTACGAGAAGCTCGTTCCAGCGGGCAAACATCTTCCAGTTGATCTTTCGCGGATCATCGCCCGGCACGTATCGCCGCGTCTCGAAGAGCTCCTCGCTTCGTCGGCGGATTCCCGACCGGATGAGGTGCTCTCCGCCGGCGCCGCCCGCCGTTTCGCCGACGGGGGTGTCGGCCGCATCGGGCAGAACCGTCACCGAGCCCGCCGCAGGCGTCGGGACGGGCGCCGAGCAGAATCCGAGAAGGTCACGAGCGGTGAGCCAGGTTGCATCAAGCCGCCAGACCCCGCGACCGTTGGTGTCGAGCGGAACCTCGGCGATCGTGTCGCCCGGCTCGACGAAGACCTCGGTTGTCCGCCGGCGCCCGTGCCACTCCATCCGCGCCCCGGCATACAGGCGAATGCCGGGAATCCGGTACCGCGGCAGCGGCGCTCGTATGCGGGCGGTGGCGCGCCCCCCACGGCGCACACGGCCGGGCTCCACGGCGACACGAAGCGCGTCGTAATCGCCGAGGAGGCGGCGCGCGAGAAGCGCCCTCGTGAGAAGGGTCCCGATTGCGGTATAGAGGCCGAGAAGGACAAACGTGGCTCCCCAGAGCAGCACGGCAAGCTCCGAACGCAGAATACCGAGTGCGAGCAGACCGGCCGAG
Organism: uncultured Spirochaetaceae bacterium; assembly: GCA_964631585.1. Classification (GTDB taxonomy): domain Bacteria; phylum Spirochaetota; class Spirochaetia; order DSM-27196; family PWMO01; genus JAAAOH01. The sequence continues at coordinate 1,077 of CAZVXU010000405.1, read as the reverse complement.
AGAAGCAAAAACACCCGGCCTTTTGGGGTGAAGGGGAAGAGCTTAGCGATGAACCCTTTCAATGCGTCCACGCGCAACCTCATCAACGAGCTCCCGTGGGTCGACACTCGTGTCCCGGAGCTTGATTCGGTGGGCGAGTACCGGCGCGGCAAGGTCGATGATATCCTGGTCGATCACATAGTCCCGCCCGCGCACCAGCGCGTACGCTCGGGCCGCCGAAAGCAGCATCAGGCTGCCGCGCGGCGAGACGCCGTATTCGACCGCACCGTGCTCCCGTGTGGCGGTCCCGATGTCCACGACCGCCCGCATCAGCTCCTCATCACAGTACAGATCCTCGGCAACCGCGCGCGCCGCGAGAATCTCGCTTCGCGAGCAGATGGGCCTGATGTGGGGCATGACGCTCGCGGAGGGATTACTGGCAAGGATATCGAGCTCCACCTCCGGCGTCGGATAGCCGATGTGCAGGCGCATGAGGAAGCGATCAACCTGAGCGAGCGGGAGAGGGTACGTCCCCTCGATCTCCACGGGGTTCTGCGTACCGAGCACCAGAAAGAGATCGTCCATCCGGTGAGTCCGGTTTCCGACAGTCACCTGATGCTCCGCCATGACCTCGAGCAGCGCGGATTGCACCTTCGGTGTCGAGCGGTTGATCTCGTCGGCCAGCACGACATTTGCGAACACCGGGCCCGGCGTGAACACGAACTCACGCGTCTTGGGGTCGAAAACATCCACGCCGGTGATGTCGTATGGGAGGAGATCGGGAGTGAACTGGATGCGCCGAAACGCAACCGGCTCGTGCTTCGTCTCATCGGAGCCTATGAGCAGGGCCAGCGTCTTCGCCACGGTCGTCTTGCCGAGTCCGGGAAGATCATCGATGAGGACGTGCCCGCCCGCGACGAGCGAGCCCACCAGTTGCTTGAGAAACGGTTCTTTGCCCCGGATCACGCGACCGAGCTCGGCAACGATCCGCTCGAGGAGCTCGACATGCTCATCTATGTTTCGGCCGGAGGCCGTCTGATGTACATCGTCCACGGCCGCTCATCGTAGCACAGTGCCTGCCGGCTGAACAGGCGGGGG
>CAZVXU010000404.1:0-1788 GCA_964631585.1 uncultured Spirochaetaceae bacterium | reverse complement strand
CCGCGAGATGCGCGCGATGGCGGGCTTTCACGAGAAGTAGGCACGAGAAGCACGCCGAAAAACCCAGGACGCACGAAAACCCAGGAGAGACGACCATGGCCGATATTACCTACCGGAACCTCGACAGCACCGACGCGTTTTCGCGCCTTCAGGACGTGACCGCTCACTCGGTTGCCGACCTGGCCCCCGCGCGCATCGAGGCGCTCGACGTTCCTGCTGCAGAGGGCCTGCACTTCAACTACGCGGCGACACCCGTGAGTGACGAGCTCATCGACGCCCTCGGCGCCCTCGCGGGCGAGCAGCAGCTCATCGAGAAGTATCACGCCCTCCTCGACGGGGAGGTCATGAACACGGGCGAGGGTCGCATGGTTCTCCATCACCTGACTCGCGGGCAGCTCGGCAACCCGGTCAGGGTCCAAGAGCAGGACAAGCGGGAGTTCTACGCGCACCAGCAGTCGCGGATCGCGGATTTCGCCCGCGCCGTCCATACCGAGCGCATCACCGGCTCCACCGGCAAGCCGTTCGAAACTGTCGTACAGGTCGGTATCGGAGGCTCGGACCTCGGCCCGCGGGCGATGTACCTCGCCCTCGAGAACTATGTCGCCGGCACCGATGAGAAGCCCCGGCTCGACGCCCGCTTCATTTCAAACGTCGACCCCGACGACGCCGGTGACGTGATCTCGGACGTGGATCCGGAGACGACGCTCTTTATTCTGGTCTCGAAGAGCGGCACCACGCAGGAAACCCTCACCAACGAGGCCTTCGTGATCGAGAAGATGCGCGAGCGCGATATTCGCGGCCTCAATCCGCGGAGTCACATGGTGGCCGTCACATCAGAGACGAGCCCCCTTGCGCGCTCGGGAGAGTATCTCGATGCCTTCTTCATCGATGACTACATCGGCGGGCGCTACTCGAGCACCAGTGCCGTCGGCGGCTGCGTCCTGAGCCTCGCCTTCGGGCCCGACGTCTTCGAGGAGTTTCTCGCCGGTGCTCACGCAGGCGACCGGGCGGCGCTCGAACCGGACATCCGCGCCAACGCCGTCCTGATGGACGCGATGATCGGCGTGTACGAACGAAACGTTCTCGGCTATCCCTCGACCGCGGTGCTCCCCTACAGCCAGGCACTCTCGCGATTCCCCGCTCATCTGCAGCAGCTCGACATGGAGAGCAACGGCAAGAGTGTAAGCCGCGACGGCGAGGCGGTCTCCTACCCCACCGGCCCGCTGCTGTTCGGCGAGCCCGGCACCAACGGCCAGCACAGCTTTTATCAGCTGCTTCACCAGGGCACCGACATCATTCCCCTGCAGTTTGTCGGTTTCCGGCAATCGCAACGGGGCGAGGACGTGGAGTTCGACGACTCGACGAGCCAGACCAAGCTCGTGGCAAACCTCGTCGCCCAGATCGTGGCCTTCGCCATGGGCAAGAGTGATGAGAATCCGAACAAACACTTCGAGGGCAATCGCCCCTCGACCCTCCTCTACGGCGAGAAACTGACACCGCGGGTTCTCGGAGCACTGTTGTCACACTACGAGAACAAAGTGATGTTTCAGGGCTTTGTGTGGAACATAAACAGCTTCGATCAGGAAGGGGTGCAGCTCGGAAAGAAGCTCACCAAAGAGGTGCTCGGCGGGAATCCCGGCGCCGAGCTCGCCGCCTACGGGCGGATGCTCGGCCTGAAGTAGCGGTCGACGCCGAGGCAGGGTGGCGGCCAGGCAGGGTGGCGGTGTGGCCCGGGTGGCCGCCGGCCGGGGTGGCGGCCGCGCAGGGGGGGCGGGGCCGCGCGCCGGC
>CAZVXU010000403.1:0-1801 GCA_964631585.1 uncultured Spirochaetaceae bacterium | reverse complement strand
ACGCGGATGTTTTTGTAGAGGAGGTCGTAGAACGGAAAGACGGGCTCCCGCTCGGCGTCAGAGCCGTAGCTTGCGATACTGCCGCCGGGAGCGAGCGAATCGATGTTCACCCGCAGATTGCGCCCGAATGCGACATCCACGACCCGGTCCACCCCGGCCCCGTCTGTAAGCTGCTGAACGCGCGCGGCGACATCCTGCGCGGTGTAGGTGATCACATGATGGGCCCCGGCGGCCCGCGCAAGCGCTTCCTTTTCCGGTGAGCTCACCGTCGCGATGACGGTGGCCCGCCCCCAGCACGCCCACTGTACCGCGTAGTAACCCACCCCGCCCGCACCGCCGTGAACGAGCAGCGTCTTCGAGCGCACCGGGCCACCGCCGAAGACCCCGAAGTGCGCCGTCATCGCCGGGATCCCCATGCAGGCACCGGCTGCGAAGTCGGCGGCATCCGGCAGGGGCACCGCCTGCACCGCCGGCAGAAGCGTGTACTCGGCACAGGTGCCGGTGGACCGGCTGCCGGTCGCGCCGTAGGTCCACACCCGCTCGCCGACCCGGGCCTCGTCGACGCCGGGTCCCACCGCCTCGATAACGCCCGCCCCGTCGTTGTGCGGAATGATCCACCCGAGGCGATCGAGGGCCTGGCCCTTCGCGCGTGCTTTCACGTCGGTGGGATTGACCCCCGAGGCGTACACGCGAACCAGCACTTCGTTGGGTCCGGGCTTCGGCGTCTCCATTTCGCCGGCTGTCAGAACCTCGGCCGCCGTACCTGCCTGCTCGTACCATACTGCTCGCATCGGATGCCTCCTGAAGGAAAAGCGTAACGGAATCGCGGCTGCTTGTCGCGGGGCACCACGTGGTGGCATTTTTGTGACGGGAAAGCCGGAAGCCGTATGAACGTACAGGAACAGTTGCTTCGAGAGCGCATCGACCCCTATCTGACGAATGAAAACCTCTCGCAGCTCGCCGGCGGGCGGGTCGACGGCTATGAGATCCTGACCGGCGGCTGCTGGAACCGTGTCATCGGCGTCCGCTCCGACGGAACCGAGCTGGTTCTCAAGATCAGTCCCCACGAGAACGACGGGAACATCATCCGGGAGTTTCGCGTACTCGAGGTGTTCGCGCGGGACACCGAGATGCCGGTTCCCACTCCCCTTCATCTCGACGGCGCGGACGGTGTGCTACCGGGAACGGCGCTCGTCATGACGCGCCTGCCGGGCAGAGTGATGCACGAGTCCTTCGGTTACCTCGGCGGCGCGGCCCGCCGGCACATCATCGACGAGATCGCTGAGCATGTGACGGCGCTACACCGCGTCCGCGGCCGCGGTTTCGGCGGAGTGGAGCTACGGGACACAGAGCGCGTGAGCTCCTGGCCCGACTTCTGGCTACCGCGCCTCGACTCCGTTCTCGATGAGGCGGAAGGGAGCGGTGCGGTTCCGCATGCTCTGATCGGCGAGGCCCGCAGCCTCCGGCCGCATCTCGAGCCATTCCTCGATATCGGCGGAGACTCGACTATGACGCACTACGACATCTGGGCGGGGAACGTGATGATCGACATCGACTCCGACCCGCCGAAAGTGAGCGGCTATATCGACATCCCCGGGCACTTTGCCGACTACGCCCGCGAGCTGTCGTTTGCGATGCTCTTCGGCGTTGCGGATCGGCGCTTTCTCGAGGCCTACGCCGGGGAGCACGGCCTTGATGATGGATTCCCGCTGCGGGTCAATATCTACAACCTGAGAACCAACATAAAGCATATCCAGATGTATCCCTCGCAGTCGGTCTACCGCGAGGGCGCAGCCGAGAA
>CAZVXU010000402.1:0-1805 GCA_964631585.1 uncultured Spirochaetaceae bacterium | reverse complement strand
CGTCCCGGGGATAGATACCGGTACGGACCCGCGACTCGCGAAGCGGGGCAAGCTCTTCTTGCGTCACCCAGCCACGGCGAATCCCGAAATTGATCAGAAAGATCCCGCCGAAGGTGGCGAGGATGAAGCCCATGGCGGCGAAGGTCAGCCCGACGCTCCCCGCTCCCTCGATGCCGATGCCGGTCCAGCTGTCGCCTATTGCAAAAGCCTGGCCCGGCCCCTGCACGAATCCGAGCGGCAGGAGATAGCCGAAGGGCTCGTAGAGGTCCGGATAGATGGTCGAAATGAAGAAGAATGTCATTAGCAGGCCCACGAGGACCTGTATCGCAAACTGGGAGAGCACCACCACCACGGTCGCGAAGAGGCGATGCTCTCCCACGGCGGCAGTGGACCGGCCGGTGCGCAAAGACATCGCGATGAAAGAAAGGCCGAGCAGGTGGTAGGCGAGCTCGCCGAGACCGCCGGCCGTCACGCCGACGAGGGGAAGAACGAAGTTGTAGAGGGGAAGCAGAATGAGGCCCGCGGTGAGGGCGTTCGGAATGAGGAACCGCTGAAAGAATCGCACCTTCGCGCGCAGGAAGGTCGCGAAAAGCAACGCAACCGCGATTATGCCGAGGTCGATGAAAAGGTTCCAGTTGAAGTTCATGTATCGCTCCCGCCGGTTTCGAGTGTGGACCCTTCGGGCGTCGGCCGAATGCGCCATTGTTAGTCCATTCGCTTGAAACAGTCAATGAGTACCGCTACCATGCTGAGTTCAGATGAAGGCGCGGAAGCTGACCTCCAGAATACTCGCCCGCCCGAACGTACACCGCTTTCTCCGGATGACGGTGGGAACGTGGCTGAGGCTGCGCTTCAACATCACAACCGAGAACGCCGGGCTGCTGAAACGGGTACGGCGACCCTATCTGCTGCTCCCGAACCATGTGGGATACTGGGACCCCTTTCAGCTGAGCTCCTTCGTCCCCTACCCCGTGCATCACGTGGCCGCCGATCAGAACTTCCGCACGCGGCTTATACGCTTCGTGATGTGGCTGGTCGGGGCTATCCCCAAGACCAAGGGGATGTCGGATTCCGAGCTCATCCGAACCATCCTGCGTCTCCGCGACCGCGGCGAGATCATTTCCCTATTCCCCGAGGGACAGCGCACCTGGGACGGGGCCTCACTGCCTGCACTCTACTCTACCGCCAAGCTGGTGAAGCTGCTGCGCATTCCGGTCATCGTGCCGGTCTTCAAGGGCGGCTACTTCTCTCACCCGCGGTGGGCGCGCTCGCCCCGCAGGGGCCGAATGGTGATAGAGTTCCGTCACGCATTCGATGGTGATGAGATCCGCGGCCTTACCGCCGAGGAGATCTACACACGCCTCTCCGCCCTTCTCGCCCACGACGACTACGCGTGGCAGGCCGAGCACATGGTGCGCTTCCAGGGGCGCCGCCCGGCCGAAGACATCGAGCACGTGCTCTTCCTCTGTCCGCGCTGCAGCGGCACCGCCACCCTGCACTCCCGCGGGCGGAGGGTGAGCTGCAGCGCCTGCGGCTACGGGCTGACCTACACCGACTACGGCTACCTGCGCCCCGACGATGCCCCGGACACCCGTCTTACGGTGCGCGACCTCAACCGCCGGCAGCTCGAGCGCTTCACCTCCTACCTCGACGGGCTCTCCTCGGACACGCCCATCTTCTCAGAAGCCGACACGGTGTTGAGCACCGGTTACCGCACGAACCCGCTGCACCGCATCGCCACCGGCACCATCACCCTCTACGCCGACCGCCTCGTCTTCCACCCGCAGCGGCCGGACCGGGCCGCG
>CAZVXU010000401.1:0-1805 GCA_964631585.1 uncultured Spirochaetaceae bacterium | reverse complement strand
GCAATGACGAGGGAGACCACCGCCATCAACTTGATAAGAATGTTGAGCGAAGGGCCTGCGGTATCCTTAAAGGGGTCACCGACGGTGTCCCCGACCACCGCCGCATGATGGGACTCCGAGCCCTTGCCGCCGCCCTCACCGCTCTCGATCATCTTCTTGGCGTTGTCCCAGGCTCCGCCGGAGTTCGACATAAAGATTGCCAGGACTACGCCCGACGCCGTAACACCGGCCAGCACCCCCGTAAGCATGCCGATTCCGCCGATAAACCCGACGAGAAGCGGCGTTGCGGCTGCAACGATACCCGGAAGCATCATTTTCTTCAACGCGGAACTCGTGGAGATGTCGACACAGCGCGCGTAATCGGGCTTCTCGGTGTTCTCGAGGATCCCCGGACGCTCTCGGAACTGCCGGCGCACCTCCTCTATCATGGCAAAGGCGGCCGTGCCGATGGCATTCATGGCCATCGAGGAGAACAGGTAGGGGATGACCGCACCGAGGAGGATGCCGACAAGCACGTCGGTATCGGTGAGGTTGATGACCTCCACACCCACCGTCTTCTGAAACGCGGAAAACAGAATGATGGCGGTCAGCGCGGCCGAGCCTATCGCGAAGCCCTTTCCGATCGCCGCGGTGGTGTTCCCGACCGCATCGAGCTCGTCGGTGATCTCCCGCACTCCACGCGGAAACTCCGCCATCTCGGCGAGGCCACCGGCGTTGTCGGCGATCGGCCCGTAGGCATCCACCGCGAGCTGAATTCCGAGGGTGATGAGCATACCGAGCGCCGCGACGGCCACACCGTAGAGCCCCGCAAGGGCGGCGGCACCGAGAATCGCGGCACAGATCACGATGATGGGCGGGAAGGCCGAGAGCATTCCCATGCCCATACCGGTAATGAGCGTTGTCGCCGGCCCGGTGAAGCTCGATTGTACGATCGCTTTTACCGGACGGGTCCCGGTGCCGGTGAACTGCTCGGTGAGAATCCCGATGGCGAGCCCCGCCGCGAGGCCGAGCACCAGCGAGACGAAGACCTGAATCGCTCCGGAGCCTCCGCCGAAGCTCGTCTCGCCGAGCAGCAGCATGATGGCCGCGAACGCGCCGACCGCGGCGATGAGAGAGGCACCGAAGGTCCCGACGTTCAGCGCGTACTGAGGCGAGCGCCCCGGCTTGGCACGCACGAACCCGATACCGATGACCGAGGCCGCCACGCCGATGGCGGCGAGAATCAGCGGAAGCGCGGCGAGCTTGATACGCGTCACCTCGCTTCCGGCAACCGACACGCCGAGGATCATCGCCCCCACGAGACTGCCCACGTAGGATTCGAAGAGGTCCGCACCCATGCCGGCAACATCGCCTACGTTGTCTCCGACATTGTCCGCAATCGTGGCGGGATTCCGGGGATCGTCCTCCGGGATACCGGCTTCGACCTTCCCGACGAGGTCGGCGCCGACATCGGCAGCTTTGGTGTATATACCGCCGCCCACCCGGGCAAAGAGAGCTATCGAGGAGGCGCCGAGGGAGAAGCCCGAGAGAATGGGAAACACCGTCACGTCGAGGATGGAGCTCGTGAAGCCGAACACCGCAGTGGAGGCTGCGAGCACCGCGAAGATACCGGCAAGTGCGAGCCCGACCACGCTCATTCCCATCACGCTGCCGCCTGAGAAAGAGACCTGCAGCGCCTTGTCGAGGCTCTCCTGCGCCGCGTGGGTGGTGCGCGAGTTGCTCGATGTCGCCACTTTCATGCCGATGTAGCCGGCAAGGCCGGAGGTGCCGGCCCCGAGGGCGAAGGCAACCGACTGGAACCGAAG
>CAZVXU010000400.1:0-1835 GCA_964631585.1 uncultured Spirochaetaceae bacterium | reverse complement strand
ATCGTCTACAACGATTACTACAACATCGGCGTTGCGCTCTCGAGCGAGCGCGGCCTCATCGTCCCGGTCCTTCGCGATGCCGACACGAAGAGCTTTGCTGAGATCGAGCAGGAGATACTCGACTTCATCCAGCGCGCGCAGGCTCGCAAAATCATGCCCGATGAGCTCGGCGGCGGCACCTTCACGATTTCGAACGGCGGTGTCTTCGGCTCCATGCTTTCCACTCCCATTCCGAACCCGCCGCAAACCGCGGTTCTCGGAATGCATTCCATCCAGCAGCGCCCCATCGCAGTGAACGGCGAGGTGGTGATTCGCCCCATGATGTATCTGGCGCTCACCTATGACCACCGGATCATAGACGGGCGCGAGGCAGTGCTTTTTCTGGGGAAGATCAAGGGGCTCATCGAGGACCCGCGCAAGATGCTGCTCGACATCTAAAGAGGAGGTCAACTACGTGAGCAACACCCAGAACTTTGATGTGATAGTTATCGGGGCCGGCCCCGGCGGCTACGTCGCCGCCATCCGCGCGGCGCAGCTCGGCATGAAGACGGCCATTATCGAGAAGCGGAGCACGCTCGGCGGCACATGCCTGAACATTGGCTGCATTCCCTCGAAGGCGCTCCTCGACTCGAGCGAGTTCTTCGCCCGCGCGAAGCACGAGGGCGCCGAGCACGGAGTCGTAAGCAAAGAGCTTACCCTCGACCTCGCGGCGATGCAGACGCGCAAAGACGGCGTGGTTGAGAAGCTCGTCTCCGGCGTCTCGACGCTCATGAAAAAGAACAGGATCACCGTCTTCTCCGGCACGGGTCGCCTGGAGAAGGCGGGCGACGGTGCCGGCACCCCACCCCACCCGGTCGTCGTCAGCGGCGAGAACGGCGAGGAGACCCGTCTCGAGGGTACGAACGTCGTGATTGCAAGCGGCAGCGTTCCCCAGGAGCTTCCCTTTCTGCCCTTCGACGGCGAGCGCATCGTGAGCTCCACGGAGGCCCTTGCGTTCGAGAGCGTGCCGAAGAAGCTCCTCGTTGTCGGGGCAGGCGCCATCGGGCTCGAGCTCGGAAGCGTCTGGGCCCGCCTCGGCGCCGAGGTCGACGTCATAGAGATCCTTCCGGAGATCCTCGCCGGCTGGGATTCGGCGACCGCCAAGGCCCTGCGGCGGGAGCTTTCCAGGCAGGGCCTCACCTTCAACCTCGAAACCAAGGTCACCGGCGTCGACACGTCGAAGAAGAAGCAGGTTACTCTCGAGGCGGAGAGCAAAGACGGCACGGCGCTGAAGTTCCAGGGCGACAGAGTGCTTGTTGCGGTCGGCCGTCGACCCTACGCCGAGGGCCTCGGCCTGGAGGCTGCCGGCGTCGAGATGGAGGAGAACGGCCGACGCATCAGGGTCGACGAGCACTTCCGAACCAGCGTACCCGGCGTCTATGCCATTGGCGATGTGGTACGCGGGCCCATGCTGGCGCACAAGGCGGAGGACGAGGGTGTGGCGGTCGCGGAGATAATCGCCGGGAAGCCGGGCCACGTAAACTACGAGGCCATCCCGAATGTCGTCTACACCTGGCCCGAGGTTGCCGCTGTCGGCAGGAGCGAGGACGAGCTCAAGGAGGAAGGACGCTCCTACCGCAAGGGCCAGTTTCCATTCGCCGCCAACGGCCGCGCCCTCGGCATGGGCGCTCCTGCCGGTTTCGTGAAGATCATGGCGGACTCCGAGACGGACAGGGTGCTCGGGGCCACCATCGTCGGTCCCTACGCCTCGGATCTCATCAGCGAGATCGTCGCGGTCGTCGAGTTCGGCGGCAGCTCCGAGGATATTGCCCGCACCGTGCACGCCCACCCCACGC
>CAZVXU010000399.1:0-1842 GCA_964631585.1 uncultured Spirochaetaceae bacterium | reverse complement strand
CGTCCTCGTCCGGACAGTAGCGCTCGAGCAGCCTGCAGAGCCGCAGGTTATGCTCGGTATCGTGGGCCGTGCGCTCGAAATCGTTCGATTGAAAGAGCAGCAGGTAGCGATAGTAGAAGAGCACCCCCTCGTTCTGAAGCATCACCGTGTCGTCGTGGTCGATGGTGAATCCCTCATCGCTTCCGTGTTCCTCCACGTGATGCGAAAGGCGCTCCTCGAAGGCCTGGACCACGGTATCCCGGCCGAACGGACGAACTCCGTCGGGGCGACCCTGCAGCTCGTACTGCTCGATTCCCAGCGGCAGGCGCGCCTGCATCACCGCGCGCCCGTCCTCTGCAGTCACGATACGAATGCTGTGATCCGGGTCGTAGGGCCACTCGTTGAGCAGCGTAGATAGATCCTGGCTCATACCCAATCTTTCTCCTCCACCGACAATATACTAACGCACGGCAAGTATTGCGGCCCGGCGCGCTCCCACGTAGGATGGCGTCAAGGAGCCGCCTGTGGTAACTGTGCTTTCGGTGGGAGGATCCATCATCTCACCCGACGCGGTCGATACAAAGCTGGTCGTGGGCCTGCGCGATACGCTCATGCCCTTCATCAACGCGGGACGTCGTTTCGTTCTCGTCACCGGCGGCGGCGCGCCCGCACGGACCTACCAGCAAGCATATCGCGAGATCGCCGGAGATACCGACTCGGCGGAGCAGGATTGGATCGGCATCTCCGCCACCCGCCTGAACGCTCAGCTGCTTCACGGGGTGTTCCGCGCCGTGTGCCGGGACCCCGTGGTCACCGATCCGACCGCCGACATCGCCTTCGACGGCCCGGTACTCATCGGGGCGGGCTGGAAGCCCGGGTTCTCCACCGATTACGACGCCGTGCTGCTCGCCGAGCGCTTCGGCGCGGATACGGTGATCAATCTTTCGAATATCGAGAAGGTGTACACCGCCGATCCGCGCACCGACCCCTCCGCCACGCCCTTAGACGCGGTGAGCTGGACGGAGTTTCGCGAGCTGGTGGGGGATGATTGGGTACCGGGCAGCAATCTGCCCTTTGATCCGGTTGCCACACGCCACGCGGCACAGATCGGCCTCAGGGTCATCGCGGCCGGCGGGCGCGACACCGAGAACCTCCGGCGCATCCTCGCCGGCGAGCCGTTCCACGGCACCACCATCGGGCCGGAATAGACTCGGCACGCGCGACGGCGGCGCGGCGCGCGGCCGGGCAGCGCCGCTAGCCCAGCCGCTGCCGCTGACGGTACGTCCGATACAGCTCCTCGAGCCGAGCCCGCTGATCGTCTGAGAGTCCCCCCGACCGCATCGCCTCGTAGCCGATTCTCACCACCGCAGCGGAGATGTGCCGGGCGTTATCCATCGTTTCGAGTTCGTCCATCGCCTCCCCTATGCGGCCGAGGCGGGCCGCGGCGGTCGCGATATTCCGCGAGGCGAGGTTCTGCGCTCCGTCGGCCTGCGCGCGCGCCTCCCGAGCCCGCTGGAGATGCTCCACCGCCACCGCCATGTAGCTTCCTTCGGCGGCAACAGCCACGTGCGCGGACACCAGCGCCCGCGTCGACGCAGTCGGGGCGAGATCCGACACGCCCGCCAGCTCGCTCGGGGCGTCGACGGCGAGAAAGAGGTCGACGAGGCGCTCGAGCATGGGCGAATCCCGGCTTTCGGAGTCGGCCTGGGCAAGACTGCGCACCGCGTTTGACGCCTGTATGAGCGCAAGTTGATCCTCGCCGAAGCGCAGATAGGACTCCGCCACGTGGAGATAGCTTCCGGCGCGAGCGGCGGCGTCGGCGACGCGTCCGGCCGCGCTTACCGCCCGCGCGTAGAGGATGAA
>CAZVXU010000398.1:0-1851 GCA_964631585.1 uncultured Spirochaetaceae bacterium | reverse complement strand
CGATGCAGGACGCCGGCCCGCCGGGTAGCGGCGACCCCGCGACCGGGGCCCGGTCACACGAGGAGGGCGACAGGTGACGCGCTATCTTTTCAGACGGCTATTCCTCCTCGCGGTCACGCTTCTCGTGACCTCGTTTCTCATCTTCGCCCTCACCAACCTCCTCCCGGGAGACATCGCCCGACTCGTCCTCGGACGGGACGCCTCTCCCACGGCCATCGAGAACTTCGAGGCAAAGTTCGGTCTCGACAAGCCGCCGCTCAGGCAGTACGCCGACTGGCTCGGCGGCTTCGTGACCGCCGACTGGGGACGCTCCTTCACCGCGGGCAATCCGCCCGTTCGCGAGCTGGTTCTCAGCCGTCTCGCGAACTCACTGCGCCTTGCGGGGATGACGCTTGCCATCGTCATTCCGCTCTCGCTGCTGCTGGGAGTTGTGGCGGCCCTCCGGGAGGGAAGCATCACCGACAGCACGATCTCCGTTGTATCGCTCTCGGTGGTGGGGCTCCCGGAGTTCGTAACCGGCATTGTACTGATCAACGTTTTCGCCCTGTCGCTGGACTGGCTGCCGGCAACCGCCTACATTGCACAGAACATGTCGTTTCTCGAGTGGATACGGCTCCTGATCCTTCCCGCGCTTACCGCAGGCCTGGTCCTCACCGGCTATATAACCCGAATGACCCGTGCCGGCATGCTCGAGGAACTGAAGAAGCCCTACGTGCGCACGGCAACCCTGAAAGGCATCTCATACCGACGGATTATCGTGGCGCACGCCCTCAGAAACGCGCTGCTCCCCACGATAGCGGTGATAGCGCTCTCTATCGGCTGGCTCATGGGCGGGCTCGTCGTCATCGAGAACGTCTTTAATTTTCCGGGAATCGGCTCGCTTCTCGTCACTGCGGTCACGCAGAAAAACCTGCCGGTGCTGCAGGCCATTTCGGTGCTGATCGTATTCTTCTACGCCTCGGCAAACCTCGTGGCGGATCTGCTCTTCGCCCTGCTCAACCCGCGGATTCGGCTCTCGTAGGCGGCGCGGGCCGAGCGGGAGCTCTGGCGGTGCCGCGGAATCCTACGACCCTGCGGCGACAACGTCCTCGAGCTCGCGCACGAGCCTCTCGAAGGCCTCACGAGGCACGTTCCGCGATCGCTGCGCCTGCCGGGGCGAGCTCTCGCCGACCGCAACGGAGAGAAGATCGCGGTTCGGGTACACCGTATTCGGAGGCAGGTTGACCTCCCGGGCGACGGTTTCCCGGCGGGCATGCAGGGCCGTGAGCAGCTCCTGCTCCTGCGGCTCGAGGCGTTGCTTGCGTCCGCGGCGCAGGATCCCCGCTTCGCGGTCGGTGTCGGGGTCCCGGTCCTGCAGGCGAAAGTTCTCCAGCAGAAATCGATCCAGCAGACCGGCCTCGGCGATGCGGGAGAGAAGCTCGTCATGTAAGCGGTAGAGGTGGACCACGTCGTCGATGGCGTAGGCGAGCGCCTCCTGATTGATAGGCCGCCTGGTCCAGTCGTACTGCTGAAACCGCTCCTTCTCGCGCGCCGGGGCGATGCCGAGCACCTCCTGTAAAACCGCCCCGAGCCCCTGCTTCTGAAACTCGAGAAGCTTCACCGCGGGGCGAAGGTCGATGATTGCGCTCATTCGAATGCCATGATTCTTGAACAGAAGCAGGCGATCGCTCGAGCAATCGTAGGTAATCTTGAGGCGATCCCGACTCTCGAGGAAGTCCTTGATGAGCTCTATGGACACCGACTGCGGATCGACGGCAACCGCGTTGGTACCGTCGTAGACCTGCAACAGACAGAAATGCTCGCCGTATATGTGGAGGTTAAACTCTGCTTCGAGATCAACGGCAACCGCGG
>CAZVXU010000397.1:0-1852 GCA_964631585.1 uncultured Spirochaetaceae bacterium | reverse complement strand
TGACCATGCACGCAAGGTACCCCTTCATGTCACAGGCGCCGCGCCCGTAGAGACGATCCGCCTCGCGGCGAAGCGTCCACGGATCGGCGCTCCACCGCTGCCCCGCCACGGGCACAACATCGGTGTGCCCGGAGAGTATCAACCCGGGCCCCGCTTTCGGTCCAAGCCGCACGAGCAGGTTCGCCTTCGTGCCGCTCTCGTCGTAGCTGCGATGCATCTCGCCGCCGAGAGGCGCGAGTCGGCGCTCGAGATAGTCGATGATCTCGAGGTTCGAGGTGTTGGTCACGGTCTGTATCGCGACGAGATCGGCGAGGCAGTCGATGATGAGCTCATCGGGAGCGGGTTCGGGAGTATCAGTCATATCGTCAGCCGGCTGCCACGCTACACCGGCGTCGCGCGGGAGTCAACGGCGGGGCGACGGGCGGGCCACACACGACACCCCCGCTGCGGGCTCGGCGCCGGACGAGCGCCTGCCACCTTTCCACGACCGGGTTCCCGTCGGTATATTGTCGAGTGCACGAGTCAGAGGAGGGCGACAAATGTATTTCAAGCATGTATATGAGGACGGCCTCGCGCAGGCGAGCTATGTGGTCGGCTGTCAGGCGACGGGCTCTGCCATCGTCATAGACCCGAGACGCGACATTCAGGTCTATCTCGACATTGCGGACAGTGAGGGCTTCTCAATCGACTACATAACCGAGACTCACATCCACGCGGACTTTCTGAGCGGGACGCGGGAGCTGGCCGCGGCCACCGGCGCGAAGGTACTGCTCTCCGGCGAGGGTGGCGCCGACTGGCAGTACGACTTCGAGCATAAGAGCCTCACAGACGGCGACAGCTTCAAAGTCGGCAATCTGCGATTTGACGTGATCCATACACCCGGACACACGCCCGAGCACATCTGTTTCGTGCTCACGGACCTTCCGAGCTCCGAGGAACCGGTGATGCTCTTCACAGGGGATTTTCTCTTCGTCGGCGACGTCGGCCGGCCCGACCTCCTCGAGGAGGCCGCCGGGGTCGAGGGCGCCCGCGAGGTGGGTGCGCACCAGATGTACGAGTCGGTGCACAAGCTCGATTACCTCCCCGACTATGTCCAGGTATGGCCCGGTCACGGCGCCGGCTCCGCCTGCGGGAAGGCGCTCGGCGCGGTACCGAGCACGACGCTCGGCTACGAGCGGCGCGTCAACTGGGCCTACCGCACGACAGTCGAGGCCGACTTCGTCGCCGAGCTCCTTGACGGGCAGCCCGAGCCGCCGAAGTACTTCGGTACCATGAAGATCTGGAACCGTGAGGGTCCGAAGGTGCTGCAGTCACTGCCGCGCCCCAATCGACTCGATCCCGCCTCGTTCAAGCGCATGGTCGACCGCGGCGCCCAGGTCGTCGACGCGCGCGACAAGTTTGCCTACGCCGGCGGCCATCTCCCCGGATCCTACAACATCCCCGACAGCTCGGACTTCAGCACCTGGGCGGGTTGGCTTCTGGACTTCGAGCGTGATGTCGTCCTGATCGCGCCGGATCATCGCGTGGACGATCTGGTGGCCCGCCTCGTGCGAATCGGCTGTGACCGGGTGATCGGCTACCTTCCCGACATCGAGCGCCTCTCCGACACCGGAGTCGAGCTCGAGATCGTCCGTCAGCGCACCGTCGGCGACGTCCACGACGACATCGCCTCCGGCACCGTCGTCGTACTCGACGTGCGAAGCGCAAGCGAGTACGGAGACGGCCACATCGACGGTGCCGTCAACATCCACGCCGGTCGACTCCCCGATCATCTTGCCGAGATTCCCCGCGACCGCGAAGTCGTGGTCCACTGCGAAACGGGCTTTCGCTCCAGTATTGCAAGCAGCGTACT
>CAZVXU010000396.1:0-1874 GCA_964631585.1 uncultured Spirochaetaceae bacterium | reverse complement strand
TTCCTTGTTCAGCTTCCCCTGCGCGATCAACGCCAGTACCTGCTGCTCGCGCGGTCCGAGTGCCGACCATGACGAGGTGGCGTGCGAGCGACGATCCGGCCGCGCGGGCAGTGCCTCGGGCACCTCGGCAAAGACCGTCTCGCCGCGCGCCACCCGGCGCACGGCGTCGACAATCGTCGAACCGTCCGCCTCCTTCAGGATGTACCCGCCTGCTCCGGCCCGTCGCGCGTGCTCGAGCGCGATCGGATCGGCAAAACCCGAAAGAACCAGAATGCGCATCGACGGTCGGCCCTTTCGCGCCGCATCGATTACGCGTGTCCCGGCGCCGTCGGGAAGCCGAAGGTCGAGCAGCAAGACGTCCGCCTCGATCGTTTCGATCGCCACGATCGCCGTGGCAATCGAGTCTGCCTCTCCGACGACCCTCAGGTCTCCGGTTCGCTCCAGAAGATTCCGCAGGCCCTGACGCACGATCTCGTGGTCGTCCACCAGAAGGACTGTTGTCCGTACGTGTTTTCGCTCACGCATTGTCGTTCTCCACGAGAGGAAACGAGGCGCAAATCACCGTTCCCTTGCGAGCGCTGTGGACCGTGAGGGTACCACCAGCGCGCTCGGCTCTCGTGCGCATGGAGGCGAGTCCGAGCCCTGTGGTCGACACGCCGGAGTCGAATCCCGGCCCGTTGTCGCGAATCGTGAGATCAATCTGCGCCCGTGAGACGGCGAGACCGACGTGGATCGACCGGACACCCCCGTGTCTGACTGCGTTGGAAACCGATTCCGTGAGTATCGCGTCGATGTCTTCGGCATGCGCCTGCTCGTACACTCCCAAGTCCGGGTCTTCAACGCTGGTTGTCAGATCGACTTCGACGGCAAACGCGCCTCGCAACACCTCACATCTCTCGGAGACAGCGAGTACCAGATCAGCAACCCGAAGTGACGATGCGCCCGCCCCTGCTATGAACGAGCGGATCTCTCGTATAGTAACATTGAGCGAGTCCCTCACCGCGAAGAGCTCGTCCGACTCTTCGAGCAGAGAGGCGGACTCGGCGACCTGCTCGAGCCGCAAACCCGCCGCGAACAGCACCTGGATAACTCGGTCGTGGAGCTCACGGTTCAGGCGATCGCGTTCGGCCTGAATCAGTCTGTCAAGTCGAAGCGCGTTCAGTCGGGTGGTTCGCCGGCGCCGCAGCTCCTCAGTTACTCTGAGGAACATCGCGAGTGCGACGAACGCTGCAGTCGCGCGAAGCAGCTCGACCGGCACGCGCGTCCGTTCGTAGAACCGCACGGGGTCCACGATGAGTCCGGCGAGCAAGCCGTAGACCACGAATACGGCTGCCAGGAGCCGGAACCGCCACGCGATACGGACGGCGTCGTGCCCCTCAAGCGTCGTGATTCGGCCTTCGCTCTCGATCAGCCCGAGCGCTACGAGTATGGAGGCAGGAAGGCCGATCACAAGCCTTCCGACTTGCGTGAGCACGTTGAGCCCGGCAACCACGTCATCAGAGATCCGGGCAATGAGCACCCCGGCGGTCGCGTGGGCGACAAACAGGATCCACGGCGTGCGGTACACCCACGTGAGCCGGCCGCGGGCCCGCTTAAGAAGCACGAGACCAAACTGCATAAGTGCCGTGAAAGAGAAAGCGGTCAGAAAAGAGGTAGCCAGCGCAACCGGCAGGTAGGCAGGCGGAGTGACGTGGTAGCGCAGGAAGAGCGTCAACCACTCGAGGGCGCCGTGGCTCACGCCGAAGACGCCGAGAAACGGAAGCGCGCGCGTAAGGGAGGTGGCGCTCTCACCCCGGGTCACCGCGAAGAACGCGGTCATACCCAGGGTGAAGAACGACAGCCCATAGACGAGGTACACCAGAACGCCGAACCAT
>CAZVXU010000395.1:0-1889 GCA_964631585.1 uncultured Spirochaetaceae bacterium | reverse complement strand
ATCCGATCATCGTCGGCTTGACCGCCGCCCAGAGTCATGAGACAATCTCCAAAAGTTCAAATAGCGGGGTGTGGCATGGGCAGTGAGCGGACGCGGGACCCTGGTTCCTACTTCGAGCAACTGACGCAGCGGGTGAGTAGGCGATTTATCATCGTCCTCGGCGGCGCGGTCGCCTGTCTCATACCGATCTTCCTGTTCGTGGTGTCGAACGTTCCGGCGGCCGCAGGATCCGGTGTCGCGCTCGTGGTAGCGGTCGTGAGTCTCTTCCTTGTCCTCAAAGGGCAAACTCAGCTCGGAAACGCCATCTTTTTCGCCACGCTCCTGTTGATCGTCTACGCGGTCGGCTATGCCAGCCTCCAGACGCCGGAGGAGTATCCGGCGGCGCTCATATCAGTTGTCGGGCTTCTTCTCGTCGTCATCACACCCTCGGGGATTCTCGTTGCGGCCTGGTATCCCATAGTTGCCACTCTGGTCTCGGCGGCTGTAATCAGCGCATTGGCCGTCGCGAGCGGTATCGAGTCCCTGGCCGGCCGGGTGCCGTTGTTTGCGGTCGTGTTTCTCTTTCACGGATCCGTGGCATATGTAATCAGCATCATCACGCGACGCCTCGTTGCGTCGGCGGCGGCGGAGAATACGGCCAGCAGGGAATCGGCCCGAAATCTGCGCAGCCTCGTGCAACGGATGTCCGAGCTCCAGGAACCGCTGGAGCGCGGGCGCGAGGAAATACGAACCCAGCTCGAAGGCATCGCTGAGATCGTTCGCATCTATGCCGGAACGACCGGGAGCGTGTACGAGGGGGCGGGGCGGATTGCGGGACAGCTCGAGAGCTCGGAAGCCACCCTTGGAGAGGTCAGCGGGGCTGTCGATGAGGTCAGGGCGCGGTTGGTCGCCCAGGGCGAGCTTGTCTCACAGACGAGGAGCTCGCAGAAGGAACTGCAGGCTTCGCTGCGTTCCGGAGCACAGACCGTGTCCGAGACCAGGGCCATCGCCGACAGCCTGGAGACTGCCGCCAACCAGGGGGCCGAGGACGTCTCAGCCCTGCTCGCTGCGATCGGCGAGCTCGAGCAGCGGCAGGAAAGCCTGCTCGAGGCGAATACGGTCATCGGTAAGATCGCCGCGCAGACCAATCTTCTCTCGATGAACGCCGCCATAGAAGCCGCGCATGCAGGTGCCGCAGGGCAGGGGTTCGCCGTCGTGGCCGACGAGGTGCGCAGTCTCGCCGTCGACGCCAATGCTCGATCAAAGGAAATATCCGCCCTGGTGAAGGAAATGAACGCCTCGATTCGGTCGGGCGCGGGGCGGGCGGAGAACACCCGTGGCTCGCTGAACGGTATCCTTGAGAACGCGGGCCGCATCCGCTCGGCCATGCAGGATACCGGCGCCCGCATGGATGAGTTCCTCGACTTCGGATCCCGGCTCGATACCGACATGGCCGGTCTGGAGGAGACCACGCAGCACATCACCTCGCACTCGGACGCGGAGGCCCGTGTGTTCTCAGAGTACGAGGAGTCTTTTCGCAGTCTCAGGAGCCTCATCGAGGGCATTTCGGCCGAGATTCAGGAGCTCAACCGACACAACGAAACCGCGGCGGAGATACTCTCGAAGCTCGATGAGCTCCGTGAGACCACCGCGGAAACCGACGATCACGTTTCCGACCTCATACAAGAGTCTCTTGCCATCGGTGATAGCTCCGGTGGCGGCAGTGCACCCGCGGGCGGATAGTGATTGCCGCAGCAACGTCTCATCTGTAGGATAAGCTCCATGCAGCCCGACCGCTACATCGATACCGACCGAAAGTTTCGCGCCTGGCTCGCCTCGATTCCGGCCGACCAGCCCGCGGTTGCCGTTGATCTCGAAGCAGAGTTTAACCTCCACATATACGGCGAGCA
>CAZVXU010000394.1:0-1910 GCA_964631585.1 uncultured Spirochaetaceae bacterium | reverse complement strand
GGCTACACGGAGGTCGCCCTCGTGGGGCCGAGCGATCTCGACTTCATCGTCGAGCACCTCTGCGGGAAATACGGGATAGCCTACGAGCGCATTCGAAAAGTCTCGGATCTTTCCGGCGGAGAAGCCGCGTTCCTCCTGTTCTCGGAGAACGAGTCCGCGCCCGCCCGACGCCCCCGGGCCGCCGCCGCGGGTGGTGCCGCCGACCGGAGCGACGCCGGCGAGGACCCGGATGACGACTACACACCGGCGCCCGACGAGTACCACTCCGGCCCCGGCCCGGCCCTCGACCTCGAAAGCGGCTTTGCGAGCCTGCAGGCCATTCTCGTCGGCGGAACCGCGTAGCGGGGCGGGGTGGCCGCGGGCCCGCCGCCCGCAGTATCATAACAGCATCAAGGAGCAAATATCGTGAGCACAGAAACCACCGCCCGGGTCATCGACTACCGGGTCAGAGACATAGCACTTGCCGAGTGGGGCCGCAAAGAGATGGACATGGCCGAGAAGGAGATGCCCGGCCTCGTTGCCACGCGCGAAAAGTACGGACCGCAGAAGCCCCTCTCCGGCGTGCGGATCACCGGCAGCCTTCACATGACCATCCAGACCGCCGTCCTCATCGAGACCCTCGTGGAGCTCGGCGCGGAGGTGCGCTGGTCGAGCTGCAACATCTTCTCCACGCAGGACCACGCGGCAAGCGCCGTGGTCGTTGGTCGTCCTGAGTCCGGCGGGACCACCGAGAATCCGGCCGGCGTGCCGGTCTTTGCCTGGAAGGGCGAGAACGCCGATGAGTACTGGGAGCTCCTCTACCAGGCGCTCTCGTTCCCGGCGGACGGTGCCGGCGCGGCCGGGAATGGCGGCAACGGAGCCTCGGCCGGCGTAAAAGGCCCGAACCTCATCGTCGACGACGGCGGCGATGCGACCCTGATGATGCACATGGGCTATCAGGCCGAGGACGACCCCTCCATCCTCGATCAAAAGGGTGAGTCTGCAGACGAGCGTGCACTGCTTGCCATCCTCAAGCGGGTCTACAACGAGAACCCCCGGCGCTGGCACGATGCGGTCGCGGACTGGCACGGAGTCAGTGAGGAAACCACCACCGGCGTCCATCGCCTCTACAAGATGGCCAAAGACGGCTCGCTTCTCGTTCCCGCCATCAATGTCAACGACTCGGTCACCAAGAGTAAGTTCGACAATCTCTACGGCTGTCGCGAGAGCCTCGTCGACGGCATAAAGCGCGCAACCGACGTGATGATCGCCGGCAAGGTCGCGGTCATCTGCGGCTACGGCGATGTGGGCAAGGGGTCGGCGGAGAGTCTTCGCGGCCTCGGCGCACGCGTCAAAGTCACAGAAGTGGATCCCATATGCGCGCTTCAGGCCGCCATGGCCGGCTACGAGGTCACAACCGTCGAGGACACCCTCGGCGAGGCCGATATCTACGTCACCGCCACCGGCAACACCGACGTCATCACCATCGATCACATGAAACAGATGAAAGATCAGGCCATCGTCTGCAACATCGGCCACTTTGACAACGAGATCCAGGTCGACGAGCTCGTGAACTTTCCCGGCGTGGAGAAGGTAAACATCAAGCCCCAGGTCGATCGTTTCGACTTTCCCGACGGCCGCGGGATCTTCCTCCTCTCGGAGGGACGCCTGGTGAACCTCGGAAATGCCACGGGCCACCCGAGCTTCGTGATGTCGAACAGCTTCACGAATCAGGTGCTTGCCCAGATGGAGCTCTGGAAGAACCGCGATAGCTACGAGCGTGATGTATACGTGCTGCCCAAGGCGCTCGACGAGGAAGTCGCCCGGCTGCATCTCGAGAAGATCGGCGTGAAGCTCACGAGGCTAAGCCCGGAGCAGACCGAGTACCTCGGCGTCTCCGAGAACGGCCCCTTCAAGCCGGAGCAATATCG
>CAZVXU010000393.1:0-1915 GCA_964631585.1 uncultured Spirochaetaceae bacterium | reverse complement strand
AAGTTCGAAGCACGATTCGCGGCCATCGACAAGCGCTTCGAGGACATGAACTCGCGTTTCGCAGACATGAACAAGCGCTTCAATTCGATCATCGTGCTCATGTCTGTCTTCTTCACCGTTCTCGCCGGAATGATGACGGCGCTGAGACTCTTCGTCTGACGCTACGGTTCGTGGTCTCTGTAGCTGATCGCTTCCGGCGCCACGCGGCACTCGCTCGAACGCCACGCAGCTCTTTCGACATGATCTTTGCAAAGGTGTGGCGGCTGCGGACTTATCTATTCACCGGCGTCCAGAAATGCCAGTGCCGTCTGAACGTGCAACGCCGCGCCGATCGGAAGCGACGCCTCGTCTATCGTGAAGCGCGGATGATGGTGGGGGTAGGTGCTGCCGGCCCCAGAGCTCGCGGTGCCGACGAAATAGAACGCCGAGGGCACCTGCAGCGAAAACTCCGCAAAATCCTCTCCGAGCATCACCTTGATCTTCGAGTCGATTTCGAGCCCGCCGGGATAGGTTTCCACGGTCTTACGGACCAACTCGGTCATCGCGGGGTCATTTGCCAGGAGCTTGTTTCCGCACTTGTAGGCCAGCTCGTAGCCGACCCCCGCGGTCTCGCACTCCGAACGCACAACCTGCTCGAACATCTCCCGCACCTCGGCGTCCCGGTGATGGAGTGAGCGGATCGAGCCACCGAGGGTTGCCCGGTCGGGAAGAACGATAGGGGAGTTGCCGGCGTGGAAGGAGCCGAAGGTGATGACCGTCGGCTCGTAGATCGCATCGAAGCGCCGCGTTTGAATGTTCTGCACGTTCTGCATGATGTTCGTCGCGGTGGCAATGGTGTCGGTCCCCAGGTGCGGCGCCCCGCCATGCCCGCCTTCGCCCTTGATTTCGAGGGTGAAGTAGTAGCTCGACGCCATAATCGGCCCGTCTGCGAGCCCGATGGTGCCGGTTGCAAGCGGCGACCACAGGTGGATGCCGAAAGCGGCGTTGACCTGCGGGTCATCGAGCACTCCCTCCTCCACCATCGGCTCCGCACCTGCATCCTCCTCATTCGGCTGGAAAACCAGCTTGACGGTGCCCCGGATGCGGTCGCGGTGTCGGCTGAGGACCCTGGCGGCCACCAGGAGCATCGCCATGTGGCCGTCATGCCCGCAGGCGTGCATCACCCCCTCGTTTTGGGAGGCGAAGGGAAGGCCCGTCTCCTCGGTGATCGGCAGGGCATCCATGTCGGAGCGAAGCATCACCGTTTTGCCCGGCTCATCGCCGCGGATAAGCCCCACAACGCCGGTCCCCGCGATGCCCGTCTGTACCTTGATTCCGCAGTCGGTGAGGTAGCTCGCCACGCGCTCGGAGGTCCGGTATTCCTTGAATCCGAGCTCGGGATCCGCGTGAAAATTTCGACGCAGCTCAATCAGCTCGTCGTACTCCTGCCCGATTTCCTTCGTTATTTCTCCGGTGTCTGCCATGTGCGCTCCATCGTCGCCGTGACTGAGTGCCTGTTCGGTGTTGCATTATATGAACGCCAGTTCATTTGCCGTCACACAACTCAGCATCCCACGGGACTCCGAGACTTGTCAAGAAAAAGTCGATCCGTGAGGACACGGCCGTTTTTCCACCACCCCACCATCTGCTATGATGGCGACCATGGGAGTGGAAAGAGGGCAGAGGCGCATTCGCCGGGCTGTTGCAGGGGTGTTCGGCATCGCCGGAGCCGCGATCATGACCATCGATTCACTCGACCACATCGCCCGTGGGTTCATCGGCCTGAGCCTGATGCTGATCGTGGGGACAGCCGTCGCCGCTGCCGGCGTGGGGCTGGTGGTGGGGATCGTGGTCGAGCGAGTCCTCGAGCGGAAGCGGCGACGTTAGGGCAGCGGGAACTCGAAGCACACCCGGACGCCCGGCTCATTGTCCTCGA
>CAZVXU010000392.1:0-1925 GCA_964631585.1 uncultured Spirochaetaceae bacterium | reverse complement strand
GATCGCACCATTTACAACAACGACTTCGTCAACATCCCCAACTGGCTTCTCATCGAGCTCAAGATCGGAGACGGCGGGTTCTGCCGCATCCTCAGCTGCACCGTGGAGTTCTACGAGCACAGCCTCGACATGCGGAACGCCGTGGTGACGCGCAGGCTGCGCATACGCGATCGCGCGGGACACCGCACGCGCATCGAGACCCGCCGCTTCATCAGCATGGCGGAGCCGCACCTCGCGGCGATCGAGTACAGCATCACCCCGCTGAACTACGACAAGCCGGTGACGCTGAGATCGTCGCTCGACGGGACGGTCGTGAACTACGGCGTGCCGCGATACCGAGACCTCGCGAAGCGCCATCTTAAAGGCGTATCCGCGCGCGACTCGGAGGGTCGGCTCGAGCTCCACAGCCGAACGGCCGAGTCGGGTATCGACATTCACATGCACGCCCGTCATTCCGTCTCGAGTGACGGAGCCGAGGTCACGACAAACCGCGAGGCCGAGCGGGGCCAGGCCCACATATCGGAGATGCTGCGTTTCACCGCCGAGCAGGACCATACCTACACGCTGAGGAAATACGTTGCGATCTACACCTCGCGTGACCGCGACTCCACCGATCCCGCCGGTGACGCCCGCGCCCTCGTGGACGAGGGGGGCCGCAACCACGGGAGCTTCGAGGAGGCGCTTCGCCGACACAGCGAGCGCTGGCACGAGCTGTGGGACCGGGCGGACATCCGCATAGCGCCCGACCGCTTCTCCCAGCGGGTGGTACGCCTTCACGCCTATCACCTGCTTTCAAGCGCCTCGCCGAACAGCGCCAAGCAGGACGTCGGTTTCACCGCCCGGGGACTACACGGTGAGGCCTACCGTGGCCACATCTTCTGGGACGAGCTCTTTGTCGAACCCTTCTACAACCTGAACTTTCCCGACGTCGCACGCGGTCACCTCATGTATCGCTACCGCCGCCTGGACGCGGCACGCCGGCTGGCCCGCGCCGAGGGCTACGAGGGCGCGATGTTCCCCTGGCAGTCGGCCGACGACGGTGGCGAGGAGTCTCAGGAGCTTCACTACAACCCCCGCTCCGGCGAGTGGGATCCCGACCTGAGCCGCAATCAGAGGCATATATCCCTCGCCATTGCATATGACGTGTGGAGTTACTACTACGCCACCGACGATCGGGCGTTCATGCAGGAATACGGACTCGAGATGCTTCTGGAGATCTGTCGTTTCTGGGCAAGCAAGGCCTACTACGACGAGTCCGACGGTCGCTACCATATCGCCGGGGTGATGGGCCCCGACGAGTTTCACGAGAAGTATCCGGACGCAGAGGAAGGCGGCTTTCGTGACAACGCCTACACCAACATTATGACGGCGTGGATCCTGCACAAGACCATCGAGACCTGGGAGCATCAGCCGCGGGCCGCACGGGAGACCCTCGCCGATCGCATCAACTTCGACGAGCAGCGCGAAATCGAGAGCTGGCGGCAGGTCATCGGCGGTCTGGCCGTTGTCATGGACGATGACGGCGTGATTTCACAGTTCGACGGCTACCGGGACCTTGCCGAGCTCGACTGGAACGACTACCGGCAGCGCTACGATAACATCCGCCGCATGGACCGTATTCTCAAGGCGGAGGGCGACTCACCGGATCGATACAAGGTGGCCAAGCAGGCCGACACCCTCATGGCCTTCTATCTGCTCTCACCCGGGCAGGTAAAGCACACCCTCGAGCTCATGGGCTATGAAGTGAGCGACGAGCGCGAGCTCATAACCCGCAACTACGAGTACTACCTCGACCGCACCAGCCACGGCTCTACGCTGAGTTACATCGTGCATTCGGCGATTTCCCGCTACGTCGAAGGCCACCGCAACGACACCTGGCGCTGGTTCGTCGAGGGCCTCAGAAGTGATATCTACGATACACAGGG
>CAZVXU010000391.1:0-1930 GCA_964631585.1 uncultured Spirochaetaceae bacterium | reverse complement strand
ACAAGCTTACCCGACTACTCGAGCACCACCTCGCCGAAGGTCAGGAACGCAATCAGAATGAAGAGCACGCTCAAGGTGACCTGCATCGTGCGCTCGGGAACCTTCGCGGCCACCTTCGGACCGACCTG
Source organism: uncultured Spirochaetaceae bacterium (assembly GCA_964631585.1). Classification (GTDB taxonomy): domain Bacteria; phylum Spirochaetota; class Spirochaetia; order DSM-27196; family PWMO01; genus JAAAOH01. Next base: position 1,802 of record CAZVXU010000391.1, on the reverse strand, counting down.
GCCACCGATGAGGACACCGGGGACGGTGAAGATGACGAGCGAGAGCACCTGATTCAGGGTCTCGGGCCCGGCACTCGCGAAGCGTACCACGTGACCGCCGGAGGCGGCGAGAACGGTCACCGCGATGACGAACACGCTCGTTGCCACCGCAACGCGGCTCGGAACCTTGCATCGCTGCAGCAGAAAGTAATCGTTGAGCTCGCCGAGCCCGGTGGAGATCAGCCCGACGAAGAGTCCGCCGATACCGCCTGAGACCAGGCCCTCGAACTTGCGCTTGACGACGTAGCAGATCTGCTCGCCGTCGCGGGCGGTAATGCAGGCCTCGGGATTCGTCGTTGCCAGCGTCCGCATGGCCTGGGCGTTCACCAGCTTCATCTCCGCGTCGTCAGGCGCGTGCAGGAAACTGATCGCGACTGCGAGGAGCCCTACGGCGAGCACGAGCTTGAGGATGGCGGGGTCGATCACACCGCCGAGATAGGTCCCGACGATCGCCATGGGTATCGTCGCCATCAACATGATCCCGCCGAGCTTGAAGTCGATGACCTTGTCCCGGATGTAGGCGAAGAGTCCGCTCGCAAAGCCGAAGGTTTCCGTGATAAGAGCCGTGCCGATGGCGACCTCGGGCTCGAGCCTGAGGGCCAGAATGAAGAGCGGCGAGAAGAAGGTTGCCCCGCCGATCCCGGAAGCCATAGCCAGCGTCGCTATGACGAACGCAATGGGCAGCAAGAACCAGAACTCGAATGTCATCCCAACTCCTTATCCAGATTGTACGCCGCGCTTATGAGCGCGAGATGGGTGAAGGCCTGCGGGAAGTTCCCCAGCGCCTCTCCGCTTGGCCCGGTTTCCTCGGCGTAGAGGCCGACGTGGTTCGCGTAGCCGAGCATCTTCTCGAACATGAGCCGCGCCTCCTCGAGACGTCCGCTGTCGGTGCGCCCGGCGCGGGTGAGTGCCTCGACGAGCCAGAAGCTGCAGATGTTGAAGGTGCCCTCCTCGCCGGAAAGCCCGTCCTCGGTCTCGGTGACATCGTAGCGATACACCAGGCTGTTCGATACGAGCCCGCCCTCCTGAGGCGGCTTGAGGGTCTCATCGAGGGTGGAGAGCATCCGTCGGTCTGTCGGCGAGACGAAGAACACGAGGGGCATGGTGAGGTTGGACGCATCGAGGGTGGTGCTTCCGTAGGACTGCACGAAAGCCTTTCTCTCCTCGCTCCAGCCCTCATGCATGATCTCCTCGTATATTTCGTCCCGCACCGAGATCCAGCGGTCACGGTCGGCGGGGAAGGACCGTTTGTCGGCCAGGCGCAGGCCCCGGTCGATGGCAACCCAGCACATGAGCTTGGAGTAGGTGAAGTGCTGCTGACCGCCGCGTACTTCCCACACGCCCTCGTCGGTACGCTTCCAGTTATCGGCGACCCAGTTAATGAGCTTTCGCAGCTGCACCCAGAAGTCGTAGGAGATGGGCGAGCCGTACTTGTTGTAGAGGTAGACCGAGTCCATGAGCTCGCCGTAGATGTCGAGCTGCAGCTGATCGTATGCGCCGTTTCCGATGCGTACCGGCCGTGAGCCCTTGTAGCCGTCGAGGTGTGAGAGCTCCTGCTCAGTGAGGTCGTGGTGTCCGTCGAGGCCGTACATGATCTGAAGTGAGCCGTCGGGGTTGAGCTCGTGGGTGCGGGCCTCGATCCAGGCCATGAACTTCTCCGCCTCCTCTGTGAAGCCGATGCGGAGCAGCCCGTAGAGGGTGAAGGCGGCGTCCCGGATCCAGGTGTAGCGGTAGTCCCAGTTCCGCTCACCGCCGACCCCTTC
>CAZVXU010000390.1:0-1941 GCA_964631585.1 uncultured Spirochaetaceae bacterium | reverse complement strand
CGGCGCCTCCGTCCCCCTGGCCGGCGCCTCCGTCCCCGGTGTCGCGCAGCGCCGTGAGCGCGCGATCGTAGCGGTCCTCTACCATCTGCGGCAGGCCGTATCCCGGGAGCATATCCTCGTAAACGCGCGCCTTCGCCGGCAGAAGCACGACTGCCAGGGCCGCATCCTGCTCAGCTAACGTTCGACCGACCGCGGTGATATAGGCGGCTGCCTCCTCCACGCGCTCTGCATCACGGGGATAGGTTTCGAGCTCTTCGGCGGTGAAGAGCCAGTCATCGGCACCGACGACGAGACCCGGGCCGCCTTCGGAAAACAGGCTGTACCGGATTGCCGTCCACACGTGCAGGGCAGGCTCGTAGAGCGGAAGCGCGCGGTCGAAGGCACCCTCGAACCGGGAGGTCCACTCGCCGGTGCGGAGTGAGCCCTCGGGCGGGCGCTCCATACGGGCGAAGGCCGCGGCGGAGAGCACGACGCCGGCCGTCAACACGAGCAGAAAGACTCCGAACACCAGCCCTGTTGCGAGGCGTGAGCGGTGGGCGTCCTGCCGCGTGTCGTTTTCTGTGTGCTGCGCCATCTCCTACATCCTCAGAACTGAAAGTACAGAAACGGTGAATAGCTTTCGGCCACCAGTTTCACCACACCGGCGATAAAGAGGAGGGGCACCGCCGCGTCGCGGGTTCGGACGGCCAGGACGGGGATCCCGGGCCGCCGCATCGAGCGCTCGAGAGCGGGCCCCGCGTAGATCAGCACCGCGCCGAGGACGAGGGCCGCGACGGCGAGCCCGTCCACCTGCCACGCCATCGCGTTGCTCAGCCCGAGTCCGTGCACACCGACGAGTCCCGCCGCGAGGTCGGCGGCTATGGCCAGATCGGGGGAGCGGAAGAGGACCCACCCGGCGAGGACGAGGGTCATCGCGTAGACGTTGCCGGTCAACGCGGCTGCCGCTCGGGAGGCGGCGCCACGGACGTCCGCCGCGCGCGCCTCCTGCCGGCGCCCTTCGCGCCGCCGCGTGATGAGGCGCTCGGCGGCCAGCCACACGCCGTGCCAGGCGCCCCACAGCACGAAGGTCCACGCCGCGCCGTGCCACAGACCTCCGATCACCATGACTGTGAGGAGATTTGCATAGGTGCGCCGGCTCCCGAGGCGATTCCCGCCGAGGGGGATGTAGAGGTAGTCGCGCAGCCATCGCGAGAGGCTCATATGCCACCGGCGCCAGAACTCGGTGATGCTCCTCGAGGTGTAGGGCCGGTCGAAGTTTTCCGGAAACCGGAATCCGATCATGAGGCCGAGGCCGATTGCCATGTCCGAGTAACCTGAGAAATCAAAGAAGATCTGCACCGCGTAGGCCGTGAGGCCGAGCCACGCATCTCCGGCGTGGGGCGCCGCCACCCCGAACCCGGCGTTCGCGAGGGATGCGACGCTGTCGGCAATAAGCACCTTCTTGGCGAAGCCGATCATGAATCTCCAGGCGCCCTCCGAGAACCGCGGAATCGAGTGCTCGCGGGAGGAGAGTTGGGGGGCGATGTGGCCGTAGCGCACGATGGGCCCCGCCACGAGCTGCGGAAAGAGGGTGATGTAGGCGGCGACGTCGAGGTAACTCTTCGCCGGCTCGGCGTCGCCTCGATAGACGTCGATGAGATAGCTCGTCGCCTGAAACACGTAAAAGGAAATCCCGATGGGAAGAATCACCTGCCAGGCGGTGATCTCGCGCCCGCCGAGCATAACGAGGAGGGAGCTGAGGCTCTCGATGCCGAAGTTGAAGTACTTGAAGTAGGCGAGGGTGCCGATGTTCAGCAGGATCCCGGCGGTCAGCGCGCGCTTCGCACGGGCGCGCCGCAGCGGGAGGTTTCGCTCGATCTCGCGGCAGAGCAGGTGCGACCACGCGGTTGTGGCCACCATGAGCAGCAGAAAGTCGAGCCGCCACCACCCGTAGAAGGCAAG
>CAZVXU010000389.1:0-1942 GCA_964631585.1 uncultured Spirochaetaceae bacterium | reverse complement strand
ACGAGAACTCCTCGGAGTAGAATGGCGGCGCCGCGTCGTCGGGTGCCGCCTGCGTCTCTACATTTCTATGTTTTCGAAGTCGTATGTGTAGAGGTACCATCCCAGCTCGAGCCTCAGGCCCGCAGGGTTTGTAAGCGTGGGAGAGCCGCTGATCTCAAAGAGTCCGTTCGGTATGGAATACCCGATCTCCAGGTACGGTCCCCACCCGAACTGTGCGCGAACGGCCGCGTCGAGGCCTACGCCGAGCAGAAGCGCAACATCGGTGCCGCTGCCGCTGGTCGCCTCGTACGCGACGTTGATGAGATTCATCGTCGGTCCGGCGAACCCTGAGAAGATGAGGTCTCCGAGTTCATAGCCCACGGCGGCTCGGATCGGCCAGTCGACGAACAGGACTTCGTCGGCGGCAGAACCGCCCGAGTAGAACGTCGTGGACCCGTAGGAGAGAAGGAACCTGAAGTCGAACCCATAGAAAAGCGGTGAGGCAGGATCATCGGTACCCAGGAGCGTAATGCCCGCGGCGAGACGGAGGTCTTCGACTACGCCGAGCTCCGCAAGAGACGCCGGTCCGTCACCCCGAACAAGATAGGCGGCGCCGAGATTCGCCGAGAACGCCCCCCGTGGACCCGACTCCTCCTCGTCCTGCGCGACGAGTGTCGCGGGGAGCAGCACCGCGAGCGCGAGCGCCAGCAGTTCAAATCTAAACTTCTTCATTGTGCCTCCTTTGTGATTTTCTAATCTCTCTCATGATCTCCGAAAGAATCCATAATCATTTACTAGAGGTAACCCGGATGACTCGACAACACAGATAATCGCCTGAGTAATCTCTCAAGCCGCGCGGTTGACGCAGCCTTTCAAACCGTTATGTTGGATAGTGATGAGTGATTCACCACCTTTGATCTCGCTCAACCGCCTTGCTCTTGGCGACATCGAGCTCCGTGTACTCTCCCTCCCGGCGCGACCGCAGGCGTGGCCGGCGGTATTCACCGAGGCCGAGCGCGAGATTGCAGGTCTCCTGATCGACGGTCGGAGCTACCGCGAGATCGCGGCAACGCGCGGTGCAAGCGAGCACACGGTCGCCGTACAGGTATCGATGATGATGGAGAAGCTCGGCGTCGACTCCTCGCATCGGCTCGTGGCTCGCCTGGCTTCGGACAGCGTTCGGTAAGAGATGGCTCCATCATTACTTCATTTAGTCGAACAGGCGTACCGGCTCGATCTTGACGACGCTTCCTGGTACAGCGATCTGGCGCGGAGCGCAGCCGAGCTGGTGCCGGAATCCGACGGTGCAATGGCCTACTCGTTCGACGCGACCCAACCGCGGGAGGGCGTTCGAATCGCTGCGTGGGGATCGTGCAACGTGCCGGACTCGTTTGTTGAAGGGACGCTCGCGCTTAACCGCTCGACGACCCCTGACGACGCTGCGCGCTTCTACCATCGGGGCGTGCTCTGCGGGACGGTGAGCGAAGCGCTTCGTCTTGACGGGCACTCGATCGAGGAGAACGAAACGTACGAGAGCACGGTGGCGCAGCGCGGATTCTCGGATACCTTCGGGCTGACCGCATCAAGCCCAACCTGGCACGGGACGGTAATCAACGCGCCGCTTGGGAGCCCTACCGCGCTCAATGCCCGCACCAGGCTCGCGTGGAGCGAGGCAGGCGTTCATCTCCAGGCCGCGCACCGCCTTCGCGAGGCGCTCGAGCGCAAAGCCGTTGCGGCCGAGGCGGTCATTGCTGCGGACAACCGGGTCGTGCACGCGGAGGGCGAGGCTACACCGAAGACCGCCCGGGACCGGCTTCGCAGCGCCGCCCGGGCGGTGGATCGGCTCCGGTCGCGGGGCGGAGCCGAGGAACCGGACGAGGCGCTCGCGATGTGGGAAGGACTGGTGAATGGCCGATGGACGCTTGTCGAAACGTTCGAGAGCGATGGACGACGCTACTTCGTC
>CAZVXU010000388.1:0-1943 GCA_964631585.1 uncultured Spirochaetaceae bacterium | reverse complement strand
TTGCGAGGTCGATGGGCTTGTGGGCGATGTTGTAGTCGCCGCAGAGTACGATGTGCTTGCCGGCGGCGTCGAGCTCATCGCAGATTCCGCGCATGCTGTCGCAGAAGTCGAGCTTGTAGTCGAGACGCCTGCCGCCTTCCTGACTGTTGGGGAAGTAGGCTCCTATGAGGGTGAAATCCGGATACTCGAGGATGAGCGCACGGCCCTCGCTGTCGAAGCGCGGGATCTCCATCCTCGCGACCGAGAGCGGCTCGGTCCGGCTGAATACGGCGACGCCGCTGTAGCCCTTGCGCTCGGCCGAGCTCCAGTAACTGTGGTATCCGTCGGGGGCGATGAAGTCATCGGTAAGCTGCTCGGGCTGCGCTTTGGTCTCCTGCACGCAGAAGATGTCGGCGTCCGAGTTTGTAAGTACGTCGAAGAAGCCCTTGCGGGCCGCGGCACGGATGCCGTTTACATTCCAGGAGTAGATACGGGCCATGGCGGCATCCTACCGGAATCTTCGGTGCGGGGCAACGACGCGGTATCTGCCGACGGATCCGAAGGAAGCATGCGCCCGCCCGTTGCGCTTACCCACCGAGTTCCTCCTCGATGAGCTCGCGTTCGCCGGCAAGCTTCTCCCACTGCTCGGTGAGCTCGTGGCGGTTTCGATCAATATCGTCGAGGCGCGCGGTGAGCGCTTTTACCTGTTCGCCGTCGGCGTAGACCTCCGGACGGGCCAGCTCCTCTTGCACGCTCTCATGTTCGGCCTCCAGGCGATCGATCTCCGCGAGGATCTCGCCTTCCTGCTTCTCGAGCTTCCGTGCACGACTCTTCTGCTGCTTCTGCGTTGCCCAGTTCCGCTCCGGCGCCGCTTCCCGCGGGGCCGGAGTCGCCCGCCGGGAGGCTGCCGTCGCCCGGCCCTCTGCCGCCTCGGCCGCCTCGGCCCGCGTGCGCCGAAGATAGTAATCGTAGCCGTCCTTGAAATCACGCAGCCCGGCCGGCTTCCGCTGGTCGGGCCGGTGAAGCTCGATCACCCGGGTTGCCACGTCGCGCATGAAGTACCGGTCGTGGGAGACGAAAACCACCGTTCCCGCGAAGCGTTCGAGGGCGTCCGCGAGGACGCGCTTGGAGCTCATGTCGAGGTGGTTGGTCGGCTCGTCGAGCACGAGGAGGTTCGCGGGGCGCAACAGCATCTTCACGAGGATCAGCCTGCTTCGCTCGCCGCCGCTGAGCACGCGCACCTGCTTGAACACGTCGTCACCCCGAAACAGAAAGGCGCCGAGCATTGCGCGCAGGTGGGGAACCATCCCGGTGGGAGCGTCCCTCTCGACCTCCTCGAGAATGCTGCAGTCGGAGTCGAGGGCGTCGGGCTCGTCCTGGGAGAAGTACGCCGTCTGCACGCCGGTGCCCCAGGAGAGCTCACCGCCGAAGTCCCTGTCACGTCCGGCGAGGATGCGAAGCAGGGTCGACTTCCCCGCACCGTTCGGTCCGACCACCGCAACCTTCTCGCCCCGCTCGATATGAACGTCGATGCCGGCGAACACTGCGTCCGCGCCGTAGCGCTTTTCGAGGCCCGAGAGCTCGGCGACGATGCGGCCGGTGCGCGACGGCTGGGGGAACTCGACGTGCATGGGCTTGAGGCCCTCGGGAATCTCGATCGGCTCTACCTTCTCGAGCTCCTTTATCCGGCTCTGCACGAGGGAGGCTTTGGAGGCGTTGTATCGGAAGCGGTTTATGAATGACTCGAGGCGCTCGATGTAGGCCTGTTGCGCCTCATAATCCTTCCGCAGCTGCTCGAGCTCGCGCTCGCGCTGTACCTCGTACTCCGAGAAGTTTCCGGTGTAGAGGCGCAGGTCTCCCATGAAGAGCTCCGCCACGTGGTCGGTGGTCCGGTCGAGGAAGTAGCGGTCGTGGGAGACGAGGAGGTATCCGCCGCGATACCGCGAGAGGAACTCCATGAGCCA
>CAZVXU010000387.1:0-1944 GCA_964631585.1 uncultured Spirochaetaceae bacterium | reverse complement strand
TGGATCCCATCGGGAATATCCCGATGTTTCTCTCACTGCTGCGTCAGGTCGATGAGGCCCGTAGAAAGCGCGTGATCCTGCGCGAAGTGCTCATTGCCTTCGCCGTCCTCGCCCTCTTCCTGTTCTTCGGAAAGTACGTGCTCTCCGCCCTTCACATTACCGAGCCCGCTCTCGGCATTGCCGGCGGGGTGGTGCTCTTTCTCATTGCCGTGCGGATGGTGTTTCCGTGGGGTCGCGATCAGAACGTGGAGAGCCAGACGGGCGAGCCGCTGGTCGTGCCGCTGGCCATTCCCCTCATCGCCGGGCCCTCGGCGATGGCCACGGTGATCTTGTTCTCGAATCAGGCCCCGGGGCGTATCTGGACGTGGTTTCTGGCGCTGGTCATCGCCTCCGTGGCGGGACTGGCCGTGCTGCTCTCCGCCGATGTGCTCAGGCGGCGACTCGGGGCACGCTTTCTCACCGCCATAGAGCGGCTCATGGGCATGATTCTCGCGACGCTCTCGGTGCAGATGCTGCTGAACGGGATTCGCGAGTACGTGCAGTCGTTCGGCTGACGGCCCGATTGCCCGGGTCGCCTGCTCGGGCTACCCCGTTCGCGCCCGGAGCATCCGCTCAACCTCCGTCACGGTCCGATCCAGTAGCTCGTGCTCGCTTGTCGCGCCGATGCGGACAAACGGCTCGCCGCGACGCCGGAGCTCGCCCTCCATACGATCGAGGAGGCCTCCGTCTTCGGGGGCCTTCGAGGCGCCGCGGGCTGCAGCGCCGCCGTCGCGGCCCGGAGTCTCGACAAGGAGGGTGAGGTCGTGGCCGCTGCTGCGGCCGCCGGAATCGTTGCCCGTGTCGCGGCCCGTATCACCGGCGCCGCCCGGGGCGGCCTCCAGCCCCCGACTCACCGCAATCTGCAGCGCGTCCGACTCGCAGAAGAGGACGCGCGAGGCACGCCTCGCGAGGGAGTCTTCCACGGCCTGCTGCGCGGCCTGTACGAGGGAAAGCTCCTCGGGGCCGATTTCGCCCATCGTTTGCTCCCAGAACGCACCGTAGTCGGAGACGTAGAGGGTGTTGTAGTGGGCGGCGAGGCGCTGTGCCATCGACGGACCGGCGTCCCGGCCGGACGCAACCGGACCACCCGGGCCTCCGTCCCGGGGCTCCACCACGGACACGCGCCTGAGAAAATACGGACGCACCGGCTCGGGGATGTAGTCCCAGTTGGCAAACGGGTTTTCGCGGATCATGGTTGCAGAGACGGGAAACTGGCGCCGCGCCGGATCCACGGGCACGAAGCGGGCGCCGAGCTCGGCGGCCAGGGGCGCTCCGTAGTCCTCTGATGCAAAGACGTAGGTCGGCGGCGCGGCGAGATACGCGCGGACGGTTTCCGCCCAGATGGGAATGGCGGCGGGGCTGTCCTTACTCGCCTCGGGGATCTCCTCGGTGATGTGCACCATGTGCACGTCCGGAAAGAGCTCCTGCATCCAGCGGTAGCGCAGCTCGCCGGGAATCGGCTCGGCGCTGAGCGTGCAGACGAGGACGGTGAGGCGGTCGCACATGTTGCGGCCAAAATCCACGAGGTACTGGTGTCCGGCATGGGGCGGCATGAACCGCCCGATGATCACTCCGTGCGTTTCCGGGTCCATGGTTGTATAATCGCGCGGGGAGGCTGTATGGGCAAGAAGCAGGACTATTTCGTGGGCGTGGATCTCGGGGGAACGAAAATCCTTGCCGTGGTGTTCGACGAGGCCTACACGCCCCGCGGGCGCGCAAAGGAAAAGGTCGGAAAATCCAGAGACAACGAGGCGGTTCTCGAGAAGATGGTCGAGGTGATCCGGGACGCCCTCGATGATGCCGGGGCGAAGGAGAGTGAGATCTCCGCGATCGGCATAGCCTGCCCGGGCCCGGTCGACTTCGAGAACGGTATCGTGCTCGAGACGCCGAACCTGGGACTGGAGA
>CAZVXU010000386.1:0-1948 GCA_964631585.1 uncultured Spirochaetaceae bacterium | reverse complement strand
GGACTTCGAACCACCGTGCGTAGATCCGGGTCGGCTTGGAGTAGTTGTGAACGGCAATGCCCGATGCCGTCCGGTTCGGCAGCACCAAGCGGCTTTCGTTGAAGGACTTGAGGTAGATCGCCTGCCAGGAGATGTCGGTTACCTCCCCCTCGCTCCCGTCGGCAAATCGCACCCAGTCTCCCACCGTGAAAGGACGCTCGAGGGTAAGCGAGATCCCGGAGAACAGATCGGACAGCACGTTCTGCAAGGCGAGACCGACAACACCGACAAGCACGCTCGTTGACACGAGAACGCTGCCGGCCTGCCGATCGAATACCACTACGAGGATGATGGCGAACGCCACGAAGTACAGCCCGATCGCGACGATATGTTGGAGAATGCGCGGCGCTTCCCGCCCGTAGGTCCGCACGAAGTGTCGCTGCCACAGAAAGCGACGCAGCAGCCGTACCGCGAGCCAGGCAATCGCCACGAAAAACACAGCCCAGATGGCCCGGGTGACGGCGCGAGTCTCCGACAGCGCGTCCCCTCCTGCACCGATCACGATGTCGAGTGACACGAAGAAGAGAGGGACGACAATCACGTCTGCGAGGAGGACGACGGTGGTGACCCATGCCGCTTCTAAGCGATTGCGGATGCTGCGGCTCACGAGCAGGTAGACGAGAAACACACCCACCGGGATGAGCCAGGAGTGACTCGGAAGGGACCACACTGAGCGCAGAAGCTCGTACACGGCTGCCATGGTCTCCTTCTTACACCCGATCGGGCTCCGTGGTGAAGTGGCGCGGGGGTACAAAACGCAGCGCGACGGCGTTATCTTTTTAGGGGGAGGAGATATGAGTGGCACGAACACAGCCCTCCGCAAGGCTACGACCCCGGAACCGAAGAATCGTTACCGCCGCAAGATCGAACGGTTGCTCGAGGGTACCGATATCCGCATCAACGGAGATCGCCCATGGGATGTACAGGTACACGATGAGCGCTTCTATCATCGCGTCCTCGCCGAAGCTTCCCTCGGCCTCGGTGAATCCTACATGGACGCGTGGTGGGACTGCGAGCGAATCGATGAGATGCTGACCCGCGTCCTCCAGTCCGGGCTCGAACGGAAGATGGTCGCCCGCATTCTTGCGCTCGACGTGATTCGCGCCAAGCTCGTCAATCTGCAGAGCCCGAGGCGTGCGTTCACCATCGGCGAGCGCCACTACGATATCGGGAACGACCTCTACGAGCGCATGCTCGACTCGCGGCTTACCTACAGCTGCGGCTACTGGAAGGACGCCGAAACACTCGACCAGGCCCAGGAGGCAAAAATCGACCTCTGCGCGCGCAAGCTGGGACTCGAACCGGGGATGCGCGTGCTCGACATCGGCTGCGGCTGGGGCGGCGCGGCCCGCTACATGGCCGAGCACTACGGCTGCGAGGTGGTCGGTGTAACCGTCTCGCAGGAGCAGGTCGACTACGCGAACGAGCACAAGGGCGATCTGCCCGTGGACATTCGGCTGCAGGACTATCGCGAGTTAGACGACACCTTCGACCGCATCGTCTCGATCGGAATGTTCGAGCACGTGGGTGTCAAGAACTACCGCACCTTCCTGGAAACCGCGCGCAAGCTGCTCTCCGACGACGGCCTCTTCCTGCTTCACACCATCGGAGGAAACCGCTCTGTGCGGCAGGGCGACCCGTGGATATCCCGCTACATCTTTCCGAACTCCATGCTGCCGTCGGCAAAGCAGATTACCTCCGCCGCCGAGGAAATCTTCGTCCTGGAAGACTGGCACAACTTCGGCGCCTACTACGACACCACGCTCATGCACTGGGTCGATAACTTCGACGCCGCGTGGCCCGAGCTTCGCGAGCGCTACGGTGATCGCTTCTACCGCATGTGGAAGTACTACCTGCTCTCCTCGGCCTCGGGCTTCAGGGCGCGGAAGAACCAGCTCTGGCAGATCGT
>CAZVXU010000385.1:0-1951 GCA_964631585.1 uncultured Spirochaetaceae bacterium | reverse complement strand
ACGTCTTCCACGATGCGGCGGCAGTCCACCTCGGTAAAGAGGTATACATCGAGATTCTCGAAGGCACCCGCTCGCCGTATCTCCTCGGCGAGATACTCGCGCCCCACCTCGTGGAGGCCGTCGTGCGTAACGGACAGACTGAGTACGACCGTGAGACGTGCCTCAGAGGCGACCCCACGGTGCTCCTTTTCCCAGGCAACCGCGCTATTAAGTCCCCGCAACCCGTAGATCGCCTCGTTGTTCTCGGGCGCAGTCCCGATATGGATCGGATGGTCGTAGAAGTAGCGCTGCTCCTCCTCAAAGGCATGGCGGATGCGGGATTTTACACCGTCGCCGTGGGGCAGTGCATCGATTTCCTCGCGGGTATGGGGGACCGACAGGAGGACGTTCGACGTGACGAGGAGCTCACTGACCGGGTCGGAGAGCGGCCTGTCGTTGAGCTTTCGAAGCTCGACGCCGCGGCGGGCACGGAGCTCCGCTGTTGCGGCTTCGCTTCGACCGAGAAGTCGCGCGCCCTCGGGGAAGAAGACCTGCCACAGAAGATTACGGGCTTCCTCGTCCCATTTTGCTACGCGTCCGGCCCGAACCGCCTCGGCAGCATGCTCGAGGGACGTACGCCACACGGTGTCGGAGTCCCGGAGAGCGGAAAGCTCTGAAAGGGCCCGCTCCGCGGCGGTTTCGAGAAACGTGTCCAACTCGTCGCTCGCGCCCGATGGTCCGGGCTCTGTTCTGTGACCCGCGCCGCTGCCTGTCCCACCGTGGTCTCTGGCGGCGAGCCGGTGACCGAGAGTCGAGAGGCGCTTTGCGGTACCCGTATTGCCGAGCCCGTGGAAGTCGACGCCACCGAGGGGCTCTCGCCCCTCCGAGCCGAACAGAATAGCATCGAGCACCGTGTGTATCGAATCGCTCACCGGAACCTCCCCGCCGTCGTGGCTTCGGCGCATCATAGCACGGAACACACCCTTGCGTAGTTCCTGCCGACTCGCTAGGCTTGCGCGAATGGAGATGGTACATGATTTCCGCGACATACCCGCGTGGGTAGCCGAGGGCTATATCTTATCTCTCGCAGGAAGCGTGCGCGAGTCGCCGGGATTCTCCGGCCCCGGATGGCGAATCACCATCGCGGAGCTTCCCGCCGTCGATGTCGGCAGTTTGCGATTCAGGCGGATCAGGTTGACGGTATCCGGAGATCACGACGTTGTCGAGCAGGTGTGGGCGGAGCTGGGACCGAAGTTCTACAGGGGCGGCGCCTGAGGCCGGATGCGTCGGGGCGCCCCGAAAAGGCCGGTCGGGCCACTTACTCGCGGTGGACCCGGTCCGGAGAGAATGCGGGACGGCACACCGACCAGTATTCCGCCGGATCGTCGAAGGGGTTCGAGTACTGTACCCGCGTTCCGGCGCGAACCAGCAGAGACTGGCCGGCGCAGAGCTCGAGCTCTTCATCGCCGACGATGATCCGCTTCCGACCTTTGACCATCAGGGTAAGCTCGTCGAACTCGGGAGTCTGGGCCGGTTCCGACCATCCGGGCGGGGCCACCATCCGGGCTACGCTGACGTCCTTCATACCGGTACTGGGTATGCCGAAATGCTCTTCGATGTGCTTACCGTCGTCGGTCGGCACCACGAAAGGTGTGTCCTGCTTGATATACGTGTCGCTCATCCTGTCTCCTCAGGCCGGGGTGCCGGGAGGTGCCTGTTTCGCCCGTCGCATCGGCAACAGCGCGAGACTCACCACCGTCAGCGTTCCGAGGGCAATGAAGCCCGTCTCGAAATGCCCCGCTGCCGCCACGGCACCGAATGCACGCGGGGCTATACCCGCACCTACCAGATTTGCCATGGGAATTGCAAGTGCAACGGCCAGATTACGTGCCGCCACCGGCGCTGCGTCGGTGAGTGCCCGAATCGCGACCGGAAAGAAGGCCTGCACGACGAGGGGCTGCAGAAACACGGC
>CAZVXU010000384.1:0-1956 GCA_964631585.1 uncultured Spirochaetaceae bacterium | reverse complement strand
GTAATACTCGATCGTCATCGACTGCCCGCTTGTCGAGACGACGTACACGCGATTCTCGGTCTTTTCATCCTCATCGAACCGAATCGTCACTGTTCCTTCGGTGGGGGCCGCAACGTCGCTATATATTACCGGCGCGTAGGACTCGGCGTCAAACACGAAATGGCCCACGACGGGCCTGAATGCAAGATCAAACCCCATCGCCGTACCAAGCGAGCCGCTTCCGCCAAGCTGCGTATTCAGCTCGGCTTCAGTGTAGTTACCCACGATATCGAGTTTTTCATCGATGATGAGAAGCCGAAGCGGCTCACCCACCGTATCAACGAGCATGAACAGGGTCGGCTCCTCCGGGTGCACCGCTGCCGACATATAGATCTCGGTATCCTCGGCATCCACCCACTTGGACACACTTCTCTCCGCCTGAATCAGGGAGACATACTCCGGAAACGCGCTCGCGGTAAAGAACTCGCAGCCGCCGAGCAGGGCGGTCAAGGCGAGAAAAGCGATCACCGCCGCGACGCGCCGCACTCGCCCGGCGCTCTGCCGGAGCCGGTGCGCCGCCGCGGCGCCGGCGCGACCCTCAGATTCCTGCGCCGCCCGTGTTCCCATCACCTCACCTCTTCTCCTTCTCATGCTTCTCATCCGGCACATCATCCGGCAGAAAGTTCTCGATACCCGGATACATCAGTTTTCGCCGTGCGGTTTTTTCCGGATACGTAAAGTATCGGCAGGTTGCGCGTGCGGAGGGCTCATCCCCGCTCTGATAGAGCTCGGCCTCGATGACGGCGATGTTCTTCTCCATCCGCAGCAGGCGGGCACGCACGGTTACCGCGGAGCCGACGAAGGAGGGCTTGTCGTAGCTGATTTCCATTTTCTGCGTGACACCGGCGGTGCCGATCTTCACGAAGACGACCCAGCTCGACACTTCATCGAGCAGCGTAGCCTGAATGCCACCATGGAGGACGCGGTTATAGCCCTGAAAGTGTTCCGCCGGCTCCACCGTAGCGACGACGTCGTCCCCGTCCTCGTAGAACTCCAGCTTGAGCCCCACGGGATTGTGAGGCGCGCAGCCGAAACAATCGTAGCCCTCGTGTCCTATGAACGGATTGTTGATTCGACGCATGAGGATCAGCTCCTGTGACGCAACCAGACGTGACGTGGTCCTGCGAACGCCTTGTCCTTGGCCAGCACGAGGTAGGAGATGAAGACGAACACGAAGTAGGCGAGCGCAATGCCCACGGCCATCCAGAAGTACATGAAATTGCCGGTCACGAAGGCACGCACCGGCAGGCTTATCGAGAGGATGAAGGGAATAGCAAACACGAAGGTGATGCCGGCGGCGTAGGTGTAGTCGGAGGCAACCGGCGTCTCGAAATCAGGATCGATGACCCGCAGAAGCGCGAGGCCCGTGGACAGGGTGCCGGTGGATACGCCGAAGATTAGCAGCATCCGGTGAAACTTGTGGTCCTGGAACACCCGGGACGCGATCCACGGCACGGTGAGGAATGTCATGAGCGCGCCGACGAGCGCGAGTACCACGATCGGTATCCAGTACTGCGAAACGGCAACCAGAGATATGGCCCCGATCGCCGCGGTGACCATCACGTCGACCGACAGGCCGGAGATGCGGTTCATCGTGCGCGTGTCGATGACATGATCGACCCGGATGGCCTCGATGGTATGCTTCATGGCAAGCCCGATGATGGCCGCAAAGATGAAGCTGATGCCCCAGAGGTTTACTGCGAGCTCCTCGCCAAGCGGGCCGACCAGAGACAGGGCCCAGGTGAGGAAGCTGAGAAACAGATACGTGAGAAAGTAGCCGAACAACACCAACCCGGCATTGAAACTCATCGAGTCGATGGCCTCGGTCTCGGTGGTCATGACGGCCCCGACGGGTCGCTCGACGTCCCGGGGATAGATACCGGTACGGACCCGCGACTCGCGAAGCGGGGCAAGCTC
>CAZVXU010000383.1:0-1957 GCA_964631585.1 uncultured Spirochaetaceae bacterium | reverse complement strand
CTAGAGTACCTGAATGGCATTCAGGGGGTCACGGGTTCGAATCCCGTCACCTCCAAAACCCACTTTTCGCGCACTGACACGTTCATGGCAGACAATTCCGGGCAGACAAACGGAACAAACCTCGACGAAACGGACGTTTCGGAACTCCTCTCGGTCGAGGACGACGCTCATGAGGGCTCGATGAGCGATGAGGGCGAGGTGCCCGATTTCTCCGAGCTCTTCGAAGAAGCGGAGTCGAAGACGGCCCGATCCTCGACGGACGTGGCCCCGAATACCGAGCGCGAGTCCTTCCGGGTTCCCCAGAAACTCCACGAGGAGCCCAAGCCCTACTTCAACGACAAAAAGTTCTACCAGAAAGTCCTCACCGGAGAGGGCGAACCGGCAAAGCGGCTGCACTCTCAGCTCGGCGCCTTTCTGAACGCCGAGGACTCGAAAGAACGCTCAACCTATCGGGGACGGCTGATTACAGCGTTCTGGGAGGTAGCGGCAAGCATCGCCGGCAAGATCAACTCCGGCCTGCCCGAGCCGAAAATCATCTTTCTCCGTTTCGCCGCGCTACTGCCCACCATCATCTCGCCGGAACAGCGGCGGATGATCTCCAGCATCATCTTCGAAAACAGGACGGGTGAGCCGATCCACTACGTGGATGAATGGCTGAAGGAGGTCTCACGCGGCCGGATAAACGCCTCAGCCGTTGACGAGACCAAGTCCGCCAAGGAAGACGACGCGAATCGTATCAACGCCGCTCTCGAGAAAACGCGGGGGAAGTATCAGAGCCAGATCACGGTCATCCGCAATCGCATGAGCGAGATCGACGAGCAGGAACGGTTGTTGCGCGATCGCGCGGACTTCATTTCACAGCATTCACCGTCGGCCGGCTTCGACGACCTGAGCGCGCCCTATAACGAAGAGCAGCGCGCCGCCCTCGGGGAGATGACCACCATTCTCCGTAAGCTCGGAACGCTCAACAAGGATCTCGCGCGGGAGTACCAGGAGCTCGATACCATTTCCGAGCAGCTGGAGAACCTCGAGGACAAGGAGTCCGACACCGCCGCCGTGGACACCAAAACGGTAGTAGCCGAGATGCGAACCATCCGCCAGATGGCCAAGCTCTGCATAGGCAGGCAGGGAAATCACTTCCCCGTGCTCATGAAGCACTACCTCAAGAGCGGTTTTGAGGATATCGGGGCCCGTGAAAACGTCATCAAGATACTCGCCGAAGTCGAGCACCTCGACCCGGCGATTTTCGAGCGGACCTTCAAGCGTCAGACCAACCGCATCGTGCCCAACATCATCCTCATTCCCTGCTACGGCGACCAAGGTGTGTGCTGGGAACCCTTCGAACGTTTCAACCGCGCCACGAGCCGCGCTCGGGTTGCCATTCCCATGTATCCGAAAGACCTGCGCACCGCCATCATTGCCGCCGTCGGCGACCTTCGCTGGCAGGTGGCCAAGGAAAAGGCGCAGCACTACTGGATGGAAGAGGGCCTCACCGGCTGGTACTACCAGTGGTTTGCGGAGCGCAAGATGAAGGGAGATGTCAAGGACGCCTTCGTTCAGGATTACATTCTGTGGATCACCCGCGAGAGTGAAGGTACTCAGAAGCTCGATCGTGAAGTCCGCGACATCTTCTGGCGCTACATTCCCTTCCCCCAGGACGTAAAGGAAAAGCTCAAGAACCGCGGCTTCGTCTACACCGAGCTCTACAAGAAAGACAAGAACCGCGCGATGTCCGACGGCTACTAGGCCGGCGCCGGCCGGCGCACCCGGCGCCGTGCCGTTCCCCACCCACGCCTGTACATGACCTGCATACTCGGGTTATCCTCCCCGCACGAAGGTAGGGTATCCGTTTTATGGCAAAACAGATCGGGCCGGATTTCTCATCGTTCATCGACAATCTCCGCAGGCGCCTCGAAGGACTGTTTCGCGGCAAACCAGCCCCCGGCTCCCCGGCGAC
>CAZVXU010000382.1:0-1967 GCA_964631585.1 uncultured Spirochaetaceae bacterium | reverse complement strand
CCACCCCGCCCTGTAGGCGGCGCGGCGGCGGGGCTGTCCCGGGTTATTGCTCTGGGGCTCGTCTCCGGTCTGTTTCATACGGCCGTGGTGCCATCCTACTACGGAAAACGCGAGTATTTCATCCGGTGTGTTTACAGCCGGCAGGACCCGTGGTAAACTCTGTATAATCACAAAAAGTCTTTTAGCTCAAATAATGTAATGCCCGTCTCCCCTGTATACTGGAGAGACACAGGAGAAATATATGCGCGCTCGCGTCCTGCTTGTGGACGATGAGGCTCTTCTGGCCGAGCAAGTATGCTTGAATCTCACCGGCGAGGGATATGCCGCCGACTTCGTGGTGTCCGGAGAAGAGTGCATTGCGCATCTCGAGACCGATTCGGCCTATGACGTCGTCATTATGGATATCGAGCTCGGCCCGGGGCACATGACGGGAGTCGAAGCCGCCAGGGAGGTGCGGTCCCGCTATGACCTTCCGGTCGTCTTCTACACCGGGCATGCGGATGCGGAGACTGTCGCTCCGACCCGCAGCGCCGACGCCTACGGTTGTGTCTTCAAGGCCGACGGGGATCTGCAGGTCCTCTTGAGCTCCATCGAGCACGCGCGCCGGCGCTGGCGAACCGAGCGCTCCATCTTGCGGCAGCATGATGCGGTCCTCTCGCTGGTGCACGGACTCGAGCTCTTCGTGTTCGTGTTCGATCGAACCGACCAGCGCGTTCTGTTCATCAACGACGCGGTGCGCGGGCGATTCGGAAACCCCGAAAGCATCTCTCGCCCAGAGGAGATTCCCGGGGTGGCTCAGTTGACGAGCTTCGAGGACAACACCTCCCGCGGCGACGCACCCGCGAGCAGCCTGTCGCGGATGATCTCCGACGATGAGAGCCTCATCTACCACGAGAATACCGGCCGCTGGTATGCTGTCACGGTATCGCCAATCGTGTGGGGCGAGCACGAGGATGCCTGTCTCGTCGTGTCGCTCGACGTAACCGACGTCGTCGAGGACCGGCGGCGGCTTGCCAAGGACCTCGAGCAGACGCAATTGCGCCTCGAAGAGGTGAACCACCGAATCAAGAACAACCTCGCGCTGGTACAGTCACTCGTGCATTTCTCCGAAAGCGAGCTGCCGGACGGCTATGACCTCGCGGATCTCTACCACCAGATCAGGGCACTGCGGGTGTTGTACCAGCGCCTCGCCGTTCGGGAGGACACCGGCGCCGTCGACCTGCGCTCCTATGTCTCCGACATCCTCGGCGGCGTCTTCCATCCGGGAGAACGGGCGGGAGTGACGGTGGAGGTGGACGTCCCGCCCCGCCACATGCAGGCCCGAAGCGCAACGCCGCTCGGGCTCATTGTGAGCGAGCTCGCCCTCAACGCGGTCAAGCACGCGTTTTCCCCCGCACGGGAGAATCACTTCCGTGTCACTGGCCGAGAGGAACGAGACAGCCGGTGTTTTTTCATAGAGGTCGCCGACAACGCCGCCGCGCTTCCCGAAGACGTGGATCTGCAAACCACCGGAAGCACCGGGTTGCGCCTCGTGGTGTCTCTGGTGCGACAGCTGCAGGGCAGCATCGAGGTACATCGGGACGTGGAGACACGGTTCGAGATTCGAGTGCCGATGCTCCATTTTGCCGATTGATGCGCCGAAACTCTCCTTAGGATGTCTCGTCCGGTCGTCGCTGCAGCGTTTTTCCTCTTCCTGGCCATGCTCTCGCCCGAACTGAGTGCGCAACGGATCGAGCTCGACCGCAGCCCGCCCCATATCATCATACCTGCTCCCGAGCCGTTCTCCCTCAGCGCCTACGACGCGCTCCACGCCCGCGCCATGATGCACCGGGTGGGATTCGTCCAGCTGTGGTACGGAAGCGGCGCTCCCGACACCGTCCGCGTGCGGGAGGTCGAGGCTCTGCGGGTCGGCTTCGAGGAAGGCCTCCCGCAGGGACACCGCGCGCGCTACGACCTCACGCTCAACG
>CAZVXU010000381.1:0-1975 GCA_964631585.1 uncultured Spirochaetaceae bacterium | reverse complement strand
AACCGAAACTGGGACGGAGACTGGCAGCCGACGAGCTACTGGGGCAACACCGAGGTTGATGCCGGAAGCGCCCCCTTCAGCGAGCCCGAAACCCGCGCGGGCCGATCGACTACGAGATCACCGGCTCGGCGGACGACTACTTCTACGAGATCGGCCACCCGAACCTCACCGTCGAGCTCACGAACCATTACGACATCGAGTGGGATCGGAATCTCGCGGGATTCGAGGCGCTGCTCGAGGAGTTGCGGTAGCGGCGCGCTACACAATCCAGCGCCGTCGGATGTTCCGCAGGCTCACACCGAAGAGGATCGCGCAGAAGGCAGCAAGCAGCAGGAAGTCGAGCCAGAGGGCCATGACGCCGGCGGAACGGATGGAAGCGTGGAGCAGGTCGGCGCCGTAGGTCAACGGCAACACGTAGGAAAGGGGCCTCAGCCAGATCGGCAGGGCGGCCACTGGCACGAAGAGCCCGCAGAGGAAGATCATCGGGAAGCGGAAGAAATTGGAAAACGTTTGCGCCTCGAAAACCTCGCTCACCGAAACCGCGATGAACAGTCCGAGGAAGGTCGAGCTCACCGCGATGAGCACGACGGCGGGCGCGAGCACCGCCCATGACACGCCCGAGAGGTCGGTGAGGAAGGCCGCGATGAGAACCGGGATGAAGGCGTTTGCCGTTCCGAAGAGGATGGCGCCTGTGGTCTTCGCGAGCATCAGCAGCTCGAGGGAGATCGGGGCGAGGAGCAACCGCTCGAAGGAGCGCCCCTTCTTCTCGAAAGTGACCGTGACCGCCAGCATGCTCGTGGTCCCGAAGAGCACCGAAACCGACATGACGCCCGGCAGAAGCGCGTCGATGCTGTCGAGCCCCGAGCCGGACCTGACGAAGAAGGCGGCCGTCCAGGCAAGCGGAAAAACGAGCCCCCAGCTGATGTTGGGCGGTTTGAGATAGTAGGAGCGCATATCCTTTGTGAGGATATTCCAGAAGGCAATCGCCCGATTCATGCGCCGCCCCCTCGTTCGGAAGTCATGCTGCCCGCCTCGATGCCGGTCACCTCGACGAACACGTCCTCGAGTGACGGGCGAAGGCGCCGCGCCTCCCACACCTCAGCCCCGCGTTCCTCGAGAAACCGAACTAGGGGTCCGACCGGCACGCGTTCGCCTGCCTCCACCCGCAGCCCGGTCTCACTGCGAGCGCGGCACTCGAGCCCGTCGAACTCCGCCGCAACTGCCGCTTCGAGCCGGGGCGCGCCCGCGTCAACCTCGAACAACACGACCTCCCTTCCCTTAGTCCGCTGCATCAGCCGCTCAACGGAGTCGGTGCGCACGATCCGGCCCGAGACGATGAATGCAATCCGGCCGCAGAGTCGCTCCGCCTCCTCGATGTAGTGCGTGGTGAGAAAAACGGTCGTCCCGCCTGCATTGAGATCTGAGATCAGCCGGCGGATCTGGCGGGCGCTCGCCACATCGATGCCGCTTGTCGGCTCGTCGAGAAACAGGATGGGCGGCTGGTGGATGATGCCTGCGGCGATGGTGAGTTTGCGCTTCATGCCCTTGGAGTAGCCGGCAAAGCGACGCCCACCTGCATCCTCGAGGCCGAAGCGTTCGAGGAGCTCCTGCGCCCGGCGCTCGCGCTCGGCCTTCCGCAAACCGTAGAGCGAGCCGCAGAAGCTCAGGTTATCGAAGCCCGAAAGCTCGGGATAGAGGTTGCTCTCATCGGGCACGACGCCGATGAGGTGCTGCGCGGACTGGGGGTTGGAGGTGCAGTCCACGCCCGCTATTCGAATCGTGCCCGCGTCGGGCCGCGCAAGGCCGATCAGCATGTTGATCGTCGTGGTCTTCCCCGCACCGTTCGGGCCGAGAAAGCCGAAGAGCTCACCGGGACCCACGTCGAAATCGACGCCGTCTACCGCCTGAACGGTATCGAAGCGCTTGGAGAGGCCCTGTACTTCTATTGCAGGCGTTGAGGAGGCCGTCATGGTCG
>CAZVXU010000380.1:0-1984 GCA_964631585.1 uncultured Spirochaetaceae bacterium | reverse complement strand
GGCGGGAAGCGGACGTTGTCGAGGGTGATGGTCACCCCTTCCTCGTCGCTGGAGACGCTCGCGTCGTCGACGCCGAGGTCCTCGAGGTCTCGCTCGACGTCCTCCTCAACCTGCTCGCGATCGAGGGGATCGGCGTTGAGGACTTCCGAGCTCGCCGTGCCCTCGTACTGCAGGGTGCGTCCGTTTGCGGTGCGCAGCACGAAGACGTAGCTCTCCTCGTAGCCGCGCGGCCGGCCGCGGTCCGGGTCCCAGTAATAAACCTGATCGGCGGTGCCGGAGATGATGATCGGATACCAGGGGTCTGTCGGGGTCTCCTCGGCACGATGGAAGACATTGTAGCGGATCGAAAAGGCGGGGTGCTCGCCGCCTCGCCACTCGCGGTTGCCGAGGTACTCGTACTGCACAGGCATCTCCGTCTCGATGGTTCCGGTCAGATCGCCGGGTACGACGAACTCGAGGTCGAACACCTCGATGCCGGTTGCCGTCCAGGTATCACCGGGTGCTACCGGCTCCTCGGGGAGGATCGGCACGTTGCGCGTGGGCGGCACCACGCGGGAGGGATCGATGGTGTATCGGCCCCGCTCGTCGCGCCAGAACTCGGAGCGAAAGGTCTCGCCGAAGCGGAACATGTCGGTGCCCTGGTAGGACGTCTCGAGCGAGTGATTATACTCGAAGTCGTAGAACCCGGCGCCGTCGCGCACCTCCTCGATGGTCACCGCGATGCGGTTGAGGGCCTTGTTCTGCGCCTGGAACACCCCGTCAAGGAACACGTTCTGATCGACGTTCGAAAGGATGCGGTACTGCTCCCCCTCGCGGTACTCGAAGCGAAACAGTTGCTGCGCGTCGACGTACGTGGCGCCCATTAGGAGCAGACACGCGATCAGCAGAACGGGGACGGAAGGTACGAAAGGCGCGGCAGAAGCCGATCCCGTGCAGCGGCGCCGCCGCCCGACGATGCGCCTTCCCATTTGCCCGCGATCCAGAGCCGTTTTCATGTGATTATCTCCATATTCTGTCTACTCGGCACACCGGGCCGCAATCTTGACAAAGCACGGGGGGAAAGATATCGTTTTCGCAGACAGCGTGACAACGGTCCGAACCTGCGGATAGATGACGTGACAGCAGAGAGCCAGGCGAAACGACTGCGAAACATCAAGAAGTTCTCATCGAAGCGTCGCAGCAAGGAGCTCTCAAACCTTCAGCAGGCCATCTATCCCCACATCGTGAAAGGCAGGGACTTCGTCGTCGAGACGGGACCCGACACCGCGCATCATGTAGAACTTCTCCTACCGCCCCTGATCCGCGTTCGCTTCGACAAGCCGGGCATCAAGGCACTTATCATCACTCGTGAACCGGCGGACATTAAGGCCACCGCGGAGCTGCTTGCGGTCGCGCTCGATGGAAAGTCGGCGAAACGCCGCTCCGATCAACTCGACGTGGTCGAGCTGGGCTCCTCCACCGCCGCACGCAAGGAAGCATCGCTCATCGCCAACACCCCGCACGTGATCGTCGGAAACACCGAGCGGGTTATCGATCACATTCGCCGTGATAACCTCGATCTTTCGAACGTCGAGGTGTGCGTTATCGATGAGCCCGCGGCCGAGCTCGCCGGCAGTTTCAACGCCGATCTGCACTACATCTACTCCAAGTTCTCCGGCTATCCCCAGACAGTGGTCTTTACCGAGACGCAGCATGACGGTATAGCGGATGTGGTGCCCCTTCTGCGTCGACCGTCAACGATACCGGTCTCGACCTGGCGCGGGAACGGCACGGACACGAACGGCGAGGTGGCAACGGGCGACGCGGCACACGGCGGTACGAGACGATCCAATTCCACACGGAAGGAGAGTCAAACCGTGAGTACGAGAACCTTTTCCGATCTCATGAGGGACGAGAAGCTCGGGGAGCAGATCGACGAGATAATCCGGGACATCCACGATAACGAGGACCCGGACGAGATGAACGCCTTTCGAAAACTCATACG
>CAZVXU010000379.1:0-1989 GCA_964631585.1 uncultured Spirochaetaceae bacterium | reverse complement strand
CCCGCGCCCGCGCCGATGTATGCTCGGGCCCACGAAAGGCGGCACACATGAAGATTTCCCAGCGCGTCGAAGCACTCAGAGGCCGGATGCGGGCCCACGATCTCTCGGCTTACATCATCCCGAGCTCCGATCCGCACCAGAGCGAGTACCCACCGGACCGCTGGAGGGCACGGCAGTGGATTTCCGGCTTCGAGGGATCCGCCGGCACGGTGGTGATAACCCTCGACGAGGCCGGGCTCTGGACGGACTCCCGCTACTATCTCGAAGCCGAACAGACGCTCCGCGACACGCCCATCGCACTGTTTCGTGCCGGCCAGGCACACGTGCCGCAGTACGTCGAATGGCTTTCGGAGAACGTCCCCGCGGGCGGTCGCGTGGGCTTCGATTCCGCCGTTCTGTCTCTCGAAACAGCCCGGAGTCTTCGACGGGGCCTCGCCGGGGCAAACATCGAGATCGTCCCCTGCGAGGATCTACTCGATCCCATCTGGGAGGGTCGTCCGCCACTCCCCGACTCACCCGCGGAACTCATCGACGAGCACGTGTTCGGCGAGACCCGCAGCGAGAAGCTCACCCGTATTCGCACCGCGATGCGGGATACCGGTGCCAATGCCCATCTGATCGCGACTCTCGACGACCTTGCCTGGATCCTCAACGTCCGTGGCAGCGACGTCCCGTTCAACCCGGTGCTGCTCGCCTATCTGGCGATCGAAGCGGAGCGTGCGCTGCTCTTCCTCGATCCGGCAAAGCTATCGGAACACGATCGAGCCGCGCTTACCGCAGACGGCGTGGCCTTGCGCGACTACGATGCGGTCTGGAGCTACCTCGAATCGTTTCCCGCAGACACCGCGCTGCTGTATGACCCCCAGCGGGTGGGCGCACGCGTCGACGAGACGCTTCCCGACGGGGTGAGACGGGTCGAGCGCCGGAATCCGTCAACCGATTTCAAGGCGAGAAAGAACGCAACCGAGCTCGATCACCTGCGCGCCTGCATGACGAGCGACGGGGTCGCGATGGCGGAGTTCCTGTACTGGCTCGAGACCCGGACCGCCGGGGCGGCCGGGACCACCGAGGGAACCCTGACCGAGCTCGACGCCGCCCGGAAGCTCGGCGAACTACGCTCGGGCCGGCCAGGCTTCGTGAATCCGAGTTTCGAGACCATCGCCGGGTACGGGGAACACGGTGCGATCGTCCACTATCGCGTGACACCCGAGAGCAATGCTGCCCTCACACCGGGCGGTGTCCTGCTCCTCGATTCCGGGGGACAGTACCGAAACGGCACGACCGACATCACGCGTACCGTCCCCATCGGGGAGGTCGACGCGAACGTCCGCACGGACTTCACCCTCGTCCTCAAGGCCCACGTCGCCCTGGCCATGACCGTGTTTCCGGCAGGCACGAGCGGTCACCAGCTCGATGCCATCCCGCGCCGGCCGATGTGGCAGCACGGCGTGAACTACGGGCACGGAACCGGGCACGGAGTGGGATTCTTTCTCAACGTGCACGAGGGGCCGCAGCGCATCAGTGCGATGCCGAACAACGTCGCCCTCGAGCCGGGCATGGTGATCTCCAATGAGCCCGGCCTCTATCGCGAAGGACACTACGGCATCCGCATCGAGAATCTGCTCGTTGTCGGCGAGGACCGGACCACCGATTTCGATCATTTTCTGAAGTTCGAAACGCTCACCCTCTGCCCCATCGAGCGGGAGCTCATAGACACGTCAATGCTCACCGCCGAGGAGCGAACATGGGTCGATTCCTACCATGCGATGGTATGGGAGCGGGTCGGAGGCGAGCTCGACGGGCCCGTGCGGGAGTGGCTGCGGGCCAAGACGTTGCCGCTTCAGTAGGCCCCGCCTACACGTTGTTTCCCAGATGGCGCCGAAGAACTGACTCTTTTGTGCGCTTCACCGAGTCCGAAATGGAGACGCGGTAGATGTGGGGGTTTATGATGCGCTTGTAGGTTCCGTCGAGGGCCTGAAGGTTACTGCG
>CAZVXU010000378.1:0-1997 GCA_964631585.1 uncultured Spirochaetaceae bacterium | reverse complement strand
TAACGATCCGGCCGGGCAAGCTCACCCGCGACGAGCTCATGGCCTACGAGAAGAATCGCGCAATGGCGCATCGTGTGTGACGCGGTGTTCCTGAACTGCTCGACCCGTTTCGGCCGGATGCGCTATGCTTATGGTCGTGGCAACTGAGATTCTTCGCAGGTTTTCGCAAGAGGAATTGGATCAACTTTTCGACGCCCTGTCCCGGCTGGGCATCTTCTTCAAGGATCTCGAGAAAGACGAGGTGATTCCCAATGCTCTCTGGGCGGCGTGGGGCTACAGCGCGGAAGAGATGAGGGGTGATCGCTGGCTCAAGGCCCTCCACTCGGATGATCGGGAGCAGGTGAGGACACGCTTCGAAGAGCACAGGCACGGTAACGACGAGATTACCCAGTCGGAGTACCGGGTCGTCACGAAATCCGGCGAGGTCCTCTGGATCCTCAGCAAGGCGATCCTCTTTGGCGGCGACGGCGATAACGCGCATCACAAGATGGTGGCGATCGACTACGACGTGACCGCCATGAAGGAAGCCGAGCAGGAAATTGCTCGGGCGCGGGCCGCCGCTGAGAGCCACGCCCGGGAAGCCGACCTGTTGCGGCGGGCAGGCGCCGCCATCGCATCGACCCTCGACCGGAGCCAGGCGGTGCGGCGGGTGCTCAGCTTCCTGGCGCAAACCGTACCCTATCAGACCGCGACAGTGCAGGTTCTCGAAGAGGAAGTGCTCGAGGTCATCGACTGTTCGGGACCGGTGCGCCACGGTTTCCGGCCCGGCACCACGCACGCGCTTCGTGACCATCCCGGCTACCGGCGGCTCGTGGAGACCCAGGAACCGGAGCTCCTTGTCTGCGCCGCCGAAGAGATCCCCGAGCTCCCGGAACACGTTGATGGTGAGACCATCTCGTGGATCGGCGTTCCCCTGTTGGCTCAGGGAGTCGTCGTCGGCACGCTCACATTGTCGGCCCCGGACCGCGAGTCCTTCGGAGAGGAGCACCTGCGGCTCGCCGCCTCCATAGCCGATTACGTGGCCCTCGCGATTCAGAACGCCCGGCTCTTCGAGGAGGCGCACCGCGCCGCCATTACCGATCCATTGACCGGCGTCTACACCCGGTACTGGTTCATTCCCTATGTGGAACAGGAGATCGCGGCCGCCCTTCGAGATTCCATGGCGCTCTCGCTGTTGGTCTTCGATCTGGACCACTTCAAGCAGTTGAACGACACCTACGGCCACCCCGCCGGCGATGATGCTCTTGCCGGGCTCATTCGTGCGATCTCCGGAGTCCTGCGCGCCGCGAATCCTATTTGCAGACTCGGCGGCGAGGAGTTTGCGGTTCTCCTACCCGGCGCAGAGACCCGGATGGCGCAGGCTGTCGCCACCCGCCTCTGTGAGACCGCCGCGGCGGCGCGGCACGACTGCTGCCCGGATCGCCCGGTGACCATCAGCGTCGGCGTTGCAAGCCTCGACGATTCCTGCCGGGACTACCGGGAGCTTCTCTCGAAGGCCGACGAAGCGCTCTATCGCGCCAAGGCGGCCGGCCGAGACCGGGTAGTTGTCTTCGGCGGGCAGGACTGAGGTGTCTTGCCCGCCATGTGCGGCTTCCCTACATCCTCGTGTTATAAGTACCTTTCGGTAGTGCAAGCACGACTGGGCAAAGTTAGATCGGCGTTGCGACACAGCTTTTGGTTCCTCCCGGCTCTCCTGTCTATCTTTGCGGCGGCTCTGTCCCTGCTCGCCGGTGAGGTGGGACGGCTCGTCGAGGTTCCGTCGGTTGGATGGGTCTACTCCCTTGGATCTCAGGGGATCCGCGACCTCCTGGGAATGATCGCCGGCTCTATGATTACGGTGGCAACCACCGCCTTTTCCATTATCATCGTGGCCCAGCGTCTTCCGACAAACGCCATCTTGCGCTGGGAGGGAAGCGTCGATCTCAACGTGGAGAATACCGGTTATATCCAGGCCGTGGATGCCAAGAAGTTGATGAACGTGGCGGTCGCCGCCGACA
>CAZVXU010000377.1:0-2042 GCA_964631585.1 uncultured Spirochaetaceae bacterium | reverse complement strand
ACTTCACCCTCGAGTACGATGTCGGGAAATCGCTGTTCGAGGGCGTACTTGATTTTACGGGTGAGCTCGCCGACGCTGAGCGGTTTTTGTGCGCCGCCGTCCATGCTTTGAGCTTACACGTTCGCTATGATAAACTCAATCGCCATGAAGCTGAGCGTGTGTATCGACGCCACGGCGTTGAGCGAATATGCGATCGCCCCGCTCGCAGACGGCCCGAGTGCCGTCGAGCGGGTGCGCCGGTTTGCGGCAACACTGCCGAACGTCGTTGGGACCACAATTCTTGCGGATCCGGGTACGCCGGCTGCGGTAAACGCGGCCGGCGGGAGTCCCGCCGCTCCTCGCATCATCACCCGGGAGAGCTGGGATACGCCGGCACTCATGTCCGCGCTCAAGGAGGTTGCCGCCGACGGAGAAGCGCTGCTTTTCTGTCGCGCCGATGCGCCCTTTCTCGACCCGGATGTAACCAGGCGCATGCTCGAGAGCCACTATACCTACGTGGCGGAATACAGCTTTGCCGACGGCTATCCCGCCGGCATTGCGCCGGAGATCGCAGATCCGCGCATCCTCGATCAGCTGCGCACGCTGGCGGAAAAATCACCCGAGCCCGTGGCGAGGGACGCGCTCTTCGGAGTGGTGCAGAAAGACATCAACGCCTTCGACGTCGAAACGGAGCTGTCACCTGTGGATCTGAGGATGCTGCGGGCGACGCTCGCCTGCGATACCGCGCGGAACTACCTCCTGTGCTCGCAGATAGCCGCCGAGCTGGAGACCGGCACCGAGGGCCGGGCCGCGGGCGCCGACGGCGGCGGCAGCGCGGGTGGCACCGAGGGTCGGGCCGCCCGGATCACCGAGCTCCTCCAGAGTCGGGCGGAGATCCTGCGCACCCTCCCGGCCTACACCTCGATACAGGTGGTCGAGGGCGATGTGCAGACTCCCATCCACAGCCCCTACCGACTCATGCGCCCGGATGCGCTGCAGGTGAGGGAGGACATGCCGCTCGAGCGCTTCCAGGCTCTCATCGGCGAGCTCGCACGTTTCGCGCCGGACGGAATGGTTCACATCTCCCTGTGGGGCGAGGCCGGCCTCCACGCGCGCCTTCCGGATCTGATTCGTACGGTCGAGGACGCTTCGGGGCTCGAGCTCCTCGTTGAGACATCCGGCGTGGGATGGCGTCCCGGGCATCTGGACGAGATCGCCGCCATGAAGCCGACATCGACCCGCTTCATTCTCGATCTCGATACCGACGACGAGGACAGTTACACGCACGTGCGGGGACGGGGGTTTCAGGAGGCTCGCCAAACCGCCGATACACTTGTAGAGGCGCATGGAGACCGCGTCTACGTGCAGACGATACGGATGGGCGAAACGGAGCAGCAGGTCGAAGCCTTCTACCGGGCGTGGAAGGATCGCGGCGTGCAGGTGATCGTGCAGAAGTACGACCATTACTGCGGGCGGCTGCCGGACAGACGCGTCACCGATATCTCTCCGCTCAACCGGTTTCCCTGTCGCCATACGCAGCGCGATCTGAACATTCTCATTGACGGCAGCGTGCCGATGTGCAGAGAAGACCTGGATCGCGACCATATGATGGGGAACGTGTTTGAAGACGGCATTGAGTCAGTCTGGCAGAACGGCAGCGCGGCCCATCTCCGTCAGGTACGCGCGGAGTATCCGGAGCTCTGCCGGCGGTGTGATGAGTACTACACATTCAACTACTGAGGAAAGCTTACCGTATACGGTAGTCGGGGGCAGGCACGTCGATCGCGGTGTGTCCTCTTCGACCAACCTCACCCTCGTGGTGCTGAACCGTGGGCGAAGCATCAACCGCGGCGGCTTTTTCGAGCGGCTGCTTGATCTCGGCTTCGGCGATGTGTTGTCGGTGGAGAATGCGGGGTCGCATTACGATGTGGAGTCCCTGTCTCAGGCGCACCGCGATGTACGGTTCCTTCTGTTGAGACGTCAGACGAGCCTCGGAGAGCAAGTGAACGTCTCCATGCAGGAGGCGCGCGGGCGCTTCGTCTACGTCATCTGGAACGACATGA
>CAZVXU010000376.1:0-2043 GCA_964631585.1 uncultured Spirochaetaceae bacterium | reverse complement strand
GCACCTGCTCCGGCGAAAGATAGCCGTCGCCGGCGCCGTCCACGACGGCGCGGATGCGCCCGGTGTCGACCGACGGCAGGACCGGCTTCGGATGTGCCGGGGCGGGGGTCGCGGCCACGCGACCGAGTGCCCGCGCGAGGCTCACCTCGTCGAAGAAGGCGATACGCTTCTGCGCGAGAAAGTGATCGATCTCCGAGGCGGCGTTAATCACCGAGGGCAGCACCGGGTAGATGGGCTTGGTGCTCTCGCGCATCTTATTGTCGAGCACGTCGTAGACCTCGGTGACGTCGAAGAGGCCGGGGCTTCCGAAGATGACGACCATAGCGTCGATATGGCTGAAGTCGCGTTCGCAGGCATCTATTATGGCCCCGAGTTGCTCTGCGGTACCGGTGGCGAGGAAGTCGATTGGATTTCCCACCGCCGATCCGGGGAAGAGTTGTGCCTTGAGAGCCTCTGCTTCGGGACCTTCGATAGGCGGCACACTCATGCCGGCCTCACTCAGGGCGTCGGTGAGCATCACCGCGGGACCGCCGGCGTGCGTGATGACGGCGATGTTCCGTCCCGCAAGCGGCGGATGCATGAATATGGAGGCCACGGTGGCGAGCTCCTCGCGCCCGTAGCAGCGCACGATGCCCGCTTTGCGCAGCAGCGCGTCGACGGCGGCGTCGGAACCGGCGAGGGCGCCGGTGTGCGAGGAGGCGGCGCGGCTCCCGGCCTCCGAGGTGCCGGCCTTTATCGCAGCGATGCGGCAGCCCTTTCGGATGAGTGAGGCGGCGTGCTCGAGAAGCATGTCGGGTTTCTCGACGCTTTCGATGTAGAGCAGTTTCACCTTCGAGCTCGTCTTCGGGTCGAAGGTCTCGTCGAGGTGGGCGAGAACTTCCTCCACGCCGACCTGGGCGCTGTTCCCCACCGAGTACACGCTGGAAAACGTCAGCCCCTTGGGGATGCTGGTCTCCATGATGAACACCGCGGTGGCGCCTGATCCGGAGATGAAATCACAACCGGCGGGATCGAGCCTGGGGATGGGCGTCGTGAACACGCCGTTGTAATGGCGGTTGAGAAGACCCACGCAGTTGGGGCCGATGAGCGAGCCGCCGACCGCTTCCACTGTGGCGACCATCCGGCGCTCGAGCTCCGCGCCGGCCTCGCTCTCCTCGCTGAAGCCGGCCGACAGCACGATGAAGCCGCGGGTTGCCTTTTCGCCGGCAAGAGTCTCCACTGTCGGGGGGCAGTGCTCGGCGGCAATGGCGAGGATGGCCAGATCGACCTCGGGGAGCTCCGAGACGCTCGGATAGGCCGGCACTCCCTGTACCTCGCGCTCCTTCGGATTGACGACGTAGAGGTCGCCGCCGAACTCTCCGTCGAGAATGTTCTTCAGCACTTTGCCGCCGGGTTTGTGGACGTTATTCGATCCGCCGATGACGGCAATGCTGTGTGGTTCGAGAAGTTGGTGTGCAAGCATATCTTATTGTGGCACGAACTTCGTCTCAGGAAAAGAAAAATATCAAAAAACAAGCGGTCCATATTTTGATTTCTTGTATTCTCACACCGGATAATGTAGGATTAACGCAATCGATCAATCCACAGATGACGGTGGCAAACAATGAAGTTTGACAAGACCAATCTGGCCATCATTCGGCACCTGCGCGACGGGCGGAAGTCTTTCAACACGATTGCCGGGGACCTGCAGATCACCGAAAACACTGTACGCTCGAGGGTTTCGAAGATGACCCGGGAGGGAATTCTCGAGATCATCGGCCTCGTGAATCCGGAAAAGCTGCCTGGCCACCGGACAGTGGTGATCGGGGTAAAACTGACCACGCCGAAGCTCTTTCAGAAAGGTGAGGAGTTCAGCGGGCTGCGCGGGGTCACGAAGGTCCTCCTGGTGACAGGGAAGTATGACATCATCATCGAAGTGCTGCTCAAAGAGGGGTTCGGCCTCCTGGAGTTCTACGAGGAAGAGTTCATAAAGATGAGCGATGTCCAGACCGCGGAAACCTTTGTTGTTTTCAAGAGCTTCAATCATCTGGTTCCCTACGTTCT
>CAZVXU010000375.1:0-2054 GCA_964631585.1 uncultured Spirochaetaceae bacterium | reverse complement strand
GGGGGCTCACGCCGACGCTCTCGGCGAGGGCGCCGACTGTCAGAAGATTCTCGGTCTCGGACCTGCCGCCGCGGCGCCGGCCCTCCTCGGGGAGGCCGACCTTGCGGAGAATCTTGGCGATCTCCTCCTCTCCGTACCCCATCTCGAGAAAGCGCCGGATATGACCGATGCGCTCGATGACCGACTCGCTGAAGAACGGGACACCGGTCGATCCCCTGCCGTCGGGCTGTACGAGCCCCGCATCAACCCATCG
This sequence comes from uncultured Spirochaetaceae bacterium, assembly GCA_964631585.1. Classification (GTDB taxonomy): domain Bacteria; phylum Spirochaetota; class Spirochaetia; order DSM-27196; family PWMO01; genus JAAAOH01. The sequence continues at coordinate 1,801 of CAZVXU010000375.1, read as the reverse complement.
ATCGAGTGCTTCCTGCTCTATGCCCGCTCGCTCCGCCAGCTCGCCTGCGGTGAAAACCGTTCGCTCAGCCATTGTAAACCTCTACGTGCGCGTTATTGCTACAAGATATACGTGAACGTGCAGGTATTATCATATCAAACTGCAACATATACGTCAAGCGGTATCTTTGGGGTCCCTCCGACGTCACCGGCGCCGTCGGCGCCCCCGCGCCACGCGAGATGTCGACGGCGGATATCGGTGGGATGGTGGAGGCGACTCGATTCGTGAAAACGCAACTCTGACCCGGACATCCGGACCTGCTCTTTGACGCGATCGGGGGCGCACTACTACACTTGGAGCATGCAACTACATTATCAAAGACAATTCGGTAGTGGTTCGCCTGTGCGAACCGTAGTTATCGGGCTTGCGATCGCGCTCTTTCTCGCACCGGTCGCATTCGCGCAGAGCAGTAACGGTGGAGAGGTGACGGACGCTGAACTCGAGAGCTTCGTCGCCGCTCTCCAGGATGTCCAGGAAATCCGGCAGGGGATGGCCGAGGAGACACAGCAGGCTGTCGGCGAATCACCTCTCGAGCAGAAGCGGTTCGAAGAGATCTACGGAGCACGTCAGAGCGGCGGGCAACAGGGCGCGGGCACGACCGACGCCGAGGACCGCCAGTTCGAAGAGCTCATGAGCGAGATCCAGAAGATCCAGCAGCAATCGAACGAAGAGATGGTACAGGCTCTCGAGGAAGAGGACCTGAGCGTCCAGCGCTTCAATCAGATCGCCCAGGCGATCCAGCAGAACCCCGAGCTCCAGCAGGAGTTCCGTGAGATGCAGCCCGGCAGCAGCTCGTAAGGCCCCTCCAGTCGAAGAGGCGCGCCCGGCCGACGAAAGCGTCGGCCGGGCGCGCCAATCGCGGCCCGAAGAACTCCGGCCGGTGCCGTCAGTCGTGGCTGGGTCATTCCCGCCCGGCAAGCAACTCGAAGACAGCTGATACGTCCTCTTTCCCGAGGCCGGCTCGAGTAGCCATGGCATAGACCTCTTTAACCGAGGCGCCACTCGGCATGGGCACACCGACCTCGTAAGCGGTCTGCGCGATGAGATGGAGATCCTTGTGCGCGAGCTCGAGCGGAAATTGCACCGGATACTCACGCTTTTCGAAGTTCTCACGTTTCCCGGTGAGGAAGGGCGCGGTCATGGGGCTGCCGATAAGCGTGTCGAACAGCAGATCCCGGTCGACGCCGAGGCGCTCGCCGAGATTGACGGCCTCGGAGAATCCTGCAAGCGCATGGGCGAGCATGAAGTTGATGACCATCTTCAGCGACGTGCCTTTGCCCACTTCCCCCACGTGAATCGTCTTTTTGCCCACGGCATCGAAAATAGGCTGAGCTTCGGCCACATCCGCCTCACTGCCTCCGGCGAGGACGATGAGCTCTCCCGATGCCGCCGGAGTCGTCGTGCCGGCGACCGGCGCGTCGATGAATCGGATGCCGCGCGCCCGGGCGAAGGCGTCCATGGTGCGGGAGAACGAGGGATTGACCGTGCTGCAATCGATCCACAGGGCGCCCTTTCTGAGCGTACCGAGAAAGCCCTGTTCTCCGCTCGATACTCTGGCGACGACGTCCGGAGAGGCGAGCATCGTTACGACGACGTCGGCGTCGGCCGCTGCGTCCTCGGGCGTCTCGCGGAACCGGGCGCCGGCGGCGACGAGGTCATCGGCCTTCTCCCGGGTGCGATTGTAAACGATGAGGTCCTTCTGTAGCCGGGACTGAATGTTGGCGGCCATGGGGTTTCCCATGAGGCCGAGGCCGATGAATGC
>CAZVXU010000374.1:0-2065 GCA_964631585.1 uncultured Spirochaetaceae bacterium | reverse complement strand
CTTGACAGCGGCGGGCGGAAGGCAAAGAATTGCTCCGTGATTCGAGATCGCATCAAAAGACTGCTCGAGGCGATGGAGGCAGGAGTTTACGAGCGCGAAGAAGCGGCGCGCCTCGCCTTTCTTGCCACGGCCGCCGGTGAAAGTGTCTTCTTCCTCGGCCCGCCGGGCGTCGCCAAAAGCCTCATCGCCCGGAGGCTCAAGTTTGCATTCCGCGATGCCACCTCATTCGAGTACCTCATGGGCCGCTTCAGCACACCCGACGAGATTTTCGGCCCGATCTCCATACAGCGACTGAAGGAGGAGGACCGCTACGAGCGCATCACCGATCGCTACCTCCCCGATGCCGACATCGTCTTCCTCGACGAGATCTGGAAGGCCGGCCCGCCCATTCAGAACGCGCTTCTGACCGCGCTCAACGAGAAGCGGTTCCGCAATGGCGCGCAGGAGATGCGCATCCCGATGAAGGGCCTGGTATCGGCCTCGAACCACATCCCCGAGACGGACGCCGGTCAGCGCGCGTTCTGGGATCGCTTCCTGGTCCGTGTGCCGCTCGGCCCGATCGAGCGCGACGAGAACTTCCATCGACTTCTCACCGACGCGGGCGATGAGTACGCGGACACCGTCCCGCTCGAGCTCAAGATCGACGCCGAGGAGTACGCCCGCTGGCAGGCGGATATCGACGAGGTCACCATGGCGCAGGCGGTGCTCGAGTTTCTCTCTCGCCTGCGCCGCAGGCTTGCCGCGCCGGGCGAGCGGGACGGCCACGAGGCGATCATCATCTCCGATCGTCGCTGGAAAAAGGTCGCCGGGCTGCTCCGGACGTCGGCCTACCTCAACGGTCGGCAGATGGTGGACGTACTCGATCTCGGCCTCCTCCGGCACTGCCTCTGGGACCGCCCCGAGGAAATCGCTACGGTGGAGACGCTCATATCGGATGAGCTCGCCCGCTTCGACTTCGGCGAGAGCGTCGATCCCCGCGTCGTTGCCCGCGAGCTCGGCGCGCTCAAACGTCGAATCCGGGAAGCCACCTTCGAGACGGTCGAGGAGGAAACCTATGAGCCCGTCCTCTACCGCGGCGAGTACGTGCGACTGCAGGGCTTCGAGGACGCCGAGGTGGCGCTGATGTGGCGGAGAGATTTCGAAGCACTTCCGACCGAGGACAGCGCCGGCTGCGAGCTGTTCCTCTTCAACGATGACATGAGCTTCTCCGAAACCAGAAGCTATGATGATGTGAAACGCTGCGACGAGCCGGCCGTCCGCATTGACGGGGCGCGCTACCCTGTCGAGCACCGCAAGACCTGGTCCACGACAGCCCACGAGCGGGAGCCTGCTCCAGGAGAGCGCGAAGGCTGGCTCGCGGAGGCCGAGGCGATCGCGAAGCGCTGCGCCGATGCGGTGGAGCTCTCGGTTGCCATGCACCGCGAGGGACGCGCCGAGCCCCATCTCTTCGTGGACACCTCCTTTACCGAGACCGCCTACGCCGGGCTCGCCGCCGCGGCCGATGAGTTCGAGCAGCTGAGACTCACCGCCGAGCGCCTTGCCGATCAGCTGCGACGCGAGAGCTGATGCACATCTGCCGGTTCCATCACCACGATCACGGGCTCGCACCGGCACTGCGGGAGAGCCTCGAGGCCGCGCTCTACGAGTACTTCGTCTCAGAGGAGGGCGACGTGGAATCGCCGGAGGTGCCCGCCCGTCTCGCCGAGCTCGTCTCCGACATCGCGCGCGGCTGCGAGTACCGCTCCTACACAACAGGGGTCCCCGAGCTCGCGGAGAAGGTCGCCCACGAGGCCGTCGCCTGGTGCGACCGGAAGTGGGCCGAGGTGGCGGAGGAGGATCCCTTCGCGGCGGAGGAGGCCGAGCTCGCCTCGTTTAGGGCCGGCTCGGGTGCCGGGGGCGCGATCCCCGGGAGCCCGGCCGCCACCGCGAGCCGTGGGAGCCAAAGCACCATCCCCGGGGCCGCGGCCGGAGCCTCCGGGAACCCGGCCGCCACCGCCGTCCCCGGGCCCGCGCACCCGGGAAGCCGGGGCGCCACCGCAGCGGCAGCCGGCCCACCGGGCACCAC
>CAZVXU010000373.1:0-2076 GCA_964631585.1 uncultured Spirochaetaceae bacterium | reverse complement strand
GCCTGGTGGACGTAGAAGCTCCAGCCGTCGTAGCCGGTGAGGTAGTTCATGTTCGCGGGCTGACTGACGATGAGGACATCGACTCCCCGCTCCTGCATTGACTCCTTCGTGCGCCTGATTCGTTCTTTGTACTCCGACACGTCGAAAACCGGCATGATGCCTCCCGTTAGGTGATTGTGCGAGGTTCGATCATTCGTGATCGTCCATCTTTCCGAGCTGTTGCGATATGGAGTCGGCCGCCTCGCGCAGCGCGTCGACGAGCCCGTCGAGCCGTTCTTTGGTGGCACGGAGCGAAGGCCCGGAGATCGACACGTTGGCGACCATTTTACCGCGGTAGTCAAAGATCGGCGCAGCGTAGCTGTTGAGGTCGTCGCTGAACTCGGCAAGCTCCGTGGCGTAGCCCTGTTCACGAGCCCACTCGAGCTCGCGTTCCATTTCGTCAGTCTCGGTAATCGTGTTGTCGGTCAGTTTCTCGAGCGGGCTCTCATGCAGGATGCGGAGGCGCGTGTCCTCGTCCATGGCCGACAGAAAGTTCTTCCCCGAGGCGCAGGCGTGGATGGGGTAGGAGTAGGTAACGTCCGGGTTGAGGGACAGCGGGTTCGCGCTCTTCACCTCTTCGATTGCGATGACCATATGGCCGTAGGGTACGGTGAGATAGACATTCTCGTTCGCAGTCTGCATGAGGTCCGCCATCACCGGACGGGCAACGTCACGCAGGTCCCGGCTGAGGGGAACACGGCTCCCGAGCTTGAAAACCTTGAAGCTCAGCCGGTACCCCCGCTCCGCATCTTTCGTCACGTAACCGATGTGCATGAGCGTCGCGAGCAGTCGATGCACGTTGGTGCGCGAGAGCCCGAGACACCGGGTGATGTCCGCCGGCTTGACGGAGCGATGGGCGCTGATAAACTCGAGAATGCGAAACGCCTTGAGCACCGTCTCGGTCGGTCGGTAGCTTTCCGTGCCACCATTTGAACTATCGTTAGTATAATGCAACACGTGCCATTTTGCTTCGTGACCCTCGATTTGTCAAGGAATTGCGGAAACCGTCCTTGGTCCGCAGAACACCCGCGGGCCGTTCAAGCTTGGGGCATGAGGATAGACACTCGCCAACGTTTAGTGCAATCTTCCAAGGGGGTTCGGTATGACACGCAGTTACGATGATCACGTCGTTCTCGGCGCAGGCGGGGCCATTGGTCATGCGCTCGTGCCGGAACTGCTTCGAAACAGGCAGAGTGTGACGCTTGTCTCGCGGTCGGGACGGTCCGTCGCGGGTACTCGAAGTGTCACTGCGGATGTCCTCAACTACGAGACACTCGAGGCTGCGGTGCCCGAGGGCAGCGCGGTATACCTGCTCGTGGGGCTACCCTACCGTGCGGCAGTGTGGGAAGAGGTCTGGCCAAGGGTCATGCGAAACGTCATTCGCGTGTGCTCGGAAAAACATGCGTTGCTTGTGTTCTTCGACAACGTCTATATGTACGGCCCGGTTGATGGTCCGATGACCGAACAGACGCCTCATAACCCCAAGAGCCGAAAGGGAGCGGTGCGCGCGGAGATCGTCGAGGCCCTCGACCGTGAGGTGAGCGCCGGATCGCTCGAGGCCATCGTCGCACGCAGTGCGGACTTCTACGGCCCCGGTGCCGAGGCAAACGGCGTGCCGAACCTGCTCATCCTCGAGAAACTCTTGAGCGGCCGGCCGGCCCAGTGGCTGGCGGACGTCGATGTGGCGCACAGTCTGACCTATACGACCGACTGTGGCCGCGCGATTCCACTTCTCGTAGCCGACGAGACGAGCTACAACCAGGTCTGGCACATGCCGACCGCCACGCCGCCGCCTACAATCCGGCATTTCACGGAGATCGCCGCCCAGTCGATCGACGCGAAGCCGAAGCTCAGCATCCTGCCGCCGTGGATGCTGCGTCTCGCGGGTATCTTCGACAAGACGATTCGTGAGCTCCCCGAGATGCTCTATCAGTACGACCGAGATTACGTCTTCGACTCATCGAAGTTCACCCAGCGCTACTCATTCAGCCCGACACCGTACGAGCAAGGTATCGCCGAGACAGTCGCCTATCATCG
>CAZVXU010000372.1:0-2086 GCA_964631585.1 uncultured Spirochaetaceae bacterium | reverse complement strand
CCGGTAGAGCTCGGGAAGGTTCTCCGCCTCGTCTTTGGCTGGAACGACCACTGAAATGCGCGTCGAGTCGCCGATCGAGGTGGTCTGCTGTGTATCGTCTGTGTGCTTCACTGTGGAAAAACCGTGGAAAGGTCGAGGATAATGCCGGGAAGTGCGGTGTATTATCTTGCCCTCGCCCCTTATGTGGTCGGTGACCCAGTCTTTGCGGTCTTTGCGAGCCGTCGCGCGCGACCTACGCCTTCACCGCCGTCTTTAGGTCCTGCACCTTGTCGAGCTGCTCCCAGGTGAAGTGGTCGCGTCCGAAGTGCCCGTAGGCCGATGTCTCGCGATAGATCGGCTTTTTCAGATCGAGGTCCTTGATGATACCGGCCGGGGAAAGGTCGAAGACCTCACGAACGGCAGCTTCGATGCTTGACTCGGGTACGGCGGAAGTTCCGAAGGTATCGACCATGACGGAGACGGGATAGGGAACGCCGATGGCATAGGCGAGCTCGAGCTCGCAGCGGTCGGCAAGTCCGGCGGCAACGATGTTCTTGGCGACATAGCGCGCCATGTATGTCGCGGACCGGTCGACTTTGCTCGGGTCTTTGCCGCTGAACGCCCCGCCGCCGTGGCGCCCCATGCCTCCGTAGGTGTCGACGATGATCTTGCGGCCGGTGAGGCCGGAGTCCCCGTGGGGACCACCGATCACGAAGCGCCCGGTCGGGTTTATATAGTACTTGGTGTTCTCATCGAGAAGACCGGTGGGCTCGAGCACGCGGTTTATCACCTTTCCAATGAGCTGCTGCCGCAGGTCACCGTAGGGTATCGCGTCGTCATGCTGCTGGCTCATGACCACTGCGTCGATGCGCTTGGGGGTATGGCCCTCGTACTCGACGGTGACCTGGCTCTTGCCGTCAGGCCGCATCCAGGGGAGCTCGCCGCTCTTTCTCATCTCCGCCCCGCGCATGAGGATCTTGTGGGCGTACATGATGGGCGCGGGCATGAGCTCCGGCGTCTCGTTGCAGGCGAAGCCGAACATCATGCCCTGATCGCCGGCACCGAGATCCCCCTTGATGACGCCGTCCCCGGAGACGCCGACCGAGATATCGGGGCTTTGCTCGTGGATAGCGTTGAGCACGCTCATGCTCTCGAAGTCGAGGCCGTACTCGGCGCGATCGTAGCCGACACGTTTGGCAACGCCGCGGGCCACGTCCTGGATGTCGACGTAGGTCTGCGTAGAGATCTCGCCGCCGACGAGCACCATGCCGGTCGTCGTAAAGGTCTCGCACGCCACGCGGGAGTTCGGGTCGTCGCTGAGACAGGCGTCGAGGACGGCGTCGGAGATCTGATCACAGAGCTTGTCCGGATGACCTTCGCTTACCGATTCGGAGGTGAAGAGGTAGGTTCTGGAATCCACTTAAAGAGCTCCTCTTTCCCGGCCGCTCCCGCGGCGGGGCTGGTATCGCCGGGCGTCGATGCGGCCCGGCTGTGTCATCTTCCCGTCGGCTTCTCCGCCGCCGGCCTCGTCGACAGGCCGCGAAGCGCCGAGAGCATCGCGAAGCCACGCTCGAAGAGCGCCGCCGTGTCTAGGGGCGGCTGCTGCACTCCTCGCTCGTGGGGGTCTTCGTGCCGGGACTCCCGTTGCCGGGCGCTCCACAGCGCGAAAAGGCAGCGCTCGAGGTGGCGGCGCGCCGCGTCGGCCGGATTGCCGGCCGGGGCCCGGCCGGCGGCTTTGTGCATCCCGTGGACCGCTGCGGCAAAGCGCACACCGGAGCGAAACAGAAGCCGCGAGGCGTCTCGCTCACCCCGACAGAGGAGGTCCACGTAGACCTTCATGACATCGCGGAAAAACGGCTCGGTCTCGGCCACAACCGTGGCCGCAGCCACGGCCGCTCGGTCCGGCTCGTACGCTCCGCCCGATTCTGCCATACCGGATTCCCGTTCGCAACAGCTCGCGTCACCCATCATCTCCCTCCTCTGCAGGTTTCGTCCACAGAGGGATACGGGGCTAAACGGGCTGCTGCTTCAGGAATCGGCGAAATTTAGTAGCGATATTGCTCCGGCTTGAAGGGGCCGTTCTCGGAGACGCCGAGGTACTCGGTCT
>CAZVXU010000371.1:0-2138 GCA_964631585.1 uncultured Spirochaetaceae bacterium | reverse complement strand
CCAGGCCGAGCCGGCCGCCGAGCCGCACTCCGAGGCGCGGCCCGAGTCGCGGGGGCGCGTGGCAAGATACGCCTGGGGGCGGGATTACCACAAAACCCTCGGCAAACGCCTCAAGCGCGTCGCGCGGGCACTCGCGGTGGATTTCGAGGGGCACCGTTTTCGCGGTTTCACCGACGCGACGCCGCTCTCGGAGCGCTACTACGGCGCGCACGCCGGCCTCGGGTTCCAGGGCAGAAACACCCTTCTCATCCACTCGGAGCTCGGCAGCTGGTTCTTCATCGGAGAGGTGCTCGCGACGCTCCCCGTCGAGGAGACAGCGCCACCCCCGGAAGGGCGCAGCAGCTGTCCGGCGGGCTGCCGCCAATGCATAGATGCCTGTCCCACGGGAGCGCTCGCCGCGCCCTACGACTTCGACGCCCGCCTGTGCGTCAGCTATCTCACCATCGAGCACGCCGGAACGATAGAGCCTGAGCTCATGGAACGGATGGGGACCTGGGTGTTCGGCTGCGACAGGTGTCAGGAGGTCTGTCCGCTGAACGCGCGGGTCGCGCTGACCTCAGAGGAGGACTTCCTCAGTCCCATCGCGGGCTCGAGCATTGAGCTCTCCCGGCTGTTGGCCCTCGAAAGTGACGACGAGGTTCGAGAGCGCTACGCGGGATCACCGCTTCTTCGGGCAAAACGTCGCGGCCTGGTTCGAAATGCCTGCATCGCCGCGGCCAATGCCGGAGCGGCAGAGCTTCTGCCGCGGATCGACGCCCTCCGAGGTGACGAGGACCCGGTGGTCGCACAGACGGCGGAATGGGCGGCGGCGCGCCTCCGGCGACCGCCGGGCTCAGCGCTCCGACGGGGCCTCGGTCCCGCCCCCGGGTTCTGACCCGGCCTTTGACTCGCCCGCCCCCTCGTCCTCGCGAGGGCCGATCTCGATGGGGTCGCCGAGGAACTTCGGCTGCGCGCCGAGCACGTGAACGTCGAGAAGGGCTTTGACCCTGGCAAAGTACTCGCGCAGGCTGGTCGAGACACCGGCGGGTCCCTCCACGTCCCGTGCCCCGTAGGCGACCGCGTCGAGCCCCTGGTTCCGGGCGAGATAGAGCGCACGCTCTGCATGGAAGCCCTGAGTGATGATCGTGAACTCGCTTCGGCCGAAGACGCGGTGTGTGCGAACGACGGAGTCGAGGGTGCGGAAGCCCGCGTAGTCGAGGTAGATCCGCCCGGCTTCCACGCCTCGAGCAACGAGCTCCTCTTTCATACGCACGGGCTCGTTGTAGGAGCTATGGCTGTTGTCGCCGCTAGCGATGAGGTAGTCGATCTTCCCCGCCTCGAAGAGATCGAGAGCGGCACGGATGCGATACTCGAAGAACAGGTTCACTCGCCCACCCGGAGCGTATTTGCTCGTGCCGAGGAGCAATCCGACTTGATTATAGGGGAGCTGGTCGATATCCGTGTAAAGGGTGGGCCGCGCCTGCGCGGTGATTACCGTATTCGCGTAGAAGACCACGAGCAGGATGCCTATGATACCGTACTTCAGGACAAAGTACCCGAGTCTGTAGACGTGCAGCATGCGAGTAGAAGCGGAGGCTCTACGCTGTGTGCCCCACCTCAACCCCGTCCGCGAAGGCTCGAAAGCACATCCACGGCTTTCAGGCGCACCGCCTGAATGTAAGAACCCGCGGCAACCCCGAGAATGGCGTTGATGACCTCAGGGTCGGAGAGCCCGCCCTGGGCCTGGGCAATCTTCTCGATGGCAAGAAGGGAGGCGTAGGCGAGATTGTTGTCCGGTGCCTCCTCGGCGTTCTGGGTCGAGAGTACCCGGGTGATGTGGCGTATAGCACGGTTATCCTCGTTGTCACCGATGGTGCCGAGGGCGTAGACGGCTTCCGAGAGGACCATCGTCTCGGGATCATCCTGGAGAACGTCGATGAGGGCCTCCCTGGCCCGCGAACCACCGACCTCGCCGAGCAGCTGTGCGGCCTGCCTGCGGATATCGGGATAGTTGTTGATGACCGCACCGCCGGAACGGACCTGACGCTGCGTCCCTTCGGTGGCGAGCGACTCGAGCACCGTGAACAGGCCGGGGTTCTCCTGGCTGAGACTGCCGTCTTCCACCATCTGGCGAATAGTCTGCAGGGCGAGAAGCTTCA
>CAZVXU010000370.1:0-2151 GCA_964631585.1 uncultured Spirochaetaceae bacterium | reverse complement strand
GCAGCGCGTGATCTCCCGGATCGAGCGGCGCGGCGATGTCCACCTCGAGGACATCATATCCATGCGCGCGGAGATCCTCCGTCGTAGCCTTGCCCGCCTTACCTGCACTTCCGGTTACCACCACTCGCTTGCCAGACATATGCCTCTCCTTATCGATGCACACAGTCTAACGCCCTTCTCACGCGGTTCACAACCGCCGGGCGGCGCGGCGCCGCAGCCCGCCGCGCGGCGGTCGGCAAGCGCAGCCGCGCACCGCTTGACCGCCGGGGACGCGGTGACTAGCTTCTACCTATGAGGTCCCTCTCCCGTGGCGAGTACGTTTCCCTCCCCGGCCGCGTCCTCGGGCAGCGGGTTTCCGGCGACGTACGGCGCAGCTGGCACGAGCAGGGGACCACGTACGTGCGGCTCTACAGCTATGCGGCCCGGGAGGAGCGCACATATACCATCGACCGCAACGGGGTGGCTCGGCGACCGGCGCCGCCGGATCACGCCGGGGCCGACATCGAGGCCGACACGGCGGTCGGGCCCCAGGGCCCGGCCGATACGCCTGCCGCCGACGCCATGCCCACCGACGCCAAACCCACCGTCGCGAGGTGGCCCGGCGTCGTGGCCGGACTTCTGCTTCTCCTGCTTCCCCTCGTGACTGCAGGCTTCGCTCAGCTGCGCACGGCAGGGATGAGCTTCGATGAGTTCCTCGCCACCGACATGTCGCTCGAGCGCATGGTGTCCACGGTTGCCGCGCGGGTCTCCTATGAGCGCGACGTGGAAGAGTTCTGGTCCCCGGCCGAAGGCGTCTGGGCGACACGCCGCGGCGACTGCGAGGACTACGCGATGATCGTCTCCGCCTATCTCGAACGACACGGAATCGAGCACACGGTTGTCGGATTCTCCCTCGCCGACAGCCTCGCCGGGCATGCGGCAGTGATCGCCCAAACCGAGGACGCCCGGGTGCTCATCGACCCGACCATGGCGACCGCGCCCACAGGCATCCGCTACTTTCGCCGTACCGACGACGGGAACCTCCCCTCGCGCGCGGCGGCACTCGAGGACTACGCACGGCTCCCGGCCGCAGCCTACGATCCGCCGCTCGAGCCCGGTCGTCCCGCGGTCTCCGGCTTCATCGAATGACTCGTTGAACGAGGCCGACTCAGAGGCTACACTGAAGAGCGATGAGCAACGCCCACGATACCGAAACCACCCAGACGACCGTCACCGAGGATGTGATTGACCTCGGCATCGGCCACCCCGGCCTCTCCCTGCTCCCTGTTGATCTCGTCGGAGCCTCCGCCCGCGCCGCCTTCGAGCGTGGCGACCCACGAATGCTCCAATACGGCTACGAGCAGGGTGCCGGAGAGTTCCGCGACGCCCTCGCCGGATTTCTCGAGCGCACGACCGGAACACCCCTCGCGCCGGCCAGTCTTTTCATATCCGGCGGTGTTTCCCAGGCGCTCGATCTACTGAGCTCACTCTTTGCGCGCCCCGGCGATCTGGTATTCGTCGAAGAGCCGACGTACTTTCTGTCGCTACGCATATTTGCCGACCACGGTCTTCGCGTGCGGAGCATCCCCACCGACGCCGAAGGCCTCGACGTAGATGCACTTGCGGAGGCGCTCGGCGAGGAAACCCCGGCTTTCCTCTACACCATCCCCGTGCATCAGAATCCCTCCGGCGTGACAATGAGCGAGGCCCGGCGAGTGCGGCTCGTAGAGCTTGCCGAGGAGCACGGCTTCCTCGTCCTCGCCGATGAGGTCTATCAGCTTCTCACCTACGACGGGGCCGCCCCGGGGCCTTTCAGCCGGTTCATCGATACCGGCCGGGTCTGCGCGCTCGGCTCATTCTCGAAGATTCTCGCACCGGGGCTTCGCATGGGGTGGATCAGCGCCGACGGGGAGATCCTGCGGCGGATCGTCGGGTCGGGCTTCCTCGACAGCGGTGGGGGGCTCGCCCCCTTCTCCTCGACGCTGCTGCACGCCGCACTCGCCGACGGAAGCCTCGAGCAGCATATCGAGGGGCTGCGCGAGGCCTACCGGGCACGACGTGACGCCCTGCTCACGGCCCTCGGCGCCCCTCTGCGGGCAGCCGCGCCCCGCGGCGGCTACTTCGTCTGGGCGGAGCTCCCCGAGGGGACGAGCGCCGCCGAGGTGCTTCCGC
>CAZVXU010000369.1:0-2153 GCA_964631585.1 uncultured Spirochaetaceae bacterium | reverse complement strand
TGGCCGCCGCGGCGCCGCTCGGCTACACCCTCGGCCGCCTCGGTAACTTCATAAACGGCGAGCTTTACGGGCGCGTGACGACCGCACCCTGGGGCATGGTGTTTCCCACCGCCCGGCCGGTCGCCGCAGGTCAGGAGTGGGCGCGACGGATTGCCGCGGAAGTCGGTATGGACATCGATCCCGGTACCCTGCTCATCAACCTGCCCCGCCATCCCTCCCAGCTCTACGAGGCCTTTTTCGAGGGGATTGTGCTCTGGGCTCTGCTGTGGTTCGTGTTTCGAAAGCAAAAACTCTTTCGCGGGGCGCTTCTCGGCCTCTACGTGGTGGGCTATGCCTTCTTCCGCTTCGTCCTCGAGTATGTCCGCCAGCCCGACCCCGGCATGGACTTCATTGTGCAGCTCTCCTCCCGGCCGAATCCGCCGGAGCTCTTCGTGAGCGTCCTGAATCTGACGATGGGGCAGGTCCTGAGCCTCATCATGCTGGCCGCCGGAGCGGTGTTTCTGTGGGGCATGTACCGGCGGCACAAACGCCGGCCCACGGTGCACACGCTCGAGACCGATCGCAGCGATTCGGATCGCGCGCGGCCCGATCAGACCGAGTAGCGCGTCTTGGTCTTTCGCAGGCGTTTTCGCGAGGCGCGGATTTCGTCCCCGTAATCGGCGAGGACCGCCTCGAGCCGCTCGGACAGCCGTGACAGACTGAACTCCGCCCGCCCGATCTCGAAGTTCCGCTCCACCCGCGCGCGGCGCTCCTCGGGATGAGTCACAAGGTAGTGAATCTCGTCGAGCGCCTCATCGGGGATGATGAGGTCGCCGTGCTCGTCGTAGCGATCCCGGATCTCGACGTTCTGGAGGCCGCTCGTCATGATGTCGGTCTTGTAGACGAGATAGGTGGTCGTCACCACCGCCACCCGCGCGGCCACCGCCTCGAGCAGGGCGTTTCCGAATCCCTCCCATATCGGCAGGTAAGTCACCAGGTCGGCGTTCGCCAGGACGTCCCGGTTCGTGAAAAGCCGCCTCCCCTCGGCATCGCTTCCCCGGATCGAGGCGACCCGGTCGGAGATGAGATGCAGGGGCACGCCGTTTCGCTCCGCCGCCTCGCTTATCTCGCGGATGTAGTCCTCTTCCGGCTCGTCACCCTGATAGAGAGAGACGATGTAGTGCGTCCTGCCCCGGTACTCCGGATACCGGCGGAGGAGCTTACCGACAAGGGCCACCGAGTCCTGAATGCGCTTCCGCGGCACGATGCGGGTCGGCTGAACGACGAGCAGGTCCTTCTCGCCGAATCCGAGGTCGGCGCGGAAGTTGGCGTTGTACTCGTCCATGCGCACCGGATGCTCGAAGTCCTCACAGTTGTGGATGATGTGCGGTTGCACCCGCTTGAGCGACGAGAGAATGTGGGCCGCGTAGGAGGAGATGACCACGTGCTCGAGGCCGAGGTCCACCGGCGGCATGATACGGTTGAGCACGCGCTCGATGTGATTGTTGCTGAAGCGACTCCGCTCCCACCAAAAATCATGGTGATGGAAGATCGTCGCCATCCGCTGGTCGGTTGCGAGCTTGTGAAGTGCCATTCCACCGACCAGGGTCATCGGCATGGCGTTCGTATTCTCCGCGATGATGACGTCGATGTCGTTCTCTTGCACGTACTCCTGCAGGACGCCGGCCACCTCCTTGCCGTCAGACTCGAGCTGGTCAACGAGCATCTCGAGGGTCTCCTGATTGAGGTGGGGCGGCCGCTTGCTGAGGTGGGGAAAGGCGAAGCGCTCGTAGTGATCCTGCTGCGGCGAGTTGAACCGGATGCGCTCGAGGAGGAACTGACGATCGTCCGCCACGCGCGGCACGCTGCTCGCGTACTTCCCGGCGACGGTGAAAACCTCATGACCGAGGCCGGAAAGCGTGTCGACCCACTTGTTGACCTCGAGCGAAACGCCGTCAACGTCGCCGAGCTTTCCGCTGATGAATGCGATGCGAAACCGGTCGTCCATATCCTGCGTACAATAGCCAATTCCGCGCATGCGTGTCAGCAGTCTGCCTGTCGGCAGGTGTTGCAAATGGGCGAATCCTCTGGGATACTTGTAGCGAGGAACTGCCTGAAATGCGTGACGTACGGCTCGGGGTAGAGATCGACAACTCGCGGATCGTCGAGGTCAT
>CAZVXU010000368.1:0-2155 GCA_964631585.1 uncultured Spirochaetaceae bacterium | reverse complement strand
CCAGAGGACCGCGATCACGATGCTCGACCAGAAGACCGCTGCGCCGGGCACCGGTGTGACGAGTGCGGCAATCAGTAGGCCGCCGGCGAGAATCTCGATAAGTGCCACGATCACCGGCAGCACGCTTCCGCTGCCGCCGAACGCGCGAGACATGGATCGGGCGAACTGATTCAGCTCGGAGTTGTACTCAACGAGCTCCGAGATCCCGAGAGCCAGCAGGAACACACCGACCACAAGTTGAAGCAGAACCAGAGGGGAACCCCAGTTTTGACGCGCTGCCATTCGTGCACCTCCGCCCCGGAGCTTAACGCAGGGAGTCGCGGTATGCAATCGGCTCGTGTCCCGTGTCGGTGCCCCCTGTGTCCGCGCTTCCGCTTGAGTCGTTCTTTGTAGTTGATCGCCCTAAAGAAACTCAGGTTGCGTCTCCACCCGCACATCCGAGCAACTCCTAGAGACTTTTTTAACCTATTGGCTTTTTTGTTGACACTGGCGGCCAGTCCGCGTAGACTGACCGCGGGTCAATGAAAAAATTGTTTGAGCACCGGCGCGGCACAAAACGAAGCTTGATTCTCCTGGCCGCGGTTGGTCTCATTGCCGCTGCCGTGCTCCTTTTCTCGCTCCTCTATCCCTCACAAGGACCATCCGGGGGCGATACCCCGGTCTTCGTGCCCCTGACCGCTCCGGACGACCGGCAGCACGGCACTACCGAGGACGTCATCACCGCCCGCGGCGACTGGAACTACCCGCCGTTCGAGTTTCTCGACGAGTCGGGACGGCCGGCGGGCTTCAATGTCGACATTCTCACGCGTATCGCGACGATCATGAATCTCGACGTCCGCATCAGCCTCGGGCCCTGGCACGCGGTCAGGAGAGAGCTCGAGGAGGGCGAGATCGACGCCCTTGCGGGGATGTACAAAACGGCTGAGAGGGACCGGCGAGTCGACTTCTCCATCCCCCACTTCATCGCCTCCTACGGGGTGTTCGTCCCAAAAGACTCCGATATCCGCAGCGTCGAGGACATCCGCGACCGCCGGATCCTGGTACAAACGGGAGACCTCGGACATGACTACCTCATCGAGAACGGGATCGGCGCGGAGATCGTACCCGTGGGTGAGTGGGAGGCGCTGGTGCCGGCCCTGCAGGACGGCGCAGCCGACTGTGTGGTGATGGGGATGGTTCAAGGATTGCGCCTCCTCCAGGAGGAAGGGTACCGCGGTATCCGCGTCCTTTCTCAGCCCCTGGCGCAACGGCCCTATTCCATCGCAGTGCAGGAGGGGGATACCGAGCTGCTCGCGACGCTCAATGAGGGCCTCAATCTCCTCAAGATCTCCGGCGAGTATGATGACATACACGAACGGTGGTTCGGTGTCTATGACGAGTTTCAGCCCCTCGCGCGACCGATCGTCCGGGTGCTCGCCGGAGGGATACTTGCCCTCGCGCTTGCCATGATCGTCGTTCTGCTGTGGAACCATTCGCTGAAACGGCGGGTTCGAAAGCAAACGGCCGGACTCGCCGCGGCAATGCGCGAGCTGGAGCAGGCCAACACCACCAAAGACCGCTTTCTGGCAAGCGTGAGCCATGAGCTCCGCACCCCGCTTCACGGCATCATCGGGATGTCACAGCTCATGGAAAAAACCGACCTCGACAAGCGGCAGGCTGAGCTCCTCCAAATGATGAGCACAGCCTCGGGGCAGCTCTACCGGATACTCTCGGACCTCCTCGATACCTCGCGCGTGAACGCCGGCCGACTCTCCCTCAAGACCTCCAGCTTTTCCTTGAGAGAGCTTTCGAGCTGGTTGGAGCCGGTTCTCCGGAAAGCGGCCGAAGACAAGGCACTTCAGCTGCGGCTCACGGTAAGCGGCGACAGCAACGCCGTCCTGCGATCCGACCGGGAACGAATCACGCAAATCATCAGCAACCTCGCCGACAACGCCATCAAGAACACCGACTCGGGCTCAGTGGGCGTGCGAATAGGCTACGAACGAGGCGACGACGACGGCATTCTCGACATCGAGGTGCACGACACCGGCCACGGTATCGCCGAGGAGGAGCAGGAGGAGATCTTCAGCCCTTTCACTCAGGTGAGCTCGGCATCCGCAGGGCCTTCCTCGGGACTCGGCCTCGGCCTCTCGATCGTGAAGGCGATCACGGAGCT
>CAZVXU010000367.1:0-2158 GCA_964631585.1 uncultured Spirochaetaceae bacterium | reverse complement strand
GCAGGTGACGCATACCTGGAGCTCGAGGCTCCGGAGAGCGGGGTGTACCGCGTCCGTGCTACGACCTACGGCCCGGGCGGTCTCGGCACCTATGCCGTGAGCTACGAGGAAAGTGAGCCGCGCGCCCTGGTGGCGGAGTTCGAGGGCGAGATCGATGCCGATTCGCCGGTGGATGAGACGGGCAGGCCGTTTTCGGAAGACCGGTACTCGGCACGGACCGGAGAGACCGCCGTCATAGAGGCGCGCTCGGCGGAGTTCGATCCTATTCTCACGGTTTTCGATCCGCAGGGCCGCCTCGTCGCCGAGAACGACGATTACGGCACCGGATGGAACTCTCGCGTGGAGATCGAGTTCGAACAGACGGGCGTGTACACGATCGTCGTCTCAGCCTACTGGGACGACCAGAGCGGCTCCTACCGTGTCGTGGTAGAAGAGTAGCCGGCAGCCACCAGCGTGAGTAACGATCAACACCCGCCCGCCGGCGAGAGCGATCTCGTCCTCAAGATTCTTCGCACCTTTCCGCACCTCATGCGAAAGCTGCTCTACGACTTCGACTATCGCTCCGCGCGCGTCGAGCTCAACTATACCCAGTACCGTACCATCATGCTCGTGCACTACGAGCGCGATTGCCCCCTGTCCGAGCTCGGTGCGCATATGAACCTCGAGCGCGGCAGCTTCACCTCGGTCATCGACGGCCTCGTCGCCCAGGGCCTGCTGCTGCGGCGACGGGATCCCGACGACCGCCGGCGGGTCATGCTCGATTTCACTCCCGAGGGTGAGCGTTTCGTCGGTGAGGAAATCGGGCGTATGCACAATCACATCCTCTCCAAACTCGACGCGCTCTCACGCGAAGACCGCGACCGGTTTCTCTCGGCCTTGGACGACCTGTTCGAGATGACCTGGCGTCTGTGACAGCTGCGGGCCACGCCGCCTTCAGAGCGCTTCCCGCGAGTATTGCTTGATTTCTAACTAAGCTTTGCATAATTTCGTCCCCGACCGTGAAGGTGGAAGGAGGACCGGATGAAGACTGCTCGGTGGGTATTGCTTGTTCTCGGCATCGTACTGGCGATCGCCGCGTGCGGCGGTGGTGGCGCAGATAGCCGGGCCGGCGGCGATGCCGGCGGTGGTGCGGCCGGCGGCGGGGGTGACGGAGGCTCCGGCGCCACCTGGGAAGCCGAAGATGGGGTGGGCGACGGACCTCTCGCGGTAGAGGCGGTCGAAGTCCGCCGGGCGCCCCTGGTAACAAACATCACTGCATCGGGGGTCATTCGCGGCATCCGTGAGGCACGGGTGGTGTCGGAGACCCAGGGCATCATCCGCGGCACCGACATCGAGCTCGGGCAGGCGGTAGCGGCAGGCGAGCGCCTGGTCTCCCTCGACAGCGACATCGAGCGTCTGCAAATGGAGCAGGCCCGGCGGCAACTTGAGACAGCGCGGGTCGAGCTGCGGGCAACCGAGCAACTCGCAGAGCGCGGAAATACGTCGCAGGTGGAGCTCGCCCGCGTGCGCGCCGCCGCAGCCGGCGCCGAGGCCGCGTACGAGCAGGCAAGGAAGCGTTTCGAGGACAAGAGTATCACCGCGCCCATATCCGGCCGTATTGCCGCAAAGAGCAGCACCATCACACCCGGCAATTACCTCAACCCCGGCGTGGAGGTAGCACGCATCGTCGACCTCGAGCGACTCGAAATGGAGATCTCCGTCGGCGAGCGTGAGGTCGGGTACCTCGAGGTCGGCGCGCCGGTGAGTGTCAACGTTCCGGCGTGCCCGGACGCCGAGGCGCCGGGCGCCGAGATAGCCTCTATTGCAGCCGGTACCGATCCGGGAACCGGTAGCTTTGCGGCGGTGATCCGCTGGGACAACACCTGTCCCGACCGGGCCAGATCAGGGATGTCGGCCAACGCGACGATCGAGCCGCAGGGTGTCGAGCGCGTTCTCCTGGTGCCATCACAGGCGGTCGTTCGAAATGCGGACGGCGCCTATGTCTTCGTCGCGGCCGACGGCGTCGCCCGGCGTGCGCGGGTGGAGGTCGGTCGCCGGATGGGCGCCCGCACCGAGATTACCACCGGTCTCTCCGAGGGGGACATCGTAGTCTCCACCGGAACCAGCAGGCTACGCGACGGCGATGAGATCGACGCCACCGTGCGCGGGGCAGATGGAG
>CAZVXU010000366.1:0-2160 GCA_964631585.1 uncultured Spirochaetaceae bacterium | reverse complement strand
AAATCGACGAACTCCTCCGGCAGGCCCTTCGAGACGACGGTGTCGGGATGGTACTTGCGGGCAAGCTCGCGGTAGGCCTTGCGTACCTCATCATCGCTGCTCGAGGCGGGGATGCCGAGCACCTCGTAGTGCGAGCCGGCATCATCGAAATACTTCGCCTTGATGCCGTCGACCTGCTGCTCGTTGAGCCCGAGAATGCGTGAAACGCTTCGGATCGCGGCTTCCTCCTGCTCGTGGAGGTGTTGATCCACGGCGGCAAGCTGGTAGAGCATGTCGACCATTTGGGTGTGGATCTCGGGGCGGCCTGCGGTTATCTGCTGGAATTGGCGGGCGAAATCCTCGATGGAATATGGAGAGCGTTTGGCCTCATTGAAGACGTTGATGGCGAACTCGCGCTGGGCGTGGCTCAGCGGCATCTGGTGGAGCATACTCTTGAAGGCCTCGCCCTCGGCGCGGCTCACCGTGCCGTCGGCCTTGGCAAGCTTGCCGAGCATCGAAAAGAGGGCCACGAAGTAGGCTGCCTGGGCCTGCTCCCGGATCGAAAAACGCTGCTGTCCACCGCCGCCGATGCGTCCACCGGCGAAACCACCGCCTGCCTGATCACCCCCGCGATCGAATGCGTAATGGCCTAACGCAGCGCCGGCTATGGCGCCTATGGGACCCCCGACAAAGAGACCGAGCGTTCCCCCGACGATCTTACCGTACCAACTCATGTGCTGTCCTCGTGGTTTTCATGGTCGAAGAATACCAATAGTATCGACGGCGTGTCACCTCGCACGATCTCGCTTCGCTTAACCACGACTCCCGGCATGGAGGACATCGTCGAGCGAGAGCTCCGCGAACGACTCGCGTCGGCCGATTGCGAGATCGAGCTTCGCCCGCTCGACCTCGGGGGGCAGGTCATGCTCCACTGCGATCTTCCGGAGGCTGAGCTTCGCGAAATCGCGCGCTCGCTTCGAAGTTGCTTTCATGTGATCCGCCATATCGGTTTCTTGCCGATGGCGGAACCTGAGCCTCTCGAGGGCCTGGAGGCTGACTTGGCCGACCTCGAGATTGCCGAGATGCAGGCCGCCTCGCGGTTTCGCGTGACCACCCAGCGAAGCGGGGAGCATGAGTTCGGCAGCATGGATGCGCAGCGGGTCGCCGGAGCCTCGCTGGTCGAGCGCTACGGCACGGCGGTGGACCTCGAAGATTTCGACACCGAAGTGCGTGTCGATGCGATCGATGATACCTGGCTCGTCGGCGTCCAATGGACACGGACATCCCTCGACAAGCGCTACTCGTGGGTCTACCGCCCGCGCGTCACCCTGCGGACCACCATCGCATACGGACTTCTGCGGCTGGCCGAGCTTCCGCCGTCGACGGATACAGCGGAGACAACCATCCTCGACCCCTTCTGCGGGTCCGGAACGATCCTCATCGAGGCGGCATCGATTCGCGACGACCTACGCTGCCTCGGAGCCGACCGGGATCCGGAAGCCGTCGAGGGCACGCGGGCCAACGCCGAGGCCCTTGGCATGGCCGGGCGCATCGAGATCCGTGAGGCGGATGCCCGGGACCTGGCGGAATCATATGCGCCGGCATCGGTAGACGCGGTGGTAACCAACCCGCCCTACGGCATCCGCCTCGGTCGCCGGGCGAACTATACCGACCTCTACCGTAAGTTCCTCGCCGGGGCCGTCACCGTCCTGCGGCCCGGCGGGCGAGTCGTAGTGCTCGTGGGCAAGCGTCGCGCCGCATTTAACCGCGCCGTCCGCGAGATAGACGAGCTCGACATCATAAACGTCCGAGTAATCGAGATCGGCGGAATCTATCCTGCGGTGTTCGTCCTCAAGCGCGCTTAGGGACTCCCCTCGTCATCCCAAGGCTCGGGTGTGCGGCGAAGTGCCTTCGGCCGTCCGAGCACCTCCGCCCAAATCACGGCCTGCTGCAGGCGCGATCTCGTGGCGATATACTCGAGTGCGGCTGACTCCGGTTGCCGCGGCTGACCGGCTGAAGCAGCCGTGGGACCGCCCCGCCTGGTCTCCGAGGTCCTCCCGATCTCAGAGGTCCTGGGGACGTCGGCTGCCTGCCTGGGGCGGTTCGCGGCGGTGGCGGCACCGTCCGTGGGGCCCCGCCCCCCGCCGCCGACCGGCGCGCCGCGCTGCGTCCGCTCGCCGC
>CAZVXU010000365.1:0-2164 GCA_964631585.1 uncultured Spirochaetaceae bacterium | reverse complement strand
GTCTTCACGAGAGTCCCAGGGTGACCCAGGATCTCGATCTGGCCATATCGTCGACCGCCATCGCTGATGCTATCGACGCGCTCTATCGGAACGGCTACGTGTTGGTTGTTGCAGTATCCGAAGGTGGAGCAACGGTGATTGGAAGGGTAACGACGGCTCGGGGTTGGGTGGAGCAGAACAATCCGGGCTCACTAACGTTTGTCGGACGACCCGCAGGCGTCGGCGATGAGGAGACGCACGAGGTGCCTCATGAGAAGATCCGGGTGGAATCGCAGGTTGATCTCCTGTATGAGCTGACGGTGCCCTTCGGTCGTCTGTTACATGACGCCGAGAAGCGCACGGTATCCGGCGTTCTCGTTCGATATGCGTCTCTGGATCACCTGCTTCAGCTCAAAGAGGCTCGCTCGGATCGATCCGCCGCCGATGAGGCGGACATCGCCTTTCTGCGGCAGCGACTCCAAAGCTGAAGAGGGGCCGCTTCCATTTTGTGGGTAAGCGGTCACGAGCGTACCATCAATTCCCGTTCTTGACAGCTTATAACAAACGTTATATAACAAGTGTTATTATGCCGCCGAAGACAGTTGTGACCGGAGAGCTGATCATCAACGGAGCGATCCGGGTGGTTCGGGACAGCGGGCCGGAATCGCTTACCGCGCGCTCGGTGGCCGGTGCGCTCGGGTGTTCGACGCAACCGATCTACAGCGCCTTTGGTTCGATCGACGGGCTTATCGAGGCGACGGTCGATCGCACGCTTGAGATCGCCCTCGGCCACGAGTTGCCCGCGCCCGATCCGGAAAGCGCGTTTCTTGGTATCGGACTTGCCTACCTCCACTTTTCACGTTCGGAGCCCCAACTCTTTCAGCTGCTCATGACCAGGGGCCGGGAGCGTCTCTCCCCGTCCGCCGAGGAGTGGCCGTTCCGCCGTCTGACGCAGGAGATGCGCCGGGATACCGTTCTCGCCGCGCTTCCGGAGGAACGGCTCCAGGGTCTGCTGAAAAACATGTTCATATATACCCACGGCCTTGCCGCGCTGGCAACGGCCAACCCGACCGCCGAGGAGCTCGAAGCCGAGCGCACGCTGTTACGGTACGTCGGCGGGCGCATGATCGCCCTCGCGGTGATGGAAGAGCAGGGCGAATTCGATCTCGAAGAGACCGCGAGGAGGTTTCATCCATGAACGTCGTTGTGTTAGCGGGTAGTCCCAAGGGCTCGCAGAGCGTTACCGCCGAGTACGTCCGCTATCTTGCCGCGCGTCGACCGGAAGACACATTCACCTTCTTCTACCCTGCCCGGGCCTACAAGAAGTACGAGCGGCATCCGGAGGCCCTAACGGAGGTTCTCGAAGCGGTCGCCTCGGCGGATCTCCTCCTGTGGGCGTTTCCCCTGTACTTCCTGCTTGTGAGCTCGGGGTACAAACGCTTTATCGAGATCGTATTCGAGCACGACGGAGGGACCGCGTTTCGCGATCGCTATACCGCCTCGCTCAGCACATCGATCCACTTTTACGACCACACCGCTCACAACTACATCCACGGCGTGTGCGACGATCTCGGTATGCGGTACCTCGGCGCCTTTTCGGCGGAGATGCGCGATCTTCTCGACACCGAGAAGAGAGAGCAGTTGGTGGGGTGGTTTTCCGGCCTTGCGGGACGTATTCTCCGGGGCGATCGACCGGCGAGGCGGTTCGCACCGTTGGACCTCGCCATGTCCGGGTATCGCCCGGCGGATGCTCCCGCGGCCTCCGTGCCGGCCGGCCACGCCCCCTCCGGCACGGCCGGGGTATCCGCTCCGCGCATCACGATCGTAACCGACGGGGCATCTCTCAACACAAAAGCGATGGTGGAACGACTGCGCCGCTCCTACCCGTCCGCGGAAGTAGTCGATTTGTCGACGCTCCAATTCGGACACTGCATGGGATGCCTCAAATGCGGCTTTGACAACCGCTGCGCCTATGAAGGAACAAAGGACGAGTTCGTCGAGATGCTCGACTCGAAGGTGCTGCCGGCGGACGCACTGGTCTTCGCCCTGACGATGCGCGACCGATACTTCACCTCGCTGTGGCAACGCTACCTGGAACGGACGTTCGTCTACACGCACCAGCCTCGCCTTGAAGGGAAGCAGATCGCCTTTCTTGTTGCCGGCCCGCTCAGAGGGAATGAGAACG
>CAZVXU010000364.1:0-2177 GCA_964631585.1 uncultured Spirochaetaceae bacterium | reverse complement strand
AATTTCTCCCGCATGGAGTGGCCCACGCCTCAGGACGAGGAGTGGCGCCGCTCCGACATCGGCAACTACGATTTTGATTCCTATGAGTTCGCCGGGGCGCCGGAGGCCGCAGCACCGTTGGGTGAACTGCCGGACGGCGTGGCGGGCCGCATCGAGTTCGACGGCCCCGCCTGCACCGGCGCGGCGGTGTCGGGTGAGCTCGCGAAACGCGGTGTCGTATTCGACTCCCTCGAGCATCTTCTGAAACGCGTCCGCGCGGGAGAAGAGGTAAGCGGAGGGGCGGTCGATGCGGTGAAACGCCTCCTTGGAGGCAGCGCTGCCTGGGACGAGAACCGCACCTTCCCCTTTCATTACAGCGCATGGACCCACGGCGTCGTTCTCTACGTGCCCGCCTCGGTAATAGTGGAGGAGCCCTTCATCGTGGAGTTCTCCGAGCGCGGCGACGGCCGCTTCTCCCTCCCGCAGATCGTCGGGGCCGTGGGGCAGGGCGCCGATGCCACCCTCGTTCAGCAGGTTCGCGCCGCCGAGGATGAGGGCGAGGTGTTCCTCTCCGACGGCGTGGACCTCGAAGTCGGCGCCGGTGGCAGGCTCAGCTTCTTCGCCCGCCATGACCTCAACATCGACTCGAGCACCGTCAGCAACGGGTTCGGACGCGTCGGGCGCGACGCCCATCTCCATCACTTCCTGAGCTCATTCGGCGGCATGTTCTCGAAGTTCCGCTTCGACGTGATCCTGGAAGACCAGGGCGCCGATGCGCTCATCGACGGCATTTACTTCGGTCGCGAGGACCAGCATATGGACCTCCGCACCGTGCAGGACCATCGGGGACACCACACCGGGAGCCGCACCTTCTACAAGGGAGCGGTCAAGGACGAGGCACGAAGCGTCTACCAGGGCCTCATCAAGGTCGACCACGATGCACCGCAGACCGACGCCTACCTGACCAACAACAACCTCATCCTGAACGACGGCGCGCGATCCGACTCCATACCGAGCCTGCAGATCAACACCGACGATGTGAAGTGCAGCCACGGCTCCACTACCGGCCGCATCGACCAGCGCCAGCTCTTCTACCTGCTTACCCGCGGGTACAACCCGACCGAGGCTCGCGTGATGCTCGTGCAGGGCTTCTTCGAGGAGCTCATTTCCCGAGCCCCCGCGATCGTACAGGAAGAGCTCCGAAACGAGGTCGAAGAGCGCATCCTCGCCGAGGAGGAAGACGAGGAGTAGCATGGCCAAGTGGCGAGAGGCCGTACGGCTCGACGACTTCAAGACGACGTACAAGTTCGTCCACCGTCGCAAAGAGATCTGCATCTACAAGCTCGAGGACGGAATCTACGCAACCGACAACTCCTGCTCCCATGAGTACTCGCCCCTGCACGAGGGGATGATCATGGGAGGGGACGTATACTGTCCCAAGCATGGGTCGCGCTTCGAAATCCGAACGGGCAAGGTCAAGGACTATCCCGCCACCCGCCCGGTAAAGACCTACGAGACAAAAGTGGAAGACGGCGTTGTCTACGTGAAGGTGTAGGGGGGCCGCTGCCCCCACAGCCGTCTTCCGATATAATGTCCGCGACATGCGCACTCTCCTCCTCGAACCGCAGCAGATAGGCGAAGCCGCAGGCGTCATCCGTCGCGGCGGTCTCCTCGTATTCCCCACCGAGACGGTGTACGGGCTCGGGGCGAGTGCGTGGAATGCCGACGCCTGCCGCGCCATCTTCGCGGCAAAGGGCCGGCCCGCGGACAATCCGCTCATCGTCCATATTGCAACTACCGCAATGCTCGGCGAGGTTGTAGCGTCAGTGCCCGAGGAAGCGCGGCGTCTCTTTGACGCCTTCTCTCCCGGCCCCCTCACCATCATCCTTCCGCGAAGCTCGCGCATTCCCGACGCTGTCACCGCCGGTCTCGATACCGTCGGGATACGGATCCCCTCCCACCCCGTCGCACGCTCGCTCCTGAAGGCTGTGGGCGTGCCGGTCGCCGCGCCGAGCGCGAACCGCTCCGGCCGCCCGAGCCCCACCGACTTTGCGGCCGCCGTGTCGCAGATGGACGGCCGCGTCGGCGCGATTCTCGACGGCGGCGGCTGTGAGCACGGGCTCGAGTCGACGATTCTGCGGGTGGTCGGCCGCGAGGTAACGGTGCTGCGCGAGGGGGCGGTAACGCGTGAGATGATT
>CAZVXU010000363.1:0-2182 GCA_964631585.1 uncultured Spirochaetaceae bacterium | reverse complement strand
TCGCGGAACGCCCCGTATTTGAGCCTGCGCTCACCGAGCGATCGAGCCGGCTCACCTTCGAGATCGATGATCACGAAGTCCCGGCCGGTGAACAGTACCTGGCCGAGGTGATAGTCGCCGTGGATGCGGATCTTCTTGGCGTGTATGCGTGTCCCCGTGATACGCCCAAAGTGCGCGAGGATGGCATCCTCCTGTTCCAGAAGCCGATCGATGTCGGCGGCAACGTCCTCGTCAACGTTCTTTCGCACCTTCTTCACGGTGGTCATAACCCGGCGGAACATACTCCGCATCGACTGATACACCGAGCGCTGATAGAGCCTGGAGAAGTTCTCCGGGGCGAAGTCCTTGTCGGTGCGCTCGGCGCTGAGCGCGAGGTGAAGCTCCCCGGTGCGGCGGCCGAGGAGATGCATCAGCTCGAGGAAGAAGCCGTCGGTCATCCCGATGAACTCATCCGGCACATCGCCGAGTTTCACATCCAGGATGTCGGGCAGGCTCGGCGGAGAGGCTCCGATCTCCTGTTTCATGGAAAGCAGATGCTCGAAGTAGCGCTCGACCACGCTCTCGGTGTATGACCAGGCGTCTCCCTCGTTCGGGATAAAGGAGACCATGAGCCCGAGCGAGGCGCTGTCGATGCCCCGGCCCGAGTAGGAGAGGCTCCCCGCATAGCCCGGCACGTGCTCGAACCGTTGTCGCTCGCTCAGGTAGCGAATCAGCTCGACATCGGGGTTTACACCGTCCTCGAGCTTCCGATAGAGCTTGAAGAAGAGACTGTCCTTGTAGAGAAACGAGGTATTCGACTGCTCGACCTTGAGCACCCGCGAGCTGTAGGGGCGCTCGAGCCCGGCCGCCATCGATCGCAGGCCGCGGCCGCGGGTCAGCTGAATCTCGCCGACCTTTCCCTTGATCTTCTTGCGCGTGAGCAGCAGATGCAACAGCTCATCGCGGAAGCCGGCGTCGTAGCCGGCGTCGTAGATCAAACCGGAGCTGTCGCCGAGCTTCACCCACGCAATGACCGCGCGAGGCGAGTCACCGGCGATCTGCTCCGCCTCGTCCCGCAGGGCAAGCGAGACCGGTAGCACGTAGGTCTCAGTTGCCTCGTCGGCAAATGCGATATCGACGACCATGATCCAGGCCCGACGCGCTCCTGAATCGACGGGGACCACGTCGGCGATCTTCATCCGTCTCACCTTGCGGCTCTTCTCCCGGTACCAGCGGCTGCGCTGCACGTACTCGAGAAGCACCCGCTGTTCGAGCGCCCGCGAGAGCCTGGTGGAGAAATCGGTCCAGTCGTTCTGCGAGATTGCGATTTCACGATTCTGAGCATCACCGGCGTTCTCGGTTTCGGTTGCCACCGGATGCAGGATGAACCAGTAGAAGTCGTTGGAACCGATGTTGACGGTGTAGCCGTCCGAGCGGATACGGGGAAACTCGTTCTGGCTAAACACTTCCTCCGGCACGTGGTCGGCGTAATCAGGGAGCTCGAGGGTCACGACCTCCCGGTGCCGGGAGAAGTTCACGATGACGAGGACAGTCTCGTCCTCGTAGCGTCGGAGGAAGGAGAACACATGCACGTTGTCCGAGTTCACCACCTCGAAATTGCCGCGGCTGAATGCCCGGAATCGGCGGCGCGTGGCAATGACGCGCTTCATCCACCAGAGAAAGGAGGAGTTGTTTGCCTGCTGGGTCTCGATGTTGAGGGCTTCGTAGTGGTACTCCGGATCGATGATAACCGGCAGGTAGAGCCGCTGGGGATTCGCCTTGGAGAAACCGGCGTTCTTATCCGAGCTCCACTGCATCGGCGTGCGCACCCCGTCACGATCACCGAGGTAGACGTTGTCCCCCATGCCGATCTCGTCGCCGTAGTAAATGACCGGCGTACCCGGCAGTGAGAAGAGCAGGACGTTCATGAGCTCCATCAGCCGCCGATTGTTCTCGAGAAGCGGGGCGAGGCGCCGACGAATGCCGAGGTTGAGGCGTTGCGAGGGGTCGCGGGCGTAGGCGCGGTACATGTAGTCCCGCTCCTCGTCGGTGACCATCTCGAGGGTGA
Source organism: uncultured Spirochaetaceae bacterium (assembly GCA_964631585.1). Taxonomy (GTDB): domain Bacteria; phylum Spirochaetota; class Spirochaetia; order DSM-27196; family PWMO01; genus JAAAOH01. The sequence continues at coordinate 135 of CAZVXU010000363.1, read as the reverse complement.
GCTCGTCATGGTTCCGCAGGAAGATGCCCCACTGGCAACCGTCGGGAATGTCCGGGGTCTGCTCAAGGATGTCGGTGACAGGAAAGCGATCCTCGGTCTTCACGCTCATGAACAGGCGCGGCATCAGCGGAAAGT
>CAZVXU010000362.1:0-2184 GCA_964631585.1 uncultured Spirochaetaceae bacterium | reverse complement strand
AGCTCTATCCCGACAGTCCGGACGTGATCGCAGATCTCGGGTGGATGTACTTCAAGACGCACCAGCTCGAGAAGGGCGAGGAGTTGCTCCTCGACGCGATCGAGGACTACGGCGACGAGCGCAGCCTCACCATGACGCTGGGCACCATCTACGCCGACATGTACCGATTCGAGGATTCCAAGGAGTACTACGAGCGGTCCATCGAGAGCGCGCTCGAGGACGGACGCAGCTATTTCGCCTCGGTCGCCTACTACAACCTGTCTCTGCTCCAGAAGGCCTTTTATCGGTTCAACGGGGCCATGCAGAGCACCGAGCGCTCGCTTGCCCAGGCCACGCGCTCCACGGGTCACCTCGCCAAGGGTGAGCTCTATGAGATGCAGATGGATTTCCGTCGGGCCCACGATGAGTACACCGAGGCATACAATCTCGACGAGGACACGCCGCTGGCGAAGCTCGACCTGGCGGCTCTGTACCGGACCTTCGGGCGCCTCGACGAGGCGCTGGCTTACGCCCGCGACGTGTACGACTCCGACGATCTCCACTGGATGTTCAACTTCGGCACCGACGAGCAGCGACATCGCATGGAGATGCACCACCTTCTTTCGGATATCTATCGCGGCAAGGCGCACGTTCTCTCCTACGAGCCGGCGGCCGGGCCCATCGAGTGGGTTTCGAACCTCGCCGGCCGTATCCGCTATCGCGTCCTCGCCTGGTACCACGATATGACCTTCCGGCGATTCGCCTCGCGGGTTGCAGAGGCCTACGAGCAGGAGGGGAGCATTCTCAACGCCCTCTGGACCTACTACCGGGCTCAGGAGCGCTACCCGCGACTTGCTCTGCGTGCCCTTGATGAGGCGCGGGAGCTCGAGACACAGGTCATTCCCGAGGCGGAGCCCTTCTATCTCATGCGGGCGGCAATGCTCCGAGACGACCGGGCCGCCATCGCCGAGGCGGTGAACGCGATGCATCCGCGCTGGGAACGGTCGAGCATCGCTGAGGGCCTGCGCGAGATTGCGATTCGGGCCCGCCGCGACGGTGATGCCGGGGAGGCGCAGCGCACCGCGGTGGAGCTCTATCGCCTCAACCGCGGCGGGTTGAGACAGCACGGTATCGAGCTCCCCGTCGAGCTCTCGGTCACCGGCGTAGACGGTCGCATTGCACGGCGGCTGGTGGGCTCCCTGCGAGGGGCGGGCTTACGCCCCGCCGGCGAGGCCGCCGCGACGGGCGAAGGGGTCGCGACGGGCGAAGGGGTCGCCTCGCCGCTTCGCCTCGAGCTGCGCGCATTCCACACTGAGCGTATTTCCTATCGTTTTCTCGACGGGGAGAGATTCATTCTCGGCGACACGGTGAGCGTCTCTGCACTCGACAGGGACGGAACCGCACGGATTGCGCGGGAGATCGCCGACGCGATCTTCCGGGTGGAGTAAGGCGACATGCTGCCGGCGCCTGCGTGGGTTCTTGTTCCGCTCTACGCCATCATCTGGATCGTGATTCACATCGGTGCGGGTTATCTGGCGCACAGGATGCCGCTTTCGAGGTTCGACCACCGGGCACCACTCTACCGTACACGTCGATTCGAACGAAACGGCCGGATCTACCGCCGCCTCCTGGTGCACCGTTGGAAGGACAGCCTTCCCGAAGCCGGGGCGTTCTTCAGCGGCGGATTCAGCAAACGCGCCTTCGTGGCCCCCGAGCCGGATTATCTCGAGCGCTACCTCGCCGAGACCTGCCGCGCCGAGGCATCTCACTGGATTTCGGCATCAATGTCGTTGACGTTCTTTCTGTGGAACCCGTGGTACGTGGGGGTGATAATGATCGCCTACGGCCTTGCGACGAATCTGCCCTTCATCATCGTGCAGCGCTACAATCGCCCCCGCCTTGCCGTGATATACCGCCGGCTGGCGGCCGGCCGGACGGCGGCGGGGTAGAGCGCGCCGCGGGCCGCCTTCAACCCCGCTCATCCTCGTCGTAGCATCCCTGGCCGCCCGCCCCTCTGCCGTCCTCGGAAACGCCGAAACACTCGCCTTCGGTATTCCCCCGCGGCTCCACGTGGACAACCACGTCGTAGACGTTCGGGACGACGGCTCGGATCATCTCCTCGGTCTGCTGCGCAATGTCGTGTGCCGCAACCACGCTCAGCTCGGGGTCGACCTCGATGTCGAGGTCGATGACGTAGAGATGCCC
>CAZVXU010000361.1:0-2204 GCA_964631585.1 uncultured Spirochaetaceae bacterium | reverse complement strand
GTCCTTCCTCGAGAAAGCAGACATGGTCTGCGACATCGCGGGCGAATCCCATCTCGTGGGTGACGATGATCATCGTCATCCCCTTTGCCTTGAGGTCTCGTATTATCTGCAGCACCCCGCCGATGAGCTCCGGATCGAGCGCGGCGGTAATCTCGTCGAGCAGCAGGACGTCAGGCTTAGTCGCCATCGCACGAACGATGGCCACTCGCTGCTGCTGGCCGCCGGAGAGCTGTTCGGGATATGAGCCCGCGTAGCCTTCGAGCCCGAAGAGGGCGAGGAGCTCGTTTGCCCTTGTCTCGCTTTCTCGCCGACCGAACCCGTGTACCCGCCGAGGCGCGAGGGTGATATTGTCGAGCACGCTCATATGTGGAAACAGGTTGTAGGCCTGGAAAACGATACCGATTCGTTTGTGCAGGCCGTTCTTCCCGAAGGACTGATCATAAATCGATACATCATCGAGCATAATACTCCCGCCATCGTAATCGACGAGATCGCTCACGCATCGCAGCAAGGTAGACTTTCCCGACCCGGACGCTCCTATCATGCAGACCACCTCGTGGGGCCTCACCGATATGTTCACGTCATCGAGAACCAGCTTGCTGCCGTAGTATTTAGTCAAGTGCTCGATGCGCACCCGGGCCTGTGTATTGGGCAATGGCGTATTTACGTCGCTCATAGCGTCCTCTGTAGTCGGCGTTCGCGATCCTTGCGGGAGACGTAATCGGTGAACCGCGCCATCGGAATGGTCGCGAGAAGAAAGAGCGCGGCAGCCGCAATGAGAGATGAATAGTTGAAGGTGCGGGCGGTGTAGATCTGTGCTTCGCGTACGGCGTCACGGACACCGATTACGCTCAAAAGCGCGACGTCCTTCTGGAGTGCGACCGCGAGGTTCAGAAGCGACGGCAGAACGTTGCGCACCGCTTGCGGGACGATCGCAAAGCGCAGCGTCTGCCACTGCGAGAGGCCGAGCGCCTTGGCGGCGGCCCGCTGACCATCGTGGACGGCCTCGATGCCGGATCGATAGACCTCCGCAGCGTAGGCGGAGTAGGTAAGCACGAGTGCCACTCCTCCCCAAAAGAGATTACTCCGCGGAAGGCCCGGAATCTGCAGCGCAGGGATGCCGAAGCCGAAGAGCAATACCATCAAGAGTGACGGAAGACCGCGCAGCAGATCGATGTAGAGCACGGTGAACACGCGAAGCGGCGCAAACCAGGGGCCGTTCAACGAGCGAAAGATTGCCAGTATGAGCGCCCAAACGGCGATGGCAACAAGGGAGACAGCCCACACCGACATGTTGATTACAAAACCGCCGAGTACGGCCGGGAAGACCTCGATGATGGCCTCGAAACTAAAAAACTGTGCTTTTATGCGAGGCCACTGCTCCGCGGAGATAACGAGTCTGCGCACCAGCAGGAACACAAGCACCACGCTCGTGATGCTGATGATGCTCGGCAGATACTTGTCCCGTGCGCGGAGCGTACGCCCGGCCGGTGGGGCCGGGCGGGAACGCTCAGAGCTCAATCACTGATCTCCATAATCGACTCGTCACCGACAAGGTATTCTTCGCGCAGCTCCTCTACCACACCGCGGTCGATGATGGCCTGCAGCGCGTCGTTAATCCATGGCACGATCGGATTCCCCTTTTCGAAGACAAGGCCGTGGCCCTTGTCGTTAGGGTCGGGGGGGAGGGTGGCGACAATCCGTGCCTCCGGAACCTGTACCGCTGTAGCGTAGAGCGCAGTGGGTACGGACTGAGTTGTCGCATCGATCTGCCCGCCGAGCAGGGCTTGAAACACGCCGACCTGATCGTCGAATACCGCTACGTCCTCCGCGCCTATGCGATTCTCGATGTATTCAAGGTCGGTCGTGCCGATGGTTGCCCCCCAGTCCGCTTTACGTAGGTCCGCAAAGCTTTGCGCCTCGGCAACGGAACTGTCTTCGAGGGCGATTACCGCCTTCGACGGTTGATAGTAGACCATCGAGAAATCGACAAACTTGCGCCGCTCTTCGGTGACGGAGTACTGGGCGATTACGAAGTCGAACGGTTTTTCGCCCGGCGAAATCCCCTGGTCGAAGGTGGTGGTGACCCAGACCACGTCGTTACGGTCAAAGCCCATCTCCTCGGCGAGTGCGTATACCAGCCCGTTTTCGAAGCCCTCTCCGCTTGCCGGATCGTTGTTGAGCATCCACGGCGGATATACGGG
>CAZVXU010000360.1:0-2207 GCA_964631585.1 uncultured Spirochaetaceae bacterium | reverse complement strand
CGACCGTTCTTGGAGCTTCCTCCACCTTTCTTATGTGCCATAAGGACCTATTCTCCTTCTGTTTCCACGAGGTCTTCAACCACAACGGATACCTGATCGGGGTACTCGCGCTCGAGGTCCCGAAGACCTACGAGCAAATAGTCGGACACGCCTTTCAGGTAATTCGACGCTTCCCGCTCGTATGATGCAACATGCACCTGCAGGCGGCCTTCATGCTCGGCGACGCCCCGAACCTCGACGGCGGGAACCTCGTCGAGCACTCGCGCGGCGGTCCGTGCCAGCGCCGTCGCTGCGGCGCAGACGGGATTCTCGCCGAACCGCGCCCCCGTGGCATGCCCCACCATCTCGAAGCGACGGAGGCACCCCAGGCGATCATGTTGCAAACCGACGCGTATCACTTGGCGGCCGCAATCTCCTTGACCCGGACGAGCGAGTACTGCTGGCGGTGACCGTTGCGACGACGGTAGCCCTTCCTGCGTTTGTACTTGTACACGATGACCTTGCGGTCCCTGCCGTGCTTCTCGACGACCGCCTTCACCGTCGCTCCCTTTACGTAGGGAGTTCCGAAGGATACCTTGTCGTCATCCTTGCGCAGCATGAGCACCGAATCGAACTCCATCACATCGCCATCGGCTCCGCCGACGGAATCGACTTTGAGGAGATCACCCTCCTGCGCCTTATACTGCTTACCCTTAATCTCTACAACTGCGTACATTGTGGTGGTTCCGTTTCCCCAATTTTTGATGCGTGACGCTATAGGTAACACTAAACAGGAGAGCACGTCAAGGCCCGCCGTTTGACAGCTCTTCCGGCCGCTTGCTATAATTTTCTGCAATTATTCCCCTTAGCGGAGGCCACCCTTATGGTGCGCGGCATTGGTCGGGAACAGGGGGTCGTGTCGTACGATGAGGCCAGGCAGCTCATCCTCGACGGCACCCCCGCGGATATGGTAGGGGACAAGCGAGTGCTCGTGATCACCCCGGATGCAACCAGGACATGCCCGCTTCCGATGATGGTCAGGGCCGTGCAGGAGACCCTGGGCGCAGCGGCGTCCCGGCTCGATTACATGATAGCTCTCGGCTCCCATCATCCGCTCACCGAGGCGCAGATCCTCGCCCTCTTCGGGATCGACGAGGAGGCCCGTCGCACTCTGTTTTCCGACACGACGTTTCTGAATCACGAGTGGCAGGACCCCGACACCTTCATTGAGATCGGCTCGTTCAGCGAGAACGAGATCGAGGAGCGGACGAACGGGCTGTTTCGCGAGTCGGTGCGCGTAGATATAAACCGGAAGGTCCGCGACTATGATCTGCTGGTCATTCTCGGACCGGTCTTTCCCCACGAGGTCGTGGGATTCTCGGGGAGCAACAAATACCTCTTTCCCGGCATCTCCGGCGGAGACTTTCTGCATTTCTTTCACTGGCTCGGTGCGACGATTACCTGCCGAAAGACCATCGGCTTCAAGCGCACACCGATGCGCGACCTCGTCGATGAGGCCGCGCAAATGGTTTCCACGCCGCGGCACTACCTCGCGATGGTCGTGCGCCCCGGCAACGAGCTCGCCGGGTTCTATGTCGGCACCCCCGAAGAGGCATGGTCGGAGGCGGCAAACCTCTCGTCCGAACTGCACGTGCGCTATACGCCCCGCCAGTACCACACGGTGCTGGGTGTCGCCCCCGAAATGTATGATGAGCTGTGGGTCGGCGGGAAGGTGATGTACAAGCTCGAGCCAGTCGTGGAGGACGGCGGTACGTTGATTATTTACGCCCCCCACATCCGTGAGGTCTCCTCCACGTGGGGCAAGTACCTCAAAGAAAGCGGCTATCATGTACGCGACTATTTTACCGCGGACATGGAGGCCTACAGCCACATCCCCCGGGCCGTGCTCGCCCACTCCACCCACGTAAAGGGTGACGGCAGCTTCGAGAACGGCGTCGAGAGACCGCGGATCAATGTCGTGGTGGCGAGCGGACTCGGCAGAGAGCTTACCGAATCCATCAACCTCGGCTACATGGACCCCGCATCCATCGAACTCGCCGACTACCAGGGCCGCGAGGACGAGGGTATTCTCTTCGTCGACCATGCCGGTGAGGTACTGCACCGTCCCGAGTGGGAACGAGCGGACATCGAGTATCCGCCCCTCTGACGTAAAGTATCAAGCAGCCTGTTGGCACGCCTCGGCCAGATCGGCCACCGCGTAGGCCGGC
>CAZVXU010000359.1:0-2216 GCA_964631585.1 uncultured Spirochaetaceae bacterium | reverse complement strand
TTGCTCCTGAAATCGAAGTACGGCCTCGTTCATGTGCCGAGCGTGCACAAGACACGCAGGTGGATCGAGGAGGCCCGGGCGAAGCTCGCCGAGGGCCAGCCTTCGGAGCAGGCCGGTATTGCAGCAGCCCAGAGCGTCTTTCCCTACGAGTTCAAGCCGTACAACGTCCACACCGGGGCCACGGTGGAGGAGATCATCACGGAGAGCTCCGCCGATACGTAACGGCCCGTCCGAGAAACGAGAAGAAGTGAGGTGGCTATGGCTCGCATATCAATGAAAGCGGCGCTGGGAACCCTCGGTGTCGTAGCCGGGGCAATCCCTACAGCGGCGGTTCTGTGGGTGATGCACAACGGCGTGGGACTCGCTCTCGCGGTGGCAGCGGGCGCCGGCGGTGTGGTGCTCGGGGGCGCCATTCTCTTTATGGTCGGAGGACGGGTGGCATCTCGTCTGTTTCGAACCGGGGAGGCTATGAGCCGGCTCGCGGGTGGCGACCTCACCACCCGGACCGGCGCCCGTGCGGTGCTTACCGAGGCCGATGCACTCCTGCGAAGCTTCGACGAGGAGCTCGCCGCCAACCTCCAGGTCATCATGCTTGGCATGCGGGAACTTGCCGAGGAGAACCGCGAGCTTACCCATCGCCTCAGCGCCGGCGCGGCGCGCTCGCGTGAGACCAGTGAGGAGGTTGTCGAGCGGATCGGTGCGGTGAGGGATCAGATCGCGCGCCTCGATGCACGAATCACCGAGACTTCCCAATCGTTCGACGAGATCAACAACGGCATCACCGATTTGCGGAACGAGCTCGAGAGCCAGGCAAGCGCGGTGGACGAGACCTCCGCCTCGGTGGAACAGATGTCCGCCTCCATAGACAGTGTCGCCCAGATTGCGCGGGAGCGAAACGAGGCGACTACCGGCCTGCTCGAGATCGTGAAGTCCGGTGGCAGCCAGGCCAAGACCTCCGACGAGATCATCGAGGAGATAGCGAGCGGCGTGGAGCAGATCTCCGGCATGGTGCAGGTCATAAATACCGTCGCGGCACAGACTCGCATTCTGTCGATGAATGCCGCGATCGAGGCGGCCCACGCGGGAGAGTACGGACGCGGCTTTGCAGTTGTGGCCGACGAAATCCGCAAGCTCGCCGAGAACACCTCCTCGAACACCTCTCAGATATCGTCGACCCTTCAGGAGTTCGTGCAGCGCACTTACGCCGCCCGGGAGGCAAGCACGAGGACCGGAGAGTCCTTCGCGCAGATCTCCGGGGAGATCGATCGCTTCGTGCAGGCATTCACAGAGATCTCCCAGAGCACGAGCGAGCTCGCCACGGGGAGCAAAGAGATGGTCTCTGGCGTGGGATCTTTGCGAGAGTCGGCCTCTCGGATTCAGGAGCAAAGCGAGGCCATCCAGACCAGCACTCGCACCATAAACGAGGCCGTGGAATCCGTGCACCAGTTTTCCGGTGAAACCCGAGGTCAAATCGATGAGCTCGACGCCGAAGCGCGGCGGATCGCCGAGGAGCAGAAGAGCATCACCGAAACGGGAGAGCAGAGTGACGCGTGCATAGAGCAGCTGATGACCGAGCTCAAGTACTTCACGATGGAACGCGGCGCGGCGGACGCGGACGGCGGTGCCGGCGGTGCCACCGGCCGCGCAGAAACCGGCGAAGGCACTGCGGGTGGCGACACCTACGACGCCGAGCTCAAACAGATCATCCTCGACCACAAAAAGCGCGTGATCGGGGCGAAGGCCCTTCTCGACGATCGGCTCGATATTGAGCACATTCCGAATGCCTCTCCGGCCACGGACTGCCTTCTCGAAAGCTGGCTCAACCGCGCAGAGCGCGGCAATCTCGACCCCTCAACGATATCGGCCCTTCGACAGGAGCACGAGCTGTTCCACCATCGCTACAACGAGTTTCTCGAGGCCTATGAGGCCGGTGACGGCGAGCGTGCCCGCCGACTCTTTGAGGAGACCGAACGTATCTGGCGGGGTCTTGTGAGCTATCGGGAAACCTTCAGCGGGATTCTGAACGAACTGAAAAGGGCCGCCGAGCCCGGGTGACGGACTCGGCGGCGCTAAACGGCGGGCGACGGATGCGGCCGCCCGCCGGCCGGCGCGCCGGCGGACGCAGTAACGGCGGGCGCCTTTGTTTCCGGGGCCCCCCGGGCACCGAGAGTAGGGGTGAATGAATGTGACGGAGTGTGGCGGACGATCGGCAGCGG
>CAZVXU010000358.1:0-2222 GCA_964631585.1 uncultured Spirochaetaceae bacterium | reverse complement strand
AGCATATCCAGATGTATCCCTCGCAGTCGGTCTACCGCGAGGGCGCAGCCGAGAATCTGCAGGCGATCCGCCGGGCCGTGGAGGGGACGTAGGCACCGCGTGCTCAGAACTCTTCAGCACACGATCAGCCGTCCAGACGGTACAGCCTCGACTCGTAGGGAGAGAGCGGCCCCACGGTGGCGGTGGCGGTGTTGCCGCCGCCCTCGCCCCGCACACGCTCGCCCGACCACACCTCCTCAAGCATGGCCCAGTCGCCGGGAGAGTCGGCGTCCCAGATCACGTTCACCGTTTCCGCCTCGGTTCGTATCGCAGCAAGCGGCACGCGTACGCTCTTCCCGCGCTGCGGCCCCATGTTGAAGACGCCGAGGTAGCCGGCGGTGTTCAGCAGAATGGACGGCAGTTCCTGCTCCATCATGTCCCACGGCAGCAACCGCCCGCTGAAACACTCGCCGGCAATATGCTGTATGGTTGTGATTTCGGCCAGAGTCTCCGCGTCCAGCCGTGCAAAGTCATCCGAGTACAGAAGCAGCCCGCCCGTGAGCGCAAGCGCGTTGATCTGGCTGCGGCGCTGAGCCGGCGAGAGTTTGGTGCCGTTAGTCCGAAGCATGAGGCAGTCGGGATCGTTCAGCCACAGCGCGCGGTGCATGGGGCCACGCAGAACGCTGTTCCGGATGGCGTTTCGAACGCCGACCATCGCGCCCGTTCGCAGGAGCGCGCCCTTCCTCTCGATCCAGTACCCCCCGGTGTCGGGACCGACCCGCATCGCGTCCACCGTCCCGATCCCCGTGACCAGCGGCATCCCGCAGCCGACGAGGAAGACTTCGTCTTTCGTGGCCACCTCAGCCTCCTCCCGGATCACCTCCACCCCGTGACGCAACACTTCCGCGCGGGAAAGCTCGAGATCATGGTGGGTGCCGCCGCGCAGACATGCGCCGAAGAGAAAATCGCACTTGAGGTAGGGAAAACCCCACTCCCCGACCAGGGTACGAATGACGCGCCGAATGTACTCCTCGAATCGGGGGTTGGTCACGTCGAGCCCGTAATAGAGACGTCCGCGCCAGAAAAAGTTGAAACCCGCAAGAATGCGTCTGCCGTGCTCATCCCGCAGGGCGTACTCGGGGTGGGTACGAAGAAGCTCCGACCGGCGGGAGGCCACGAAGGGTGCAATCCACAGCCCCGGGCGAAAGCCTGCATCGCGAATGGTATCCGCGAGACGCCGCATCTCACCGTCGAAGTCCTTCCGAAGACGCAGCCAGTCCCCCACCGCCTCCTCATACCCGTCATCGATCTGAATGAAGTCGATGCGGGCGCCGTGCTCATCACGCGCCCGCCTGGCTGCCTCGATGTTTCTCGTGATGATATCGGGAGTGATACGGGTGTAGTAGTAGTACCAGCTGCTCCACCCGTGAACGTTCTTCGCCGGCACGCGGGGCGCCGCCGTGCTCCGCAGCTCCCGGAAGTACCTGTGCTGCAGGCTGTGGGTGGTCCCCCGTGCGATGATGATCGCCGACAGAGAAACGGTGCGTCCCGGCGGAATGAGCTTTCTGCCGAAGTCGTAGGTCAGCTCGAAGTAGCTCTGCTTCGAGCGGTGGCGGTAGAGATTCAACTTGATATAGAAGAACTGATCGAAGGGCGCGTCCTGCCCCACGAGGAAACTCTCTCCGGTGGATCGATCGGTTATGAGGGCGTACATCTCCGAGCTGAACACGCCGGGAACATTTGATGGCAGATTCGCCAGGTTGCTCGAGGCGAGGCTCACAAGCTGAAGCCACGGACGCAGAGGCTTGTCTCTCGGGAGGTAACTCCGCACCGTTGACCAGCTCTGATATCCGTTTCTGAGAAAGGACAGTCGCGAGGCGTCGAGAGAGGCGACATAGCTGTGGATGCCCGCCCCGGCGGGGAACATGAGCCGGGTGACGCGGATCGACTCCTCCGACACGTTGGTGAGCTCGAAGGACAGCCGGCTTCCGAACCCGGGAATGTCCTTCCAGGTTCCGATTAGCCGTGCATGCTCGTTTTCGAAGTGAAGCTGTGCCCGTGTGCCGGTGTCCCTGCGCTCGAGCGCGAAGGTTCGGCGGGTAATGCCGAACTTGAGCTTCAGAACCGGCGCGAGCTCCACCTGATCCCAGGAGATCCGTCGGTCGCCTCTGCGCTCACCCTCTCCGCCGCTCATGTCTCCGCGCCCTTCATATCCCGCTGCACTCCCCGTTTTCTCACGCCCG
>CAZVXU010000357.1:0-2232 GCA_964631585.1 uncultured Spirochaetaceae bacterium | reverse complement strand
GCGCCGGATGCGGTCCCGCATAGGTCCTCCGCCGCAGGCCATCTCATGAGGGGTATCATTCCGCGATCGTCGAGAGCTGGAACCGAAATCTGGAGTGGTACAAACCGGACGTTTCCAAGTGGGAGATCACGCTCGATCAGGTCGTCGCGTGCCCATTCACTGCGTGATCACCGGGGAGCGACAAGGAGGGAAACATGGGAACGAAGATCTATCTCACGGCCAAGGGTGCGGATATCGCTCCGGAGCTCTGGGAGCGGGTATACAACGAGAGCCTCGTATTGCTCAAGAATTTTCCTGCGAGGTTGACGAGGCTGGACGCTCAGGAGCTTCGTGGTGAGAAGCGGTACGCCTATACCCCTGAGATCGCTTGCAAGCGGGATACGCCGGCCGAGCACTGGATGGTCTGTGGTGACATGAGCAGCCGGCAAGAGGCGGAAGGCTTCGAGTTGTACCGGCACCATGCGCGGCAATTCCCTGACGGTCATCTCACCATCGACTTTACGGATACCCACGATGTTCTCTGGGTGAAACCTGATGACAAGTTCAACGGTTTCTACGGCAACGGCCGCTTGCTGTGGGACTCGAAGACGCAGGGTCGTCCGTACCATTTCGCACTGCTCGCCGCGGGCATGCTCGTCGAGAGCCGGTGTCCTCGCGCCGCCTACGTGATCGGGGACATCGATCGCGGGCAGGCAGAGCAGGCCAAGGTCTGGGCCAATGCCGTGCTCGAAGAGCCGATCGACCTGCCGGTCTGCGTTGATCCTGATCGGCTCTACCGGCGCGCGTTCGAAATGTACGGCGATGAGCGACCGGCGTTCCGTCGCTTCAGTGCGCTGTTTCGCGGAGAGCCGAGCGAGGTCTGGCCCGCGATCGTACGGAACGCCAACCCTCCGGCGATACGCAGATGCCTGGCCGAGGGTCTCGACTCGTTCGACTCGCTCGGCAGTGCCGGAGCTTCGGAGAATGCCATTCGTTATCTTGAGGCGACGGGCGATGTCGCAGGGCTCATCGAGACTGTCTGCGGGATCGCTTCGGGCGGAAACCGGGACTCAGAAGAGTTTTCGCTTGAAAGACTCCTCGAGACACTCTGCGCCTACTCCATCACTGTTCCGCTCGAAGAGCGGCGGGTAGTTCCGACCGGCGGGCTGCCGCCGCTACCGGACGGCGAGAGTGACGAAAGCCTGTGGGAGACGTTTCTGAGATTGGCGTCTTCACGCCCGACGGTCGAGGTCTACATACCGGCGGACGAGCTTCTGGAGCAATTCTCGCAGGCGAAGCCACTCCAACGGGAACGATTCCTGGAGATGATTCGAAAGAGCGAGCAGTCGGCTCGTGAAGAACTTCGCTGGCTGTCCAAGAAAGTCGATGGGCTCGGCCGGACCGAACCGTCTGTCACTGGAGAGGGCTACATCCGTGCTCAGATTGCCGAACAGACGCCCCGGTACTCGGACGAGGAGGTGACGGCACGAGAGATGGGCGCGGCGCTACGCGAGGGGATTCTCTCGTCGTCCGCCTTCGAACAGTTCTCGAATAGGGACGCGCTGCTACGCGCTCTGTATCGGGCAACTCAGGAGAACCAGATCGTGCTGACCAATCCGGGTTGGGACGAGATCGATTCGCTCGAGGACGAGGAGGTGTTGCTGCATCTGCTTGCCCTTGCATCAGTCCGGGAGAGGGAGCTGCACTTCTTTAACTGGCGGCGCTACCTGCTGGAGCAGCCGAGGCTGTGGCCCATGCTGGCGGGTACGGTGTAAGCGGATGAGTGAGGAACTTAACCTCCGAAGAGCTCGACCCCGACCGCCCCTCTCCAACCGAACCACATGCACAATGTGTTCTTTGACCGATCATTCCGGAGTTGACCAATTACCATTCAGTATTCTCGAGATACCGACATGGCCCCGTCGGCTACGCGCTCGCTCTGCGCTGGTGAAGGCATCCCATGATCTGCCGATTGCCAAACAGGGAATGGACGGACCCGCAGAGGAATGGGTTACGTGGTCGAATGCAGGCGGTTCACCGTGCGGTAGCCGCTCAAGTCTTCGAGTTGCAATCATCGGATCCGTAGCTGTCTCATCCCGAGTGGTTGTACTATTGAGATACCATGGAAGACGATAAGCGTCGTTTGATCGATCGAATAACCGTGAATCCCAACATCTGTTTCGGGAAGCCTTGCATCCGCGGTCACCGCATCTGGGTCTCGCTCATCCTGGACATGGTAGCCGGAGGCATCTC
>CAZVXU010000356.1:0-2235 GCA_964631585.1 uncultured Spirochaetaceae bacterium | reverse complement strand
TTTTCATCCCGGCAACAGGGGTTCGACTCCCCTAGGAGATGCGGACACACAAAAAAAGCCCGGCAACCCGACCACAGTGATGCGTCGGGTGCGTCGGGCTTTCTTTTTGCCGTCACCCCGGGCCGAACGCGTGGGCGCCGGGACCCGCAGGCGGTGCCCCCGCCCCGCCCCGGTCAGCTATTGAACCAGAACCGGAACCCGAAGGCACCCTGTACGGCGAAGTCGGGGATGTTGATGCCCTCACGGTCGGAAATCAGGACGAGTGTCGGCGCTACCTCGAGGAAGATCTCGAACACGTCCACCGGATAGGCGTTCAGCCCGATCGGGACCCGTCCTCCGAGTTCAAAGGGCTCGGGCAGCGCGGTGTAGAGGCCCGGGCCGACGTAGAGGTTGACGAAGCTGAACAGATTGGTCGTGTAGAGCCACCAGTCGGCGGTCAACCCGAGGTTCGCCTGATCCTCTCCGACCTGAAGGCCGACGCCCCAGAGAATCGGAAGCTGCGGAAACTTCACTGAGAGCATTGCCTGGTTTGGAAGGCCGCCGATGGCGTCTATTCCGAACGATGCACCAACCCCCCAGGTCGCGCCGAAGCCGGCGGCAGCAGCTCCTATCAACAGGACGAGCACGAACAAAGCAACTTTTCGTTTCATCTTGACTCCTCGGTATGTTTGTCTTTCAACGTTGGTTTCTCAGGCGGTCACGCCTGAGCCCTATCGTATCCCGAATCGCCCGCAATTGCAACTTGAGGCCCGGGGCGAGTCGCGGATATAGTGGGGCGGGAGGCAGACGTTTCATGGACAAGGTCGTACTTACAGCATCGGATCTCGACGGCTACCTGCTCGAGGAGGACAGCGCGCACATCGCCGAGATGGATGGGCTCTACGCGCAGGCACTCGAGGCTTCGCGCGTGCTCGCCTCCTCGAGCAACGAAAAGCGGATTACCGATGAAAAACAGCGGCTCATCGAGCTCTACGGGGCGATGGGTGAGCGCATGCGCGAGATGACCGCGGCGGATCCGTCTGTGCGCGTCTACTCCTTCGAGACGCCGCGGGAGGTCCACGGCGAGGCCTCACGCCTCATCGCGAAGCTGCGCGATGTCGGAACGGGACAGAGCGAGTTCATCTACTACATTCAGCGCGCCTACGAACTGCTGTTCAACCTCGCCTTCGCCGGCCCTGGCGTGGAGCGTAAGAATCACCTCTTTGTCAGAACTCCCGTGGATGCACCGGTGCGGAACTACGCGGTGCACAAGATTCCCGACATCGACGAGGAGCTCGAGAACACGGCGATGTGTGTGATGTTGCGCGGGGCTCTGTTGCCGTCGATGATCATGTCGAAGGAGATCCAGGAGTATTCCTCCACCGGCTACGTCACGCCCTTTGCCCTGTTCAGCATAAAGCGGGATGATCGCAAGCAGGAACGGGACATGGAGTACATCCTCGACCTCGACAGGAGCTACTACGACCTCGCCTCGCTGCACGGTAAGGACCTCATCTTTGCCGACCCGATGAACGCTACCGGCGGCAGCCTCGTCACGATCATCAATTATCTGCGGCAGCAGGGCGTCGAGCCGCGCTCGGTCAAGTTTTTCAACGTGATCTCCGCTCTCAAGGGAACTCTCCGCATCACGCGAGCGGTGGAGAATGCGACGGTCTACACGCTGTGGATGGACCCGTCCCTCAACGAGTCCGCCTACATTCTACCCGGCCTCGGCGATGCCGGTGACCGTCTCAACGGCATGGACACCGCCGAGCGCCCGCGTGATATCATTCAGCTCATCGCCGACTATGGAGCCACCATTGCAAACCTCTACCGCGCACAGGTCCATGAAATCGAGTCGACGGTCCTCGGGCGCTGAGTTACTCCTGCTCCTCTTTCTCGTCGGACTGTTCACGGGCTGTCAGTCCTACGTGCGCCGTGTCGACCTTGCCGAGGAATACTTCAACCTCGCCAACGCCTTTTACGATCTCGAGGAGTATGAGCGTGCCGCCGAGTATTACCGTGAGGCCCTTGCCCTCGAACCCGACCTCGCGCCGGCAACCTTCAACCTCGCCCGGGCCTACATCGAGGCGGGCTCCTACTCCGACGCGACCCCCGTGCTCGAGGAGTTGCGCAGCGGAGACGAGTCGAACGTCCTCGTCATCGAGACGCTCGCCTACGCCTACTCGGAGCAGGAACGGTATGAGGATGCCGCACGGCTCTATGATGAGGTCCTCTCAGAATCGCCCTATCGTC
>CAZVXU010000355.1:0-2238 GCA_964631585.1 uncultured Spirochaetaceae bacterium | reverse complement strand
GATCGAGCTGAATGGGTAGCGTTCCATGTGGCAGGATGATAGCGGAAATGCGCGATCGCGGTCAACGCGCCTCAGCGCGTGGCGCCAAATGTCGGTATCAGTCCGGCCGGCGCTCGGCCTCTCCGTCCTCGTCGTGCCGCGGGGTGAATCGGACGCTGACGATGCGCTTGCGTGCCATTGTCTCAATGAGGAAGGCCCCGGCCGGCGTCTCGACGTGCTCGCCCTGGGCCGGCAGGCGGCCGAGTTGCTCGGCTATGTACCCGCCGATGGTCTGTACGTCCCGGGTCTGAGGTATTTCGACGCCGAGGGCATCGTTTGCAACATAAATGGGAAGGTCGGCGATGAGGCGGTAGTTATCATCGTTGAGCGGGACGATCTTGTCGCCCTCCTGTACTTCGTGCTCATCGTAGATCTCACCGAGGATCTCCTCCACCACGTCCTCGATGGTAACCAGGCCCGAGACACCCCCGTACTCGTCAAGCACGATAGCCACGTTCAGTCCGAAGCGCCGGAACTGTGCGAGCATCTCGTGGATGCGTCTGTTTTCCGGGACGAAGATCGGCTCCACCATGACCGTCTTCAGTGGCTCGTCGTCCCCGCCGGCCGCCACTTTGCGAACGAGGTTCTTGAGGAGGGCGATGCCCACGATGTGCTCCGGATGCCCGTCGTAAACCGGGACGCGAGAGTAGCCGGCCTCGGTGATGCGGGTAAAGGCGTCCCGCAGTGACATGTCTTTGTCGAGGCTGAATATCTTCGTGCGATGTGTCATGATCGCGCTCACCGTCACTTCGGTGAAACGCAGCACGTTTCGCACCATGCGGAACTTGAATGCTTCGAGAATGCCCACCGTCTCGGCGTGTTTTGCGAGGTAGAGGATGCTCTCGCGCGTCACCCCCCCGCTACCGCTCCCGTGGCTCAGCCGTGTTATCAGTCGGCTTATGGCGCTCATGAACCACACGACCGGTTTCAGGACGATGGAGAGAATCCAGATGGTGCGGGACACATGCACCGTCCAGAACACGTTGTGCGCGATGGCCACCTGCTTGGGTACCACTTCGCCGAATATGAGGACAACCAGGGTGAGCACACCCGTGGTGATGCCGAGCACGGCACTACCGAAGAGCCGTATCGTGATCTCGCTCGCCATGACCGAGCCGGCGATATTCATCAGGTTGTTGCCCACGAGCACGGTCGTCAGCAGAATATCCGGTCTGGCGGTGAGCGCCGATACGTATTCGCCGCGTTTCCCCTGGGTGTTCTTTATCTCCTGTACCTGTGCCTCCGAGAGAGAGGTGAACGCCGTCTCCGTACCGGAGAAGAAGGCGGAAAAGAGGAGGAAGAGGCCGAGCGCACCGAAGTCGAGTACCATCGACTACGCACGCGTCAGGAAGAATGAAATGTCGTCGCACATGATCAGAGCCATGAAGTACGCAGACGAGCATACTCCGAAATCGGGCGATTGTGCAACGACGCAAAAAAAGAGCCGCACGTGGCGGCTCTTCCTGGAATCACGGATCGCGGCTCCGTAGCTACTCGACTGCGAGTACGTCCTTCATGGCCTTCTTGATAGTGTCCTTCGGCAGCGCGCCCATCGCCATCTGCGGCTTGTCTCCCATCGGGATGAAGAGCATCGACGGGATGCTCTGGATACCGAAAGCGGCGGCAAGCTCCTGTTCGGCATCCGTATCGATCTTGTAGATGTGCATTTTGCCGTCGTATTCTTCGGCCAGTTCCTCGAGGACCGGCTCCACCATTTTGCAGGGACCGCACCAGTCGGCGTAGAAATCGATGATGGCCGGCAGCTCGCCCTCGTACTTCCACTCGCTGTTGTTCTCGAAGTCGAAGACCTTATTCTTGAATGTTTCCTTTGTCAGATGTTCAGGCATATTACTCCCCTTGAATTGTATTCAGCTTTCCTTATATAGCGCAATATAACAAGGGCTGCGCCGGAAGTAAAGTCGGCGCAGCCATCAGTTCCGACCAAATCAACCGTATCACAGATATACCGTTTGCACAGGGGCGCTCGCGGCGATACTCTTTACGTGCGGAGGAGATTCCGCTACCATATCATCATTACTTTCTGAAAGAAACTTAAAGGACGCCAGCCATGCCGGAAACGAACATCGATAAACTTTACCCGAGCCCTCCGCTGCCGAAACTCGGAGTTCTCTTTCTCGGCCGAAAACGGGCGGGCTTTGATCCCGAGTGGGGCGCCGAGATCCGCAGGCGCATTCGGGG
>CAZVXU010000354.1:0-2273 GCA_964631585.1 uncultured Spirochaetaceae bacterium | reverse complement strand
CGGTCCGTACCCCTGCCGTCGAGCGGCACGCGTACGTCCTCGAGCGCCGCCTCGACGATGTCCTCCGCCTGGGTGCCGCGGAGCCTGGCGTCGGGGGTGACGAGCACCCTGCGGGAGAGCACGCCGGCGGCGAGCTCCTTGATGTCGTCGGGGAGGACGAAATCCCGCCCGTAGATGGCCGCCCGCGCCTGTGCCGAGCGGTAGAGGGCGAGCGATGCGCGCGGTGATCCGCCGAGGCGAACGGCGCGGTTGGTGCGCACCGCCTCGATGATGTCGAGCATGTATCCGGTGACCTTCTCCTCCACGTGGATCTCGGTGACCCGCTCCTGCATCTCGCGCACGCCATCCACGGTCACGACGGGCCGGAGGTCGTCGAGGGGATTGGAGAGCCGCCTGCGGCTTTGGAGAATCTCCTTCTCGACGTCGCGCCCCGGATAGCCGATACGAAGCGAGAGCAGAAACCGGTCCTTCTGAGCTTCGGGAAGCGGAAAGGTTCCGTCGAACTCCACCGGGTTTTCGGTGGCGATGAGGAAGAAGGGGTCGGGAAGCGGCAGGGATCGCCCCTCAACTGTCACCTGGCCCTCGGCCATGGCCTCGAGGAGGGCGGACTGGGTGCGGGGTGTCGCGCGGTTTATCTCGTCGACGAGCACGATGTTGGCGAGAATCGGCCCTTCGCGAAAATGAAACTCGTTGTCCTTCGGGCTGTACACGGACACGCCGGTAATGTCCGCCGGCAGGAGGTCGGGGGTGCACTGAATGCGGCTGAAACGCGCATCGATGGAGGCGGCGAGGGCGCGGGCGAGGACGGTCTTTCCGACGCCCGGCACGTCCTCGAGAAGAACGTGGCCACGGGCGAGCAGGGCGATGAGGAGCTTCTCGACGGCCTCGCGCTTTCCGAAGAAGACCTGCTCGACGGCGGCGGTGATTCCATCGGCCCAATCCTTGATGCTCTCCACACCCTCAGTATACACTCGCATACTTATTCAACCCAAGGGAGCGGTATGCAATTCCTCAAGCGAAACTGGTTTCCGATCGCCCTCGTGCTGTCCTTTATCGCGGGCTATTTCTTCCGCGATGTCGGCGTCGCCTTGAATCCCGACTCCTTCGGGACCTACACGGTGGTCATCGTCATCTTCCTCATCACCGGCTATACGATGCCCACTGAGGCGCTCGTGCGCGGCGTCACCGACCTCAAGTTGCACCTCTACATGGAGATCTTCATCTTCGTGGTCTTTCCCCTCTACGTACTTGTCTCCACCCTGCTTCTCGGAGACCTCTTCCGCCCGGAGGTGGTTGCCGGGCTCTTCGCGCTCGCGGTGCTCCCCACCACCATCACCAGTTGCACGGTCTTCACGCAGGCAACGAACGGAAACGTCGCCGGGACGATGTTCAACGCCGCCTTCTCGAATCTCGTGGGCGTGTTCCTCTCCCCGCTGCTGCTCTCGCTGATGCTTCAGAGCACAGGGCGTGCGCTCCCCATGGATCAGCTGACCGGGATATTCATACGCCTGGGCATCCTCATGATTATTCCGATTGCTATCGGCCAGATCATGCGTCGGGTCTATCCCGCGTTTTCCGAGAAGCACGGGCCGGTGCTTCGAAAGTCCACGAGCATCGCGATCCTTCTCGTGGTTTTCTTCAACGTGGCCGCCGCGGCGGTGGACGAGGCCTTCATGGCCAATCTCGGCACGATGGGTGGTCCCACCGTGTATCTCATCATCAGTCATCTGCTGCTCCTCGCGCTTGCCTGGGGCGGGGCGAAGCTTTTCCGGCTCGGACGGGCGAACGAGATGTCGGTCATCTTTACCGCCCCGCACAAGACGCTGGCCCTCGGCGCGCCGCTCGTGGCGATCTACTTTGCCGACCGACCCGAGGTGATCGGCATCGCCCTGCTTCCGGTCATCCTCTACCACCTCGTGGAGCTTCTCGTGGCGGGGGTGCTGCGCTCGCGTCTCGTGGCGCCGTAGACGCGCCGACCGGCGGGTGCCGGGTACTTTGAATTCCCGCGTTTGCTTCTTATACTGAATTTCAAGGAGAAACGCGCATGGAATTCGGCGACCTGAAACGCTACTACACGGGGGTCCTCGTGCCTGTGGGAAGTCTGCGCAGCGCGAGGAGCGCGGGCGTCGGCGAGTTCGCCGATCTTCCTCTCCTTGCCGATTGGTGCCTCGAGGCCGGCCTCGACGTCATCCAGATACTGCCGGTAAACGACACCGGAGGCGACACGAGCCCCTACAGCGCAATGAGCGCATTTGCCCTCCACCCGCTGTACC
>CAZVXU010000353.1:0-2280 GCA_964631585.1 uncultured Spirochaetaceae bacterium | reverse complement strand
GCGAGGCCGAACTTGTTGACCGCGGCAACGGAATCTCCGCCCCCGACGATTGTCGTCGCCTGGGCGCCCGCAACCTTTTGCGCGATCTCGAGTGTGCCGTTTGCAAAGGCATCGAACTCGAAGACCCCCATGGGCCCGTTCCACAGCACCGTCTTCGCGCCGGCGATGATCTCATTGATCTTCGCTATGGTCTTCGGCCCGATATCCATGCCGAGCTTATCGTCGGGAATCTCCACGTCGTCGAGAGACTCCGGTGCGGCGGTCTCGGAGAACTCCCCGGCAACGACGTGATCAACCGGGAGAACGACCTCTACGCCCGCCTGCCTGGCCTTCTTGAGCAGGTCCTTCGCGGTGTCGAGGTAATCCTCCTCCACGAGAGACTTGCCGATTCCGTGCCCCTGCACCTTCAGAAAGGTGTAGGCCATACCGCCGCCGATAACAAGCGTGCTGCAGTTGGGAAGAAGCGTTTCGAGCACGCTTATCTTCGTCGAAACCTTAGCACCACCGATAATTGCCACGAACGGTTGCTGAGGCGATTTCACCACCGGCTCGAAGAAGGCAACTTCCTTCTCGATAAGGAAACCGGCAAAGCCGGGAAGATGCTTCGTGATCCCCTCGGTGGAGGCATGGGCCCGGTGGGCCGTGCCGAATGCGTCGTTCACGTAGACGTCGGCAAGCCGTGCCAGACTGCCGGCAAACTCGGCGTCGTTGTCGGTCTCTTCCTTGTGAAAGCGGAGATTTTCGAGAAGCAGGACCTCGCCCGGGGCGAGCTCGCTCACCATCCTCTCCACATCTTCGCCGACGCAGTCAGGCGCCATCTTCACCGGCTTTCCGAGCAGCTCCGAAAGCCGATCCGCGACCGGTTTGAGGCTCAACGCATCATCGCGCTTTCCCTTGGGACGCCCGAGGTGGCTCATGAGAATGAGGCCGGCGCCGGGCTGGTCGAGCACGTACTGTATCGTGGGCAGCGCCCCGCGGATGCGGGTATCGTCGGCTACCGCGCCGTCTTTCACCGGTACGTTAAAATCAACGCGCGCAATGATTCTCTTGTTCTTCAGATCTGCGTCCTTAATTGTGCGAACGGACATGTTTTTCCCCTTCTTCGAACCGACGGGCATCCCTTTGCGCCCGGGATGCGGACACTCTTTGTTATGTAACGCTTACTATGGCCACTATACGAAAACGCAATCCCACTGTCAACGAAGCCCGCCTTCAGCGGATGCGACGCAGCTCGCGATACAGAGCCGGAAACACGGGTGTCTCCTCCGTGACGGCCGGCGCGTCCTCACTCGGAGCACGCACGACTACGTCTCCGACCGAAATCAGATCGAAGAATCCGCGTCTCGAGACCGTGCCTTCCGAGACGAGGGCGTCCGTTCGCGTCACCACGAATGTGCCCACGGACTCCGATTCCGAAAAGCGGTATCCGGGCTCCTCCGTGCTGAGCATGACCCCGCCTTCTCGAACAATGACGAGCTCGTCCTCTGCTTCGAGCCCGTCAAGCGCACCGAGAGACACAAGGCCCAGCTCCCCGCGTCGCTCGAGCAAACGCCCCCGAAGCGGCAGGGATGCCGCCACAGCATCAACCACCCCGCCCACTGCCCGCTCGATGCGGTCGTTCCCGGTGCGGTAGTAACGGAACCCATCCAACTGCTCCCCCGTGCGCGAGAGAAAGAGCTCGACATCAAACCGGATGCTTCGCTCCACCTCATCCACACCGACGATGAGGAAATAGTCCGAGCCCGAGGCCCGGGCCGTACCGTACGCCTGGGCAAAGCCGTCTGCGATCGCCGCCGGTCCGGGCACTGAGAGCATCTCCTGCGAGATGAGCCGGTCTCGCAGATACTCACCGTACACCACAGCCCCGTCCGGATGGCTGAGATCACTTTGCTGCGGGCTCACGAATAGATCCATTGTAAACGGCAGGCGCTCGAGGGAGAACTGATCGACACCCCACTGCCGTGCGGGCGTCTCCGAGAGGGCGCTTCGGAAGCTCTCTATGCGGTCGGAGAGAAAGCGGTCTTCCTCCCCGACTGCGGCGAGCACCTCGAGCTCGCGCAGGTACTTGGACGGCGCGCCCCGCGTGCGGAAAATCTCGGCGAAGCCGATACGCCCGCTGCGGGCATAGGGGTCGAGGCGCAAGCCCCGGCGATAGGCAACGAGGGCGCGAGAGAGCAAATTCTCTTCCTCGAAGCGCTCGGCGCGGTCGAAGTGGTAGCCCGCGTAGGAGGAGCGAAGCTCCTCGTCGGCATCGCGGTGCTCACGCAAAACCTGCTCGGC
>CAZVXU010000352.1:0-2291 GCA_964631585.1 uncultured Spirochaetaceae bacterium | reverse complement strand
TCGGCGAGGATGGCGAGCACCGCCTTGTCGCCCTGGGGGTCGGACATGTCGAGGCCCTCGAGTGTCAGGGTCGATCCGGTGATGGCCGCCGCGCAGGCGAGGAAAGTTGCCGACGAGAAATCGCCCGGGATCTCGGTGTCGAAGGCGTGATAGCTCTGGCCCCCGGGGATGCGGAAGCGATCGTAGCCCTCGCGCTCGTAGTGGATGCCCTGGGAGTCGAGCCACCACAGCGTCATCTCGACGTAGGGTCGCTCGTTGAGAAGGAGGACCTGGATGTCGGTGGCGGCCGGGGTCCCGCCGGCGGCGCCGGAGTCCGCGGCCGGCGCCGCGAGCGGTGCGGCGAGGAGCAGGCTCGAGAGGTACTGGCTCGTGGGCGATTCGATCGCCACAGGGCCGCAGCGGAGCCCGCCGCCCGTCACGATGGGGGCGCAGCCGCTGCCCCTGGTGCTGAGGGCGGTAGCGCCGAGTTGCGCCAGGGCCGAGAGCAGCGGGGCGGCCGATCGGCGGCGGATCTGCTCGTCGCCCGTGAAGATGGTGAGGCCGCCGGCGAGGGCGGCGGTGCCGATGCCGAGGTAGAGGGTGGTGCCGGAGTTGGCGACGTCTATCACGTCCTCGGGAATACCGAGCGCGCCGCCCGTGCCCTCCACGATGATCTCAACGAGCACCCCGTCGGAGCGCACTTCCTCCACCGATGCGCCGAGGGCGCGGCAGGCGCGCACGCATGCCGCGGTGTCGAGGGAGTCGAGGGGATTGCGGAGCGTGCTTCGCCCGTCGGCGAGTGTTGCTATGAGAAGCGCACGAATCGTGTGCGACTTGGAGGCTGGTATGCGTGCACGGCCCGTGGGTCTTCCCGGGCGAATGGTGTGAGTCACAGGACTCATTCTATGTGCTTCGCGGGTCGAGGGTCAAAGCATCAGCCGATACGGTCGACAATCAAGTGATGACCAACGTGACGACACGCACTGCCACGCTCGTGGCCCCCATTGTACTGGTTCTGGCCCTCGCGGCGACCGCCGAGCTCTCGGCGCGGCAGTTCGTAAACGACGACTTTGGCTACTATGTCGACATCCCCGAGGGCTGGGAGATGATGGACGCCTCCGACATGTCCCACATCGCCTTCTCCGCGCCGGGCGGACAGGCAGTGTTTCAGGTGATGTCTTACGCTGCCGATCAGTTCGACACCGCCGCGGACATCGCGAGCTTCGTGGAGGAGCGCTTCGGAACCCGCGGCGAAGGCGCGGCCTTTCAGTTCTCCGGCCGGGAGGCCGTGTTCGCGGAGCTCAGTTTCGACACGCAGAGCTTTACCGTCCATGGCTATCACGTGATGGTGAACGGGCGCGGCGGTGACTACATCATGCAGGCCTTCGCCGTCGAGGATGCATTTGCGAACTACCAGGACCTGCTGCTCTCGGCCCTCGACTCGGTGAGCCTCGACGATGAGGGCTATCTCCACCCCGGACCGGTCAGCCAGTACCGGTACCCCTTCCCGGCGCCGCAACCGCGGCCCGAGCGTACCGAAATCGGCGGTGAGACCATCACTTATACCGCGGACCCCAATGAGCGCGAGGCAACCCAGAGCCTCATCGAGCGCGAGGCCCGCATCCTCTCGCAGTATGCCGGCCAGGCTGCCGCGGCCGGAGGGCGCTGGTCGGGCGGGACCGAAGCGTGGGTCGAGGCCTGGCGGCGGTTCTATCGTATGATCTACCGCGACAGCTTCTTTCGGCTGAGCTCGATCGCGCGGTCGGTGAAGCAGCACTTCGACGCCGCCGGCGTCGGCGAGGACGCGCTTCCGGCGGAGCTCCTTTCCTGGCTACAGGGCTTCGACTACACGAGAACCGGCTCGCTCTCCGATCTCCTATCACCTGTGACATGCTTTCTCGAGCGCGCCGGCGACTGCGACTCGCTGGGCCTCGCCTGGGTGATTCTGCTGCAGCATATGGGCTACGATGCGATCCTCCTGGTTTCGAGCGAGTACGGGCACGCGCTCGCCGGCGTCGATGTGGCGGGGGACGGCGCACGATTCGAGTTCGAGGGCACGCAGTATTTGCTTGCGGAGTTTACCGAGGAGGTCGATCTTGGCCTGATCCCGCGAAACATGGCCGACCCGTCGAAGTGGATTCCGGTGCGGTTGTAGCCGGGCGAGCGGACCGGCGGGCGGGGGCGCGCCCGGGCGGCGGTCACGCTGGAGCACGTCAGCCGAACACGCCGAACGCCGTGATCATGCCGGCGAGCAGCGTGAAAAACACCGACATCAGCGTCACGAGCATCGTGAAGCGCTTGTTCACGTCGTC
>CAZVXU010000351.1:0-2318 GCA_964631585.1 uncultured Spirochaetaceae bacterium | reverse complement strand
CGACGGGTTCGAGCTCCAACGCGTGGAAGTGGTGTTTCACGGTCGCTGCCGGGCATGCAAAGAAAGCGAGGACACATGATACCCATCATCGACGGCCACAACGACGTCCTTTCCCGCTCCTGGGAGAATGAAGGTTTCGACTTCGTCAAAGGCACCGAGCCCCGACATCTCACCCTCGACACAGCCGTCGAGGCCGGGTTGCGCGGGGGACTGTTCGCCATCTTCATCCCGCCGAACAAGGCAGAAGAGACCAGACCGCGCTCCTTCGGCGAGAAGCTTTCCACCGCCGGCGCAGTTCCGCTCGAGCGTGCCCAGCGCGTGGCCGCGGCGATGTTTTCCCGTCTCCACCGATATGCCGAGGCCTCGGACGGTCGCTTTCGAGTCGCCCGAACCACGGACGAGCTCGAAGCGGCCGCCTCGAGCGACTATCTGGCGGGCCTCTGTCACATGGAGGGCGCCGAGCCCATCGACCGCAACCTCCATGCCCTCGACCTCTACTACCAGGCGGGCCTGCGGTCGCTCGGGATCGTGTGGAGCCGGACCAACCGCTTCGCTACGGGCGTTCCCTTCGGATTCGACATGACTCCGGACATCGGTCCGGGGCTCACCGAGGCCGGGCGGGATCTCGTGCGCCGCTGCAACGAGCTCGGCATCCTCATCGATGTCTCCCACCTCAACGAGAAGGGGTTCCGCGACGTGGTGCGGATCTCCCGCGTGCCGGTGGTCGCCTCCCACTCGAATGCCTGGGCGCTGTCGAAGAGCACCCGAAACCTCACCGACGAGCAGCTTGCCGCCATCCGCAACACCGACGGTCTTGTGGGCCTGAACTTCGGAGTGCCGTTTCTGCGCCCGGACGGAGGAAAAGACGAGAACACGCCGATCGATCGCATGCGCGAGCACATCGACTATCTCGTTGAGCATCTCGGCATCGACCGAATCGGGCTCGGCTCCGATTTTGACGGAGTGGCCATCCCGAAGGAGATCGGCAGCGTGAAAGGGCTCCCGAGGCTCATCGAGGCGCTGCGCCGTGCCGGCTACTCGGAAACCGACCTTGAGAAGATCTCTTACCGGAACTGGCTGCGGGTGTTGCGGGCGACCATCAGGTAGCCTCGCGGCGGCCGACGTCGGCCGGCGGCGGACCGCGCCACAGCCGCGCCGAAACAGCCCGCCATCCCGCGCGCGGTTCCCGACCGGATTGCCTCACTTTTGCTTGAGGAATTGCGGAAATGCTCATAGAATGAGGGCATGACACCTGACATTAAAACACGATACATGGGCCTGGAGCTCAGCTCACCGGTGGTGGCCTCGAGCTCGGAGCTCACGAACAAGCTGGACAATCTGAAGAAACTCGAAGCGGCCGGGGCCGGCGCGGTCGTGCTGCGCTCTCTCTTTGAGGAGGAGATCCTCGCGGAGATGGAGCGCACCGAAACGGCTATGCAGCGGCCCGGGCCCACCTTCCCCGAAACGGCCGATATGGATGATCTCATCGAGCCGGAGCACACGGTGCCCGATTACCTCGAGCTCATCCGCGAGGCCAAGAAGGAGCTCGGTATTCCGGTCATTGCCTCCATCAACGGGATGAGCGCCCAGAAGTGGACCGACTTCGCGAAAAAGCTCGAGGAACAGGGAGCCGACGCCCTCGAGCTCAACATCTTCCTGCAGCCCTCCGACTTTCAGGCGACGAGTGCGGCCGAGTACGAGAAAATCTACTTCGACATCATCAACATGGTTCTCGACCAGGTCAGCATCCCGGTTTCGGTCAAGCTCAGCTTCTACTTCACCCTCCTCGCCCAGACACTGCAGGCCATCTCCAAGACCGGTATCAAGGGCCTCGTACTCTTCAACCGATTCTTCAACCCCGATTACAACGTCGAGGACATGAAGATCGTCCCGACCAACGTGCTGAGCACCCCGGCGGACCTCGCCACATCGCTCAAGTGGATCGCCATCATGAACGGACGGGTCGACTGCGACCTCGCCGCCTCTACCGGCGTGCACGACGGCGACGGGGTCATCAAGCAGCTTCTCGCCGGCGCGAATGCCGTGCAGGTCGCCTCGACGCTGTACCGCAACGGCCTCGATGTGGTCTCAGAGCTCAACGAGCGGCTTGTCGCCTGGATGCAGGAGAAGGAGTACGAGACACTGGACGACTTCCGCGGCATGCTGAGCCAGCAGAGCATCGGGAATCCTGCGGCATACGATCGCGTGCAGTTCGTGAAGAACTTTCGCTCGATGCGGTAACCGGGGGCGGCCGGCGGCTGCGACATCCCCGGGCGGCCGCCGTCGTCGCGGGCCGGCGGGCACCGGCGGCCGCGCAC
>CAZVXU010000350.1:0-2323 GCA_964631585.1 uncultured Spirochaetaceae bacterium | reverse complement strand
CCGGACGGAGACAGTTTCGAAGTCGATACTGCGGATGGCAGTGCCACGGTAACTGATCTGACGCCGGGCACATGGTCGGTAGATGCCGTAGGCACCAACGGCGCCGGTTTCCCCGTTGCGGACGGGACGGCGTCCGTCTCGCTCGAGGCGGGAACGCAGACCCCCGTGGCAATACCTGTCACCGTCGTCGACGGGACGGGAACGCTCGAGTTGAGCACCACCTGGAACGACGAGCATACCGTTTCCCCCTCCGTCCAGGCGATCATGGTCGACGCCGACGGATATGAGACGACTCTGTCCGTCCCCGTGAGCTCTCCGGGTGCCGCCTCGACGACGGTTCCCGGAGTACCGACGGGGTACCATCGGCTGTCGTTACAGCTTCTCGACGGGGGAGAAGTGATTGCGGGCGCCGGTGAGAGCGTGCGTATCATCGCCGACGCGACTACCACCGCGAATCTCCCGTTTCCGGACCTCAACAAGGTCGGGGAGCCGGTGCGTGTAGCCGCGGAGAGCTTCGTGCTCGCCTGGGACCCGCCCGCCGACGCGTCCGAGATCGACTCCTACCGTGTATACGCCCGACCCCGGGGAGAGTACCAATGGGAGAGCTTGTCCGAGGTTCAGGCAGGCGACACGCCGACGCTGACCGTGACGCAGAGCCTGCTGACCTACGGCACGTGGGAGTTTGCCGTCACGGCCGTGGCCGGAGGTGTCGAATCCGACCTCCATACATCGATGGATGACGACGCAATGCCCGCGACGGGCTGGTTTCTCGAGTGGACGGCTCCGTAATCGGTGGGTCTACAGATGGTCGAGGAGCCGATCCACATCGGCCTCAACCACGAGCGCGCGCCGCGCGTCCTCGGCCATAAAGCCCTCGGAGACGACCTGCGAGAAAAACGCGTCGAGTCTGTCGTAGTAGCCCTCGGTATTTAGCAGTCCTATGGGTTTCCCGTGCAGGCCGAGAAGCCTCCATACCCAGGCCTCGAAGAACTCCTCCATCGTGCCGGGTCCGCCGGGGAGCGTGATAAAGGCGTCCGCCGCAGCCGCCATGGTCGCTTTGCGCTCGTGCATGTCCGCGACGACTTTCAGCTGCGAAAGCCCCCGATGGGCGACCTCACGATCGACGAGATGCTGCGGCATAACGCCGGTCACCCGCCCGCCGGCGGCGAGGGCCGCGTCGGCTATCACGCCCATGAGCCCCACGTTGCCGCCTCCATATACCAGCTCGATGCCGCGCTCGGCGAGCACGCGCCCGAGGCGGCCGGCCGCATTCCGGTACGCATCGTTGTGCCCGGCACTCGAGCCGCAGAACACCGCTACCGCCGCGAGTCCGGCCGTCTTCCCTTGCATCGGCACCTACTGCTGGTCCTCGGGCGTGAGCAACCCCGCCGCCATGAAGCCGCCGTCTACATCGATGTTGTGCCCGGTGATGTAAGAGGCTTCCCCGGATGCGAGGAAAAGGACGGCGTTTGCGATCTCCTCGATGGTCCCGTAGCGCTCTTGGGGTATCTGGGCGTAGTAGCGCTCGCGCTGGAACTGGGTGTGGACCTGCTTCGTCAGCTCGGTGTCGACCGGTCCCGGAGAGACGGCATTCGCTCGGATACCGCGCGATGCGAGCTCGATGGCCATCTGTTTCGTCAGGTGGATGATGCCGGCCTTCGTGGTACCGTAGACCGTTCGTCCCGTTCCCGCGCGACTGCCAGAGATCGATGCGATATTCACGATCGAGCCGCCCCCGCTCGCCGTCATGGCGCGTGCCGCATGCTGGCTGCAGAGAAAGGTCCCGGTGAGGTTGATCGCCATGGCCTTGTTCCACAGGTCGAGCGGCGTGTCGATAAACGGCGACTGTGTACCGATGCCCGCGCAGTTCACCAGTATGTCGAGTCGCCCGCCGGTGGCATCGAGAACCTCCGCGAACAGCTTCTCGATTGACGCCGGGTCCGAGACGTCCGCGACGAGGCCGTGGGCCTTGTCCCCGAGGGCCTCCGCTGTAGCCTCCACGGTGTCTTTCTGCAGATCGACGAGGAACACCTCCGCGCCTTCCTGCAGCATGAGTTTCCCGATACCTTCTCCGATTCCGCGTGCACCGCCGGTAACGACGGCAATCTTTCCATCCAGGCGCATGAGTTCCTCCTCGAGTTATCGCATATGTTTGTGGTGCCACTATATGCCGCGCGGGGTCCGTGTGCAACCGGGCATCATGGGGCCGCCGAACGGAACTACGAGTACAGTGGCCAAATCCATTCGTGATCTGTATACTAAGCGACCTTGAAAGGGATCCCCATGACGCGAGAACAACGCATTTTAACCATCCGTGAGACGC
>CAZVXU010000349.1:0-2323 GCA_964631585.1 uncultured Spirochaetaceae bacterium | reverse complement strand
CGCTCGCCGACAGCGAGCGCGATATGGCGCGCGCGCAGGCGATGGCGCAGCTCGGTTCGTGGCGGATCGAGCTACATTCCGGCATCGTGACCGCTTCGGATCAAGCCCGGAAGATTTACGGGGCGGGCGAGGACGAGTTGTCGTTGGAATACGTACAGTCGTTCCCCCTCTCCGAGTATCGGCCGGAGCTCGACGCCGCGCTCAAGTCGCTCGTCGAGGAGGGAACGCCGTACGACGTTGAGTTCTGGATGCGCCGGCCGTCGGACAACACGCTCCGATGCATCCATGCGATCGCCGAATATGACGCGGGGCACCATAGGGTCGTTGGGACGCTCCAGGACATCACCGAGCGCAAACAGACGGAAGAGGCGCTGCGCGAGAGTGAGCACCATTTCCGCACGCTTGCGGATTCCGGGCAAGCGCTCATATGGACCTCCGGCGTGGACAAAGCGTGCGACTATTTCAACCAGCCATGGTTGGAGTTCACCGGCCAAACCTATGAGCATGAGCTCGGAGATGGGTGGCTCGAAGGCGTGCATGCGGACGATCGGAACCGTTGCATCGAAACCTACGTCGCCGCCTTCGACCGGCGTGAGCCGTTCAGCATGAGCTACCGGCTCAGACGGGCCGACGGCGAGTACCGCTGGATCCAGGATGATGGGACTCCGCGCTACGACATCCATGGCGAGTTCCTCGGCTACATCGGGCACTGTCTGGACATTGCCGACCTGAAGGAAGCCGAGGAAGCAGCTCGCAGGGAGCGTGCGAGATTTGCGATGATCGCAGAGACGAGCCCCGTCGGGATCACGACTCTCGACGAGACGGGGAATATCACGTTCGCGAATTCGACTGCGGAGCGGACACTCGGGTTGACGCGTGACAAGATAACATCGCGGACCTACCACGAGCCGGCGTGGAAAAGCACCGATCTGGAAGGGAGGCCGCTGCCGGACGAAGATCATCCCTTCTACCTGGTCAAGTCCACCGCGCGCTCGGTGTACGACATCCAGCATAGCATCGTCCGACCGGACGGCAGCCGGGTCGACCTCTCGATCAACGGAAGCCCCATCTTCGACGAGGACGGTGAGTTCCGCGGCATGGTCGCCACGATCGAGGATATCACCGAGCGCAGGCGAGCAGAGAAGCGGGTGGAGGCGCTCGTGGCGGAGAAAGAGCGCGCGCTTGCCGAGTCGCACCACCGTGTCGTCAACAACATGAATATCGTCAGTAGCTTGCTCTCCGTGCATGCGAGCGCAGTCGGCGATCAGACTTCAAGCCGCGTTCTCCGCGACGCCGCCGCACGCGTTCAGTCGATGGTCGGTCTCTACAACCGCCTCTACCGCCGCGACACTGCCGGTCCGGTGAGCATTCGAGAGTTTCTTCCACCGCTCGTCGACGAGATCGCCGGGGTGCTCGACCTTCGCGGGACAGTAGCCGTGGATGTCGCCGCGGACGACGTAAGGCTCGATCCGAAAACACTCCAGACGATCGGCATCGTGATCAACGAGCTCATGACGAACTCCGCGAAATACGCCTTTGCGGGATTGGAAGCGGGTCGCATGGAGGTGATCGCGTCGCAAAATGGCCCGGGTATTGTGATTGTCTATCACGATAACGGCCCCGGAGCGCCGGACGCGGCGACCTCGGGCGAATCGGGCGGGTTCGGCATGCAGCTGGTTCGCGCGATGATTAGTCAGATCGGCGGAACGATTACGGTAGAGAGTAATTCTGGGATGCGGGTCGCAATGGAGCTCCCGAGCTTGGAGCGTGGCGCTTGAATCGCTCCGGCTTCAGCGGATCCCGATACAATTTGCTGCCATGAGTGAGGCCGGCAGATGTCCGTGGTGCGTGCCGGTTCACGACGACCGCCGCCACTTCGAGTTCCTGATTCTGGAGGGCGCGCAGGCGGGCTTGAGCTGGCTGACGGTTCTCAAGCGCCGCGAGGGCTATCGTGAAGCGTTTGCGGGTTTCGACCCGGTAGAAGTCGCCCGTTTTGACGAGGTGCCCGTCTTCACCCCCGAGGCCGAGGCGGCAAGCCGTGATCTGAAGTCGCGCGGGTTCAAATTCGTGGGTCCGACCATCATCTACGCTCACATGCAGGCCGCGGGTCTGGTGAACGATCACCTCGTATCGTGCTTCCGCCACGCGATCACGACACGAGCTCCTGAGGGAGGTGGGGCACCCGGTTGATGTAGCGGACGTGGATTTCGTCCGCCGGCTCGAGGTCGAGCCGTGTGATCGCGGTGTTCAAGTGGTAAAACGTGATCCGCTGCGCCGGGAGGCGACCGAGGATTGCTTTGAGGAGCGCCTCGATGAAGTCGCC
>CAZVXU010000348.1:0-2325 GCA_964631585.1 uncultured Spirochaetaceae bacterium | reverse complement strand
GCGTTTGCCGCCCCGGGCGGCACCTCGGCCGCAGGCGCCCCGGGCGGCACCTCGGCCGCAGGCGCCCCGGCTGTCCCCGTCTCGCCCCGCGCCCGCAGGCCCGTGTCCACGACCGAGAAAACATCGCTCTTTCGCTCATTCCCGACCACCAGCACCCGCGGATCCTCGGCGAAGCCCCCGGCGTTGCGCTCGGCGTTGCGCTCGGCGAAACAGCCGGTGAGCACGACCGAGCTCTCCGCGCCGCCGGTGCGCAGGGCGCGGTAGACGAGGTTTCGGGATTTGCGGTCGGCCTGGGTGGTGATGGTGCAGGAGTTTATGACGTAGACGTCAGCCGTCTCCCCGAACGGCACCACGGTGTATCCCGCCGCGTCGAACTCCGCTGCGATGGCCTCGGTCTCGTACTGATTGAGCTTACAGCCGAGGGTGCGAAAGGCAATCCGCATGCTTACCCCTGCGGTTTGCCCGCGCCTACGGCGACCCTGCGCCGCGAAAGAGAGCCTGAGAGCGAGAGGGATGCGTGGCCGGTGATCTCGAGCTCGACGATCTCGCCGATGAGCCCGGCATCCTCCGATGGAAAGCGGGTGACGATCCGCCCCTCGGTCATGCCGGTGAGATACCCCTCCTTGCGATCATGCCCCGTGACGAGCACCGGCAGCCGCCGTCCGACCAGCGCGTCGTTTCGGGCGCTCGCGCTGCGCTGCAGTTGTTCCGAGAGTACGTGGAGGCGTCGTCGCTTCTCCTCGTGGGGCACGTCGTCCTCGCGTCTGCTGCTCGCCGCGCCGGGCCGCGGGGAGTACATCGCCACATAGGCCATGTCGTACTGAAACTCCTCCATCGCCGCCCGCGTGTTCTCGAACTGCGCCTCCGTTTCGCCGGGGAAGCCGACGATGATGTCGGTGAAGAGTGTCGCCTCGGGCAGGAGCTCGCGGATGTCGGACACGATGCGTCGGTAGTCGGCGAGGTCGTGCTTTCGGTTCATGTTCCGGAGGACGGTACCGTCACCCGACTGCAGCGGCAGATGTATCTGTTTCGCCAGATGCGGATACTCGCCGATGACCTCGATCACCTCCCGCGTCATGTCGCGCGGATGGGGGGATGTGAAATACACCCAGAAATTCCGCCCGGAGGCGGCGGCCCGCTTGCCGATGCGCCGCAGGAGCTCGGGGAAATCGACCCCGTCGCCGAGGGCGTCTCGTCCGTAGGAGTTCACGTTCTGCCCGAGAAGGGTGATCGCCCGGTAGCCGCGCTCCGCGATGCGGTCGAACTCCGCGAGGATATCCGCCGCGGGGCGGGATACCTCACGCCCGCGCGCGTAGGGGACGGCGCAGAAGGTGCAGAACTTGTCGCAGCCGTTCTGAATGGGGATGAAGGCCTCCACACCGGTACTGTAGGTCGGCTCCACCTCCCAGTAGCCGCGTTGCGGATCCTCGAGGCTCGCCGGTGGGACCACGCCGCGGGCGGAGGCGGGCGTGACCACGCCGTGGCCGCGGATCATCTCGGGCAACTCGGGCAGCTCGGTTATGGAGAACAGCAGGTCGAAGCGGTCGAGGAACTTCTCCCGA
This sequence comes from uncultured Spirochaetaceae bacterium, assembly GCA_964631585.1. Classification (GTDB taxonomy): domain Bacteria; phylum Spirochaetota; class Spirochaetia; order DSM-27196; family PWMO01; genus JAAAOH01. Next base: position 763 of record CAZVXU010000348.1, on the reverse strand, counting down.
TCGGCGGGGAGCACGCATCCGGATACAAAGGTGAGGAGCGCGCGCTCCTGCTTCCATTTGTTCCACTTGTGGATGCGCGAATACACCCGATCTATGGCCTTCTGCCTCACCGAGCAGGAGACCATGCCGAGGATATCCGCCTCTTCTTCGATCTCTGTTCGCTCTATGCCCATGCCCTCGAGCACGGTTCGTATACGTTCGGCATCCGACTGATTCATCTGACAGCCGAGATGCATAAGGAAATATTTCATATGCTTACGGTGTCCCTAATGTAGCGAAAATCGTTCGAATGTGCACGGTTTATGAATATCGATGTGTAACCTTTTTTGATCTCTGTTGTTCTATTGGTGAATCAGTTGTCTTTTTCTGCCTCCATATTGCGACTTTTTCGTGTTGACCCAAGGGTTTTTACCTCCTTTCCCTTGGGTTTTTCGCCCCTCCGCCGGAAGCCCTGCACCACAGGCTTCCGGTGAGGGGCACCTTTTTATCCAGTCACATTTTCTTTTGAATCTCTGCTTCTCTCGGACTCAGAGCTCAACACTCTCGATATCGGTGTAGGTGGGTCCCCCGCGCCCGAGGACGCTCTCCACAAGCGAGACGGCCCGCACCGGCAGTCCCGTCCCCTGGGGCCCGAGCTGCACAGAGGCTGCCGCCGCGAGGTCCGCAGCGGCCGAGACGAGCGCGCCGCGGTCGGCCCGCTTCTTCGCGTGGGCGATAGTGATGTGGGGTGAGAAGGCGCGCGAGTCGAGCTCGAAGTCGAGGG
>CAZVXU010000347.1:0-2337 GCA_964631585.1 uncultured Spirochaetaceae bacterium | reverse complement strand
GCCGATTTCAACAAGAACCAGCGCAAGAACATCCGCAAAGAGCGCAAGGCGATGGCCGACAACGACATCGAGCTCGAGACCGTGGCCGGCACCGATGCTCCCGACCGCTACTTCGAGCTCATGTACGACTTTTACGAGGAACACAACGCCCAGTTCGGCCCCTGGGCGGCGAAGTTCCTGAACCGCGCCTTCTTCGAGGGTCTCGCAGACTGCTGTCGCCATCTCGTGCTCTTCGTGGTCGCCCGTGAGCGAGGCGCCGAGAATCCCATCGCCATGTCCTTCCTGCTGAAAAAGGGCGACGTGCTGGTGGGGCGATACTGGGGCAGTTTCGGCTTCGTGGACAAGCTCCACTTCAACGCCTGCTACTACGAGCCCATCCGCTGGGCTATCGAGCACGGCGTGCGGGACTTCGACCCGGGCATGGGATCACCCCACAAGGTCAAACGCGGCTTCCGGGCGGTACCCACCTACAGCCTGCACTACTTTACCGACGAGCGCATGCGGCTGATCATGGAGGGCAACATAGACCGGATCAACTCCTACGAGCGCAGAAACATCGCCGAGCTCAATGCCGGTCTGCCGTTCGCGAACAGGGACGACGTGGCAATCACGTCGGAAGAGAGACAGTAAACCGCGCGCCCTGCCCGGGGTGGGATTCAACGGAGATACTGCCGCCATAGGCCTCGACGAGCTGCTTCGCACTCGCAAGCCCGATGCCCGTCCCCTGGCCGAGCTCCTTCGTCGAGAAGAACGGTGAGAAGATCTCCCCCAGCTTCTCCTCTGCAATGCCGACTCCGCTATCCTCGACGATCAGCCACACCTGCCTGCCTTCCGATCCGGTGGCAACGGTCAGCAGCTTGCGCTCGCTCTCGAGCATCGCGTCAATGGCGTTCTTGATGAGGATATCCACGACCTGCTTGAGCTGCAGGGCGTTTCCGCGAATGGAAGGCAGCTCGGGATCAAGCCGGAGTCGGCGCTCGACGCGGTACTTGAAGGACCGATCGATGTCGAAGAACTCTATTTCCCGCTCGACGATATCGTTGAGATTGACCGGTTCCTCGCGGAAGAAGCTCTCGTCCACGGTGTGCATGAGAATGCCGGCAACGATCCGCTGCAGGTCCCTCGCCCCGTCGGCGATGTGGTCGAGGTAGGTCTGCAGCTGCGCCCCGTTGGGATCGTCGTGATCGATGAGCAGATTGGCCAGAAAGACGGCGCCGCCAATCGTCTGGATGGGCGTCTTCAGGTTGTGCACGATCTGGGAGGCATATTTCCCGGGCTCGGCCGGACGGCTCATGGCCATGGCGCGCTCGGTGAGCTGGTCGCTATTCTCCGCCAGCGACTCAATGAGTGCCTCCCGCTCGTATTTGAGAGAAGCGAGCTCGGCGGACTGGCGAATCACCGAGACAAAGTCCGCCGCATCCCATGGCTTGACCACGAAGCGGTGCACGTGGTTCCGGTTGATGGCCTCGAGAAGGGAGCGGCTGTCCGAATGTGCGGAAAGAACGACACGGGTGGCATGCGGTGCGATTTCGGCGGCCTCTTGCAGGAACTGGAAGCCGTCCACCTCCGGCATGCGCAGGTCGCTCACCACCACATGCGCCTGGTTATGGCGGAGAAACTCGAGCGCCTCCGGCGCGCTCGTGAAGGTGAGGCACTCGTAGGGCTGATTGCGAAAAAGTCGCTCGGCCACGTCGAGAATCTCGTGCTCATCGTCGACGAACACGACTCTGGGCTCACCACGGGTCGAACCGGTAGAGACAGCCATGTCGGCGAAACTCCCTGCTAATTCGTCCATCGCTACATACAATAGTAGTGCAAGTGATGGTCGATTTGCGAGGAAATCACGAAAGACGCCGGGGGTTCGCGCCCGGACGCGGATTATGGCAACAGCTCCCGGCGCCGCGCCCCGCGGTGGGTAGTCGCCGCCGGCCGTTCAGCCGTCCGGGCTGTCGGTCTCCGCGAGATGATCGAGCACGAACTGTATGCCGTTGACCGGTATCTTCAACCACGCGGGCCGATTGTTGATCTCGTATCCGATCTCGTAGACCGCCTTCTCGAGCACGAAGACTTCGAGGATGACGCGAAGCTCTTCGGGATCATCGGGCACGAAGTCCACGCCGTCTACGGTCTCCAGGTAGCCGTCGAGGAACACACCGGTGACGTAGGTGAACCAGGGATCGATCCATTTGCCGAGCCACTCGGCGTCCTCTGGGCGCACATTCGCGTACTCGAGGTATTTGCCGTAGATCGCGTAGTGAAAGGAGCGGATCATACCGGCGACATCGCGGAACGCCCCGTATTTGAGCCTGCGCTCACCGAGCGATCGAGCCGGCTCAC
>CAZVXU010000346.1:0-2341 GCA_964631585.1 uncultured Spirochaetaceae bacterium | reverse complement strand
GCTCGTGTACGCGTTGGCCGAGGAAATGGGCTTCGACCGCGACGATGTGGTCTGGGTCACCACGACCTTCGATCAGGGAATCGCGCCCGGAGATAAACCCTACGACTTCGTCATCGCTCAGTACTCCGTCACCGAGGAACGACGTGAGTTCGTCGACTTCTCCATGGTGTACTATCAGCCGTCGAAGGCGGTTATTGCCCTCGATGACAGCCCGGTTGCGGATGCCGAGAGCTTTGCGGATCTCCGTGACGCTGACTGGGGCGCCACCATCGGCACGACCGACCTCGACTACATCGAGAACCGCATCGGTGCGGACGATGTGGCGGTGTTCGACGATCAGGTCGGTGTCTTCCAGGCTCTGCTCGGCGGTCAGATCGACGCCACCACGCAGTCCGTGCCGACCGCGCTCTACGCCACGGCGGTGCAGGTTCCCGAGGCACAGATAGTAGCGACCCTGCCGCCCGATCCCAACGACAAGGGCCACGGCCTTGTCTTCAAGAAGGGCAATCCGCTCGTGCCATGGGTGAATGATGCACTGGAGGCGATTATCGACCGGGGCGTCGTGGAGGAGCTCAGGCAGGAATACCTCGTCGGCGATGAGTCCATTCAGGAGATCAGTGATTGAGTTCTAAGCGTTCCCGCCCGGTCGCGCCGACCGGGCGCGAGCGCACGCTCCGCGCCCGGGACAGGTACCTGCCGAGTGTGATCAGCGTTACCAGTGTTCTGGTGGTGTTTCTGCTGATCCGCCGGCTGGTGGTCTCGGCGGAGCAGTGGCCGCGGATAAAGGCACAGTTTTTCAGCCTCGACGCGATCATCGAGGTCTTTCCCGCAGTGCTCGGCGGCTTCGCGATCAACATGTCGGTGTGGGCTGTCTCGCTTGTTGCCATCGCGCTGTGGGCCCTCACGCTCGCGATCTTTCGTTCCCTGCACGGGCCGTGGTTCGCGCCGCTTCGCGTGTTCACCGTGCTCTACATCGACCTGCTCCGCGGCCTGCCGTCGCTTCTCATGGTGCTGCTGTTTGGTTTCGGGATTCCGGCGCTGCAGCTCCCCGGCCTCCCGCGGAGCAGCCTCTTCTGGGGTGGGGTCGCGCTGGTGCTGACGTACTCCGCCTACGCCGCCGAAGTCTATCGCTCCGGCATGGAGGCGGTGCACGACGGTCAGCGCGCGGCGGCCAAGGCCCTCGGCCTCTCGCAGTGGCAGACGTTGCGCTTTGCCATCGTCCCCCAGGCCATTCGCAACGTCCTGCCGTCGCTTCTGAACCTTGCGGTTGCTCTGCAGAAGGATGTCGCGCTTTTGAGCGTGATCGGCGTCCGCGATGCGGTGCGCGAGGCGCAGATCTACACCGCCCGCACCTTCAACTATTCCTCGCTCATCGCGGCGGCGGCACTCTTTCTTGCCGCCACGATTCCGATGGCCCGCTTCACCGACTACGTCTCCCGCAAAGATCGCGAGCGACGGCTGCAAAAAACTCTATGAAAAAACCTGTGAGTGAGCATCGTGTCCGCATAGAGCATCTGACGAAGTTCTTCGGCGATAAGCTGGTACTCGACGACGTGGACGTCACCGTGAGGCCCCACGAGGTAGTCTGCCTCATCGGCGCCTCCGGCTCGGGGAAGTCCACGCTGCTTCGATGCGTGAGTGACCTCGTCGAGTTCGAAGGCGGCACCATCCTGCTCGACGATGTACCGATACACGATCCCTCCTTCGGGAAGAACGGCCTACACAAGCGCGTCGGCATTGTCTTCCAGGCTTACAACCTCTTTCCTCACATGAGCGTCCTCGACAACATCACCCTCGCGCCGCGGCGGGTGCACGGCGTCTCGCGGCGGGAGAGTGAGGCCGGGGCGCACGAGCTCCTCGCCCTGATGGGACTCGAAGAGTTCGCACGCTCCTACCCCGAGCAGCTCTCCGGCGGTCAGCAGCAGCGGGTCGCCATCGTCCGCGCCATGGCGACCAATCCGGATGTCCTGCTCCTCGACGAGATCACCGCCGCCCTCGATCCGGAGCTCATCGGCGGAGTGCTTCAGATAATCAGAGACCTCAAAGCGCAGGGCATGACGATGATCATCGTCACCCACGAGATGGGATTTGCCCGCGATGTCGCCGATCACGTGTGCTTTCTCGAGGAGGGGCGGATCCATGAGGAAGGGCCCCCGGAGAAGCTCTTCTCCGATCCCGAGCATCCCCGTACGCGACAGTTTCTCCAGCGCATCATCGAGGCGGGGCGGCTGTAGACGCCTTCGCCTGCTGGCCGACCGCCCCTGTTTAGATGTATGGTTTTCTCATGGACGAAGCCGCCGCCATTACAAGGAACGGACGGGCCGGATGGGATGCGGGTCCG
>CAZVXU010000345.1:0-2353 GCA_964631585.1 uncultured Spirochaetaceae bacterium | reverse complement strand
GGGAAGACAACCGTCCTCCGCCTGATGGCGGGGTTCCTGCAGCCCGACGAGGGTGCCGTGCTCGACGAGGGCCAGGAGGTCGACGGCGCCGACTGGCGACGGGGGCTGGTCTTCCAGAAACCGGAGCTCTACCCCTGGCTGACTGTGGAGGGCAACGTCGCGTTCGGTCCGCGGATGCGCGGTCTGCAGCCGGAGGAGCGTGCCGAGCGGGTCCGTCATCACCTCGATCTCGTTAAACTGTGGGACTTCAGGGCCAAGCGGCCCTACGAGCTCTCCGGGGGGATGCAGCAGCGCGTCGCCCTCGCGCGCGTTCTTGCCAACGAGCCGCATATCCTGCTCCTCGATGAGCCCTTCGGCGCCCTCGATGCCCTCACCCGGGAGCACATGCAGGACGAGCTTCGTCGGATCCACGATCGTACCCAGTGCACCGCCGTCCTCGTCACCCACAGTGTGGAAGAGGCCGTGTATCTCTCTTCGCGTTGCGTGGCGCTATCCAACCGACCGGCGCGCATCATCGCCGACATGCCGGTTGATCTGGTACGCGACGGCCACGACGGCTCCGGGCGGGAGATCAAGGCCAGCCGGGAGTTCGTCGAGCTTCGCGAACGCATCATGGACTACATCTGGGAGTGAGCGCGAAACCGATGGCCACGCCGATGAGCGCGTCGTTCGTGAGTTTTCGAGAGTTCATGCGATAGACCTCCTCGGATACGTGTGAACCCGGCGCTCGGTGGCTCCTCGGCGGCCGACCATCAAAACGCCGACGATGAGAACGATGAGACCGGCGACTTTCCACACGCCGAGACCGGCGCCCTCTACGATTGCCGCGGTCAGCAGCAGCGGCATTCCCACGTACGCGACGTCGTAGACCGAGCCCATCAACGAGGCCCTGCAGTGCCGCAGGTAGGACCACTGGATCATGCCGAAGGCACCCGCCGCCCCCAGAAAGCTTGCCAGAAATAGCCACCAGGCAAACGTCGTCTGCGGCAGGAAGGTGTTCGAGACCGCGCCGGCCTGGGAGACCCCCTTCACCATGGCCTCGAGGGCAGCCAGTCCACCGGCGGTAAGACCGAAGTAGAGCTCCTGCAGGCCCACGGATCCGCGGCGCAGCACCACGGCAAACAGCGGCGTGAGCACGAGCCATAGGATAGCGACAGTGATCAGAAATCCGCTATTGGCCCCGTAGAGAGAGGCCTTGCCGCCCATCAGGTTTCCAAACCCGACGAGGAGCGTCCCCACGATGATGATGAGGATCCCGACGTACTGCGAGCCGTGCAGCCGTTCGTGCAGCTTGTAGCGGGAGAAGAGCACGAGTGAGAGCAGGCCGAGGCCGTACATCGAGGTATAGAACACCGTCGGCGCGAATCGGTTCGCCAGAATGACCCAGAAGGGGTTGGTGAAGTTCATGAGAATACCGGCGGTGTAGACCATGGAGGCCCGCCGCTTGTTGGCCTCGGCCGTGCGAAGCCGTACGAGCCCGAGCCGCATGACACCCTTGGAGAGATGGATGGTTGAGGTCCCCAGCACCCCCACCCCCATCGCGATAAGGGCTCCGGTAAGCTCAGTCATCGCTCGTCTCCTGCGGGAGGCGCGGCCCGCCGCGGGCGCATCCCGTAGCGCCTGAGCGCCCCGGGATTCCCCGCCTCATAGCTCTCGATGAACCGGTGCCTCGTCTTCTCGCTGAGCTCCCCGGAAGGCACCCACAGCGCCGCCTCGAGGGCCCCGCCGAAATCCGCGTCGCGGGCGGTATCGAAGACCGCCATGGACTCGGTTGCCTTCATGTAGGACAGGAGGATCGGCGGAGGCGCCACGTCGTGTCGCCTGAGCTCGTCGAAGAGATTTTCGAGGGCGGTCTCTCTCGCCATGTTCCGATACAGCCGCGCCCGGTGCTCGTCTATCTCCCCGGACCTGTACGCCGTTTCGGGCAGGGCCGAAATCAGTCCCGCAGGGCCCGTGTAATGCTCGTAGAGGAAGGCGAGCAGGGTGTCCACCGCGGCGGCGGGCCATGCCCGGTACACCGAGACATTTCCGAAGAAGAAATCGACTTCCGGATACTCGGCCGCAATCGCGCCGAGGCCGGCCCACACCACGAAGAGACCGAGGATGGCGCGCTTCGCCTCGCGGTTTACGACCGAGCGCCCGAGCTCGACCGACGTCGGCAGGTATCGGTCACGAAACGTATCCGAAAAGCTGAAGAGATCCGTGGTCCGAAGGGAGGCGAGGTCACCGGCTCGGAGGACTTCCTCGCCGAAGAGGAAACGGTACATGGCGACAATCTCGCCGGCCTCCGGATCCCAGGCGACGAGCTGCTTGTAGCATGGCGCATCGGTATCGTAGTGGTCGATATCGCGTG
>CAZVXU010000344.1:0-2360 GCA_964631585.1 uncultured Spirochaetaceae bacterium | reverse complement strand
CGAAGTAGAAGTAGCGGCTGAAGCGCGACTGAAGCCCCGGGTTGCTGTCGATGAAGTCCTGCATTTCGTCGGGATAGCCGGCAACGATGACCACGAGGCGGTCGCGGTGGTCCTCCATACGCTTGAGAAGGGTGTCGATCGCCTCCTGACCGAAGTCGGATCCGGCCGACCGCGGGCTCAGCGTGTATGCCTCGTCTATGAAGAGCACCCCGTCGAGTGCCTGCTGCACCACCTCATCCACCTGAATCGCGGTCTGACCCACGTAGCCGGCAACAAGTCCCGCACGGTCCGTCTCCACCATGTGGCCCTGCTCGAGGAGCCCCAGTGACTTGTAGACCTTGCCCAGATAGCGGGCGATGGTCGTCTTGCCGGTGCCGGGCGGACCGTAAAACACCGCATGCTTGGAGAAGGGCGTGACGGGCAACCCCCGGCGCTCGCGCTCCTTGTGAACCTTGATGAGGTTGACGAAGGTCTCTATCTGCCCCTTCACCTTCTTCATCCCGATGAGGTTGTTGATCTTCTCCATCACCTCTTCGAGACTCTCGGCCTGTTCCTCGGAGACCGTCACAGCTTGCTGCGCGGCAGACTGCCCATCCGCCGCCGAGGTGCCGTCGGACTGTTCGCCGTAGATGAGCTTGCGGATACTCTTGATCTGCCGGGACTCCGCCTCGCTTACCGTACCGTCGGCCTTGATCGCGACCTGCGCAAAACTGAAGAACACCGCGGCAAGCTTGTCGAAATGCGAGCTGTCCTCGCGTTTGTCGTAGGACTTCAGATAGGAGAGTGACTTCAGAGAGCGCGTGTTCGGCACTCCCTTCATCTTCTTGATTTCGTTGTGAAACAGGTCCCAGTACTCGAGGATGCTGCGGCGCTGGTGCAGCGGCAGGGTGTCATAGCGGAATATATCAACGATGACGTCGCGGTCGCTGACCACGCGCTGGCGAAGGTACATGAGCACCATGAGCACGAAAAGCCGCGTCTCCTCGGAGACGGACCTGGAGCTTCCGACGCAGCGATAGGAGACGAGGAAAAGGTCGTCGATGAGCTGCTGGAGGAAGGCCGGCTCGTTATTGAACTGCTTGTACTCATTTATCGCGCGGATAATGCGCTGGGCTTCCTTGTGCAGAAAGTTCAGATTTGTAAGCTTCTCGGGGCTCTTTCGACCCGGCTCATCGCGCGCATCGGAGCGCAGGTCTTCCACGTGCACCAGATCGTCGCCGATGCTCCCGCGCACGCTCTCGAGAAAGGAGTCGGCCTGACCGCCGCGCTTGGTGGAGGTGAGCACGCTCTGCCCCGCGCCACGATGCATGGTGATCTTCGCGCTCCGGTCGGTTCGCCGAACGCTGATGGCGGTGATCTCTTCGAACGTCAGCGTGTCGGCAGCGGTCGCCGTACCTCCGTTCAGCAGAAAAAGCACGCGGCGGTCGGTTATGCAGAGAATACCGGGAGCACCCGAGCCGGAGGCGGCGATATGATCGCCCGAATAGAAGCCCTCGAGCAGATCGACGAGCGTCTCATCGTCGTCGAGAACCTGATGAAAGGTGGTGAGGATATTCTTCTTAAAGGAAACGCCGCCCCAGTTTCGGATATGTCCTAGCTGGGTCTCGATTTCCTGCTGAAGTGGCATCCGAGTCGATCCCCTCCCAGCGACCGCTGGCGCTCATTATAGACCATCATCATCCGCATCGCCAACTCTCTGTGGCGGGGAATCGAAGCTCTGCGCGAGGGCCTTCGCGCCGTCCTGTATGGTGCGCGCCGCGGTGGTGTGTGCCATGCCGACGCTGATCCCGAGGCCGCTGTTGGCAGTGTCGTGCATCCAGGTGGTCAGCAGCTTCAGGTATGCCGTGCGGTGCACCTCGCCGGTTTTCGAACGCAACACAAGCGGCTGCAGGTGCTGTGTTTCGATGAGTTTCCGTAGCTGGCCGATCACGATCGGAAAGAACCGCTTCACGAGGTCGAAAAACCGCCGGTGATACTGCTCGTCGTGCTCGATGAGGGAGCGAATCTGGCGGTAACGATCCCGTACGAGCGTCCCGTGCTCATCGCGGCGGACGGGCACGAAGGAGCGAAGCAGACCCCGGATGCGGTCGGAGGCAAGCAGTTTGTGGATCGAAACATAGAGAAGGAGGCAGCCTCCCGCGTTCCGAAGCGCCGGTCTCCCCCGCCGTTTGTCACGAGAGAGCGCACCGAGGGCGGCGATGATGCGCTTTTCGAGGGCTCGGCCACGGGCCGTGAGATGCTCCCGCGAGCCTTCCCCCCAGGTATCGAGAACTGTGTTGATGAGATCCCGTGCGTGTACGGCGGTGGCACGCACGCGGTCTGCGGCAAGCGACTCCAGATACTTGAACAGCGCCGTGCGT
>CAZVXU010000343.1:1338-2414 GCA_964631585.1 uncultured Spirochaetaceae bacterium | reverse complement strand
CACCCCCTCCTCGGCCCTCGGCTCGACCCGCTACAAGCTCAAGGATGATGATCTCCCGGCGGTCCTCGAGGCTCTGCGAGTCCGCGATATTCGCTACTTCTTCCTCATCGGGGGCAACGATACGATGGACACGGTCCACCGCGTCGAGGCCTATTGCCGCAAGAACGATTACGAGCTGCGCGGAGTCGGCATCCCAAAGACGGTGGACAACGACCTCTACGGCACCGACCACACCCCTGGTTTTCCCTCCGCCGCCCGCGACATCGCGCTCTCGGTACAGCAGGCAGCCCGCCTTGCCCGCGACATGCAGAAGGTCGACCAGTACGCGGTGTTCCAGGCGATCGGACGGGATGCCGGTTGGCTTGCCGCCGCTGCCAGCCTGGCAAAACGAAGCGAGGCCGACGGGCCGCACCTCGTCTACATCCCGGAGGCACCGGTGAGTCCCGAGGGATTCCTGAACGACGTCGCCCGTTGTGTCGAAGCCTACGGCCACGCCTACATCGTGTGCGGAGAGGGCGTTCTCTGGCAGGACGGCACACCGGTGTCGGCCTCGAGAGCCACCGACGAGTTCTCCAACATCGAGTTCGGCGCTATGGGAGGGTCGAGTGCGGCGTTGAATTTGCACCGCCTCATCGCCGAGCACACCGGCTACCGCGGCGAGTTCCAGATCACCGAATCCCTTCCCATGTGCGCCTCAGACCGCGTGAGCGAGGTCGACCGCCGGGAGGCTTACGGCTGCGGTGGAGAGGCGGTCCGGCTCGCGAGCGGCGGTACCTCGGGGGTCATGGTGACGATCGAGCGAACGGGCGAGACGCCCTATGAGAGCTCGTTTGGCACCGCCGACCTCGGCGAGGTCGCGGGGCGAACCCATCGCATGCCGGATGACTTCTACGACCCCGCCGGACGCATGCCGACCGATGCGTTTCGCGCCTACGCCGAACCCCTCGTCGGTGAGCTGCCGCCGTACGAGACACTCGATCACCTGCAGAAAGAATAGAGGAGGACACGATGAACTCACACGATACGGCCTACCGTGACTACGCAATCATTCGGGAAATGCTCGAGACCACCGACGT
>CAZVXU010000343.1:0-1238 GCA_964631585.1 uncultured Spirochaetaceae bacterium | reverse complement strand
CACAGGCCTCCGGCGCGGCGACCGTGTCGTCCCCAGGACCGAGAGCGCCCACGCAGCGGCGGAGCTCGAGCTCGGCGGGCACACCGTCTACGTCGCATCCAACAGCGGGAAGACGGCGGAGTGCGTACACCTCATACGGCAACTCAGGGAGAAGAACCACCAGGGAGGCATCGTCGGTATGGCGGGTGCGGCGGACTCGCCGGTCGGCGCGGAAAGCGACGACGCCTACATCCTCACCTGCGGCGGCGAACAGGCCGTGGCCGCCACCAAGTCCGTCGTGGAGCAGGCGCTGGTCTACGACATCGTATTCCGGCTCGCAGAGGGGCTTCCACTCCCCGACCTCGGCCGACTGTCCGCAGATATGGCCGCCACGCTCGACACGAGCGTTCCCGCAGGGGTGACACGCCGAATTGCAGGGGCACCGACCGTCTACTTTGCCGGGCGAACCGACGGCGTCGCCGAAGAGCTGGCGCTCAAGGCGAACGAGATCGTGCGGGCCCGTTCCGATTTCCTCCCCGGCACCTACGCAGTGCATGGGATCGAGGAGGTCATGGATCCCGCGGACGTCCTCATCTGGATCGATCCGCCGGCAGAATACGAGGCGAAGTTTCGCGAGGTACTCGAGGGGGGCGTCGGACTCTCGATCATCGCGATTGCCGCCCGCGAGACATCCTTCCCCACCATCCGCATCCCCGAGCCCGCCGACACCGACACCAGGGCCTATCTCGAGCTCGCGGCAGGCTGGAACCTCCTCATTGAAGCGGGAGTGTCGCTCGGGATCAACATCGACAAGCCCGACCGCGCGCGCAAAGTGGGAAACGAGTTCACGGAGGATGGCGCATGAGGATTCGAGTACGGCGCAAGGACCCCGGCGCGGGAGACGAAGGGAAAAGCGACAAGAACGGCGGCCGGGTGGTCACACAGACCACCATCGCCGCTGCCTTCTCGGTACCCGACGTTGACCGTGAGCGCTGGCTTTTCATCACGCCCCACGATGACGACGTGGTGCTCGGCGGGGGTATGCTCCTCGCGCAGGCGGCCGGCGCCGGTGTCCATACAACCGTCTGCGTGGTAACCGACGGGCGCATGGGCTACTGCCGGGCGGATCAGCGCGACGACATCGTTGCGATCCGCTGGGCGGAGACCGAGCGGGCCATGGAGATCCTCGGGGGACCGGACATACGCCGCCTCGAGTATCCCGATTGCGACCTTCCGAACCATGCGGGCAGGCGCCGGAT
>CAZVXU010000342.1:0-2431 GCA_964631585.1 uncultured Spirochaetaceae bacterium | reverse complement strand
GCCACCGTCTCCAGTGTTTCTCCGGCCATCATCTCCCTCGCCTCGCTGTACCTGTAGTCGCGGCCGATGAGCGTGCCCAGTCTCAGGGTGCGGCCGCCCATGGCGGTGACGTACTGGTCTCCCGCTCCCGGCAGCCCGTGAGCGTGCGCCGGGGTGCCGTCGAGCGCCGTGAGGATCTGCTCCATCTCATAGAGCGCCTGGGCAAAGGTCGCGGCCGCGGGATTATGCATGAGCGCGCCCGCCTCGTCGGCGCCGCCTGCGGCCTCGAGCATCCCGTTCGCCATCCCCACGCCCAGGACGTAGGCGTTCTTGAGGGCAACCGACAGCTCCAGGCCCCACAGGTCCGCGGACGACCACACGTGATAGTAGTCCGTGCGGAAGAGCCGGGCGACGCGTTCCGCCGCCTCTTTCTCCTCGGCGGCGAACACGACACAACTCTGCCGCCTGCCTGCAAGCTCTCCTGCGATGCAGGGACCGCCGACGGCCATGAAGTTGCTCTTCTTTCGTATCGATTCGGGAACACGCCCGGCGAGGACTCTCGGAAAGACCTCGATCTCTCCGCTCTGGTCCGCGCGGAACCCCTTCGTAACTCCGATGACATCGCGGCCCCGCTGCAGGCTCTCGGCGAGGACGCCGGCGATCCAGTCCACTCCCCAGGAGTTGACCCCGGATACGATGAGATCCGCGTCTTCAATGGCCGCGGCCAGCTCTTCGGTGTGGTACGCCGTCACCCCCGGCGGGAGCTCGCGTCCAAGCTTGGGATGCCGATACCGGCTCCGCGCGTCCTCGATAATCTCCCGGTCCAGGGGCGTGCCGACGAGAGAAATGCGGTGACCGTTGTCCGAAAGCGGCCATGCCAGCGCAGTTCCCATCACGCCGGCGCCCAGAATAGCTACGTGTGCCATGTTCCTCCAGTCAGCGGAATTCTACGCTCGGGCGCGGCGGGTGTAAACCGGAGTTTTCCGCATTTCGAATCGCACAGATTCGTGTAGACTCTGCGCATGATCGGTCGCGCTATTTCGGCTGGGCTCCGCGAGCGCCCGCCATATCTCACACTGGCCTTGATGGCGGCGGTGCTTGTCACCACCGTCCCGCAATTCTTCCTCCCCGATATCTACGACATTGTGACCGGAACGCTCTTCGGGCTCGAGGTGCCGCACTACCTCACCCTTCCACTGTTCTCGCATTCGCCGGCTATCCTGGTGCCGCATCTGCTCGGCAATCTCACGGTGCTCGCGCTCTTCGGTGGGCTTTCGGAGATCGTTCTCGGCGGCAGGCGCTTCGCGATACTCACCCTCACCGCCGCCGTCGTCTCCCTCGCCTTCTCCTACCTCCGCGGAGTCTCGGAGGTTCACGGGGTTTCGGGCATCGGGTGGGCCTTTCACGTGCCTGCCCTTCTCGCACTGATCGTGATTGTCGAGGAGCAGCGTGCCGGGCGCAGCGTGGCTTCGAGACGGCTCCTTCGCGACCCGCTTCTGTGGGTTTATTCGGCGTTCTACCTGCTGGATTTCCTCGCGCTCCCGCTCCTCGAAGTGGTAGTGCTCGGCCGGCGCTTTTTCGAGAACTTCGGACAGGTGCAGCATCTTGCCGCCGTCGCCACTGCGGTTCCGTTCGTGCTCCTCTGGCGCCGGGCGATAGAGGACCGGGCGGCGTGGCTGTGCGCCGGTGGCGGTCCCGGAAACGAGGTTGGGAGGACGGAGGCCAACCGATTCGAGGCCGACCCGCCGGATCTCGGCCGGCTGGAGGCCGACCGGGAGGGGTACGACCGGCGGCAGCCCGGGCCGCCGCGGCTTCGGCACCTTCCCCAGGCCCTGGTTCTCGCGCTCCTCGCCGTGAATCTCGCGGGCACCGTAGACGCGGTCGCGCTTTCCGCGCGGGCCGGCGGTTCCGGCAGCGCCGACTACACCGTCACTCCGGGGCCGGGAACACCGCCCGAGGAGGTCGGGACCGTTATCACGGTGATCCTCTCGGAGGAGGCGGACACGCGAGAGGTAAACGTGCGCCGCCGCTCGATCTGGTATCAACATGAGCCCGCGCCGAGTGTCGACTTCAGGTGGCGGGACCCGAGAGAACTGGCCGTGGTCCTCTCGCGCCCACTGGAGCAGGAAGAGGCTCTCGAGCTCGTGTTCGACGTGTATCGGCCCGGGCCCCACGGCGTCCCGATTCCGGTCACGGTCGAGATTACTTACGGTTCCCGAAGGGCCGGCTCCCTGTGACGGTCACCGCCCTCCCCTCGCCCGGACTTCACCGATACTGCCGGCCGACCGTCCAGATCACGAGAGCGGGGATGAGCTCCCGGCTGAAGCCAACCAGCCAGAGGAGAAACGTGGGCTCAAACGGATCGTTTAGCACGTAGGCCACTATCACGCGGACGATCCAGAGGACCGCGATCACGATGCTCGACCAGAAGACCGCTGCGCCGGGCACCGGT
>CAZVXU010000341.1:0-2449 GCA_964631585.1 uncultured Spirochaetaceae bacterium | reverse complement strand
AAGATCTGATGGCGGGTGCGATCCGGGAACTTCACCACCTTGTCCTCGATCGAGGGACAGTAGCGCGGTCCCACGCCCACGATCTTTCCCGAGTACAAGGGCGAGGCGTCCATGTTCTCGCGGATGATGCGATGGGTGTCCTCGTTCGTGAAGGTGATGTAGCAGGGTATCTGCGGGCGCTCCACCTCGTCGTGGGAGAAGGAGAAGGGGCGCATCTCGCGGTCGCCCTCCTGCACCTCCATCTCGCCGAAATCGATGGACGATGCCGCAACCCGCGGCGGTGTCCCGGTTTTGAGCCTGCCGACCGAGAACCCGGCCTCCCGCAACGGGCGGTCGAGGCCCCAGGACGGCGGCTCGCCGAGACGACCCGCCTCAGCGTGGTGGGAGCCGATGAAGATGCGTCCGTTGAGAAAAGTGCCTGTGGTCAGGACCACGGCCCGCGCGGTGAACCTCCGTCCCCGCGCGGTTATGACTCCCTGCACACGCCGCCCGGCGGCATCGAGGATGAGATCCACGACCGTGTCCTGAAAGAGCGAGAGCCCGCCCTGCTCCTCGAGCGTCTGTTTTGCCCGTGTATGGTATGCGAGCTTGTCCGCCTGCGCCCTCGGGGCCTGCACCGCGGGGCCGCGACTGCGATTGAGGATGCGGAACTGTATCATCGTGCGATCGATGAGCCGCCCCATCTCGCCCCCGAGCGCGTCGATCTCGCGCACGAGGTTGCCCTTGGCGAGCCCGCCGATCGCAGGATTACAGGACAGCTTTCCCACAGCGTCCAGACTCTGGGTGATGAGGAGTGTCGAATGGTCGAGACGGGCGAGGGCCAGCGCGGCTTCGATGCCCGCGTGGCCGCCGCCGATAACAATGGCGTCGAAATCCATACTCAAGCGTCGGTGAGAAAGGACAGCTCGTCGCCGATTTGATCCGCGCGACCGGTATTGAGCTCCAGAAGACGCCTGAGATGGGCCATGCTCTCCGCGTCAACGAGCTCGAAGCGGAACCCGAGGTAGTGCATCTCCCGGTGCACGCACCTCGCGTCGGCGTGTATCTCGATGGTCGAGCCGGGCAGCGCGATGTCGATACCAACCGCATCGCCGATGGACACGTCGTCGGGACGTTCCGGATTCGTCAGAATGCCCTTAAGGGAGACGTCGACAAGGGTGAACGGGATGGCGTCATCCCCCACCCGAATGGTGCCGCCGGTCTCGAAGTCGGTGCGCGTGAACTTCCGTTTCTCCATGCGAGTTCTCATCATCTAATATGCGAGAGGCGGGCCGCGCTGTCAACGGCGGGCACAGTCGCAGGCCGCGGGCCGCGGAGTCCGCCGGCGGGCTCACTTCCCCACGCAGAAGTGCGAGAACATGGTCTCGAGCACGTCCGCAGAGGTGACCTCCCCGGTAATCTCGCCGAGAGCGCCCACCGCGTCCCGCAGATCGAGAGCGACGGCGTCCGGCGACACGCCCTCGCCCACGGCCTCCTCCACCAGCGCGAGTGCGCCGGCCGCGCGCTGCAGGAGATCCCGCTGCCTCGTGGACTCGATCACCGGCTCGCCGGCTCCCGAGACGTCCTCCGGCAGGACCCGGCGCCTGACCTCCGCAAGCAGAGCCTCCACCCCCGCGCCCGTTTCAACGCTGAGCGGCAGAAAGCCCGGCGGCGGCGCCGCCGCAGTCAGGTCGGTTTTGTTCCATACACCCAGGAAGCGGGGATGCGCGGCCATGGTCCGGCGGTCCTCCTCAGTGACTCCCACGCTCGCATCGACCACGTAGAGAACGAGTGCCGCCGCTTCCACCACGCTGCGGCTTCGCCGGATCCCCTCCTCCTCGATATCCTCGGCCGCGGATCGCAGCCCGGCCGTGTCGACAAAGCGTACCGGAACGCCCTCGAGCGAGAGGGGAGCCTCGATGTAGTCCCGCGTGGTGCCGTGCTGCTCGGAAACGATCGAGCGCTCTTCGCGCAGGAGCAGGTTGAAGAGCGATGATTTTCCGGCGTTCGTGGGGCCCGCGATGGCGCACAGCGCCCCCTCCTGATAGATCCGGCCCGTGCGGTAGGTGGCGGCGAGGCCCTCGATCCGCCCCCGCAGCTCCGCCACACGCTCGAGCGGGGTTTCCGGCGCATCGACCTCCTCATCCGGATAGTCGAGACCGAGCTCCACCCCGGCGAGCACCTCCACGAGCTCCCGCTTCACGGCTTCCACCCGATCGTGCACCGAACCGGAGAGCCGGTGAACGGCGAGCGCGTGCGCACGGGTCGTCGTCGCCGAGACCACCTCGTGGACGGCCTCCGCTTCGGTGAGATCCATTTTGCCGGCAAGGAAGGCGCGAAGGGTGAACTCCCCCGGCTCGGCGCCCCGGAAGCCGACGCGGTAGAGCAGTCCGAGGATGCGCTCGACGCCGGAGGGGCTGCCGTGGCACATGATCTCCGCCGATTCCTGCCCCGTATAGCTCGCCGGCTC
>CAZVXU010000340.1:0-2449 GCA_964631585.1 uncultured Spirochaetaceae bacterium | reverse complement strand
GCGATGGAGTTCATCTACAGGCAACTCGTCTCGGCAAAGGAACAGAAGAAGGCCGTCCTTCTCATCTCGGCCGATCTGGACGAGGTCATGTCGATGTCGGATCGCATCGGCGTTATCTACAAAGGGCGGATCATAAAGACCTTCGACAGGGAGTCGGCCAACAAGGAAGAGGTGGGATTTTACATGATGGGTGAGAAGGGAGAGAGCACATGATTCGCCGCATAAGCCGTCTCGACCTTCTCGCCGTAGCCGCCCCGTTTATCGGATTCCTGGCAGCGCTCGTGATACTCCTCGTGATCGTCGTCGCGGTCGGTGAGAGTCCGGCGAAGGCGGTGAACGCCATTGTCCGGATCACAACGGCAAACCCCTCTCGGCTGGCGACGGTGCTCTCCCAGGCGATTCCCCTCTTCCTCGCCGGTATCGCCGTGGCCATCGCGTTTCGCGCGAGTGTGTTCAATATCGGAGTGGAAGGGCAGTACTTCTTCGGCGGATTCGTCGGGGCCCTTGCCGGCATCTATTTTCAGCTCCCGGCCTTTCTACACATTCCGGTGGTGGTGCTCTTCAGCATGATCGGCGGCGCCATGTGGGCCGCGATTCCCGCAGTCCTGAAGGTGAAACGCGGCGTGCACGAGGTCATCACGACCATCATGTTCAACAACATCGCCGTGTTGCTCATCAACTACCTTGTGAATAACGTTGTCTCGGGCATTCAGGCCGGGGAGAGTCTCGAGCCGCAGACCGCACCCATTCGCGAGACTGCACTGTTCGGGAAGCTCAACGGGTTTTTCCGTGGACTCGGGTGGAACATCGGCGATCACGTCTACCTGGACTACAGCCTGCTGGTGGCGATCATCATGGGCTTTCTGCTGTGGTTTCTGATCTTCAAGACGCGCTACGGATTCGAGGTGCGCTCGGTCGGTACGGCAATGGATGCCTCGCGCTATTCCGGCATCAAGGTCGAGCGGGTGCAGGTTGGGTCCTTCCTTCTCAGCGGGGGGCTCGCGGGGCTTATCGGACTGCAGGAGATATTCGCAATCCGCGGGTTCTACACCTATGAGATTGCCCGCGGCCTCGGCTTCGACGGCATCGCCATCGCATTGATCGGGCGGAACAATCCCATCGGCGTGGTCTTCGGCGCGCTGCTGTTCAGTTTTCTCAAGCAGGCGGGATACGGGATGCAACTCTACACCTCGGTCCCGAACTCCGTGACCGACGTGATCACCGGTGCCATGATCATCATCATCGTCGTTACGAACGAAATTATCGCGCGCTACATCA
Organism: uncultured Spirochaetaceae bacterium; assembly: GCA_964631585.1. Lineage (GTDB taxonomy): Bacteria > Spirochaetota > Spirochaetia > DSM-27196 > PWMO01 > JAAAOH01. The sequence goes on along the minus strand of CAZVXU010000340.1, from coordinate 1,171 downwards.
AGCAGGTGCGCCAGAGGGAGGCGGGATAGATGGAGATTCTCGGTGAGTTTCTGATCCGCGGGCTGCAGGTCTCGGCGCCCATTGCCTTCGCCTCCATCGGTGGTGTGTTTTCCGAGCGAAGCGGTATTATCAATATCGCCCTCGAGGGCATTATGATCGTGACCACCTTTGCCATCGTGTGGGGCGCTCTGGTGTTCCAGAGTTTCTTCATGGGGTTGCTCGTGGCCATCCTCGCCGGCATCCTCATGGCACTCATACACGCCGTTGCGACAATCACCTACCGCGTGAACCAGATCGTCTCCGGCGTCGCGATCAACATTCTCGCGGTGGGAATCTCGCGCTTCCTGTCCCAGCGCATCTTCGGCCAGGAAACGCAGTCGCCGAGCAACCCCTTCACGGCACCGAATGTCTTCGGGGCGAACGTGGTGGCCGTGGCCCTCATTCCTATAGCTATCATGGCCTGGTACGTGCTCTTCAAAACGCCGTTCGGGTTGCGGCTGCGCTCGGTGGGCGAGAATCCGGAGGCGGCCGACACCGTGGGAATCAACGTATACCTCATGCGCTACGCGGGCGTGCTCATCTCCGGCGCAATGGTCGGTTTCTCGGCGGCAACGCTGTATCCGGCGCAGTGGGTCAGCGGCATGACCGGTGGCCGCGGCTTCATAGCGCTCGCAGCCATGATATTCGGGCGCTTCCATCCGATAGGGGCGGTGCTGGCGGCACTCCTGTTCGGTTTCGCAGAATCCTTCCGGATTATGTTCGAAACACAGATCCCCATTCCGGGCCAGTTCGTCCAGATGCTTCCGTACGTGCTCGCGGTGGTCGTCCTTGCCGGGTTCGTCGGCCGGGCCCGTCCGCCGGCAGCGGAAGGTCAGCCCTACGAGAAGGGCGGGGCGTGAACGAGCTCTACTGGATTGTACTTCTCCTTGTAAACTTCGCGGTTATTCTGCTCATGTTTCGGTTCTTCGGACGGGAGGGGCTTGCCGTCTGGATGGCCGTCTGCGTCATCGCTGCGAATATTCAGGTGATGAAGACCATCGAGATCCTCGGGGTCACCGCCACCCTCGGCAATATCGTGTACGCAAGCTCTTTTCTCATCACCGACATTCTTTCGGAGAACTACGGGAAACGAGCGGCGCGCCGGGTCGTATACTTCGGGCTTGCCGTCATT
>CAZVXU010000339.1:0-2484 GCA_964631585.1 uncultured Spirochaetaceae bacterium | reverse complement strand
GACCTCTACAAGCGCGTCGCCGGCGAGGAAATCTCCCAGGGCCGTCTCATGTGGATGGGGCGCCTCAGCGTCGTGATCATCGCGGTCATCGCGCTCGTCCTCGCGCTCAACCCGCAGAACACGGTACTCGGACTCGTCTCCTACGCATGGGGCGGGTTCGGCGCGGCATTCGGGCCGATCGTCATCATGGCCCTGCTGTCCCGTCGCACCACGTGGCAGTCGGCGCTTGCCGGCATGCTGACCGGCACCATCGTGCTCATCGTCTGGGAACGTCTCGGACTCGGCGCGGTGATGTATGAGATCGTGCCCGGCTTCATCGCGAACTTCATAGCCATGGTGATTGCTAACGCTCTCGAGCGGCAGGAAGACGAGGCGATCCTCACCGGATTCGACGAGGTGGAAGCGGCGATGTCGGAGTAGCGACGTAGCCCGCAGCCGCCCCGCCTGGTCCCAAGAGCGGGGGCGGTGCCGGCAGTCGCCGGCCGCGCCCTCCGTCCCTACACGCGCACGGAGGACATGCCGCCATCGACGTGGAGCACCTGCCCCGTCATCCAGCCGGAGTCCGGCGAGAGCAGATACTGAGCCGCAGCCGCCATGTCCGCCGGCGCGCCCACACGCTTCAGCGGGTGTCGCTCAGCCGATGCCTCACGCTTCTTCTCGTTCCCGAGGATGCGCTCGGCGAGCGGGGTGTCGGTCGCGGACGGGGCAACCATGTTCACGCGCACGAACTTCGGCGCGAGCTCCGCGGCAAGCGATCGGCCGAGCCCCTCCACGGCACCCTTGGCCGATCCGATGGAGGCATGGAAGCCCATGCCGACCTGAGCCGCCACGGTAGAGAACATCACCACCGAAGCTCCGTCCCCGTGCGTAAGAGCCGGAAGGCAAAGGCGCAGTGTGCGCACCGCACCGAGCACATTCAGCTCGTACTCTGCAAGGAAATCCTCATCGGTGAGACGACTGAACGGCCTCAGATTGATCGATCCGGGGCAATACGCGAGGCCGTCGAGCCTCTGCGGCGCCGAGATCCCCTGCTCCTCAAGGCTTTTCGTCGTGTCGACGACCGTGTGAGCAACGCCGAGCTCGGAAAGCTCCTCAGGCGCCGTCCGACTCCAGACCAGAACCTCCGCCCCTTCGCCGTGCAACCGCCTCACGAGCTCGAGCCCGATGCCGGAGGAGCCCCCGACCACCAGATATGTCCTTCCATCCAACTGTCCCATACTGCCTCCTTACGAATGAAACGATAAGATAAAGTGCCCCAACCAGTCCGACAAGTCGAAACGCGCAGAAACCGCGGCGGCGCGGCGGGAACGGAGGTCGGGAAACGGGGACGGAGGTTGCCGAGCGACGCCGCAGTCGGTCGCTCAGCCCTCCACCGGCGGCACAGGCCGCCGTCGCCTCATGTTGGCGTAGGTCATGCCGCCGATGACCATGAGCCCGCCGAGCATCTGCATGGGGCTCAGGACCTCACCGAGGACGGGCCACGCAACCACGGCGGTTACAACCGGAATGGCGTTCAGAAACACGCCGGCGCGCGCAGCGGGTATCTGCGAGAGGGCGTAGTTGTACGAAAGGAAGGCGACGACCGTGGCAAACACCGCAAGGAAAACCAGCGCAGCGATTGCATCGCCACCCACCTGCGCAGCCGCCGGCAGGGAGGGACGGAGGATGAAAACCGGCACGAAAAAGAGCGTGCCGTAGAGGACCTGATAGGCGGTGAGCTGCACGGAGTCCAGGCGCGCGGAGAGTGAGCGCGCGAGGATGATGTAGGCCGCCGCCGACAGAACGGCGCCGAGCACGAGAATATCGCCGAGGCTCGAGCCCTCGACAAGCGCGGCGGCCCGGCGGTCGGAGATGACGAGGACGGCGATCCCTGCGAGCGATGCGAGCCCGCCGACTGTCACGCGGTGGCCCATGCGCTCGCCGAGGAAGACCCGCGAGAGCAGCGCCACTACGACCGGAGTCGTCGCGATGATAAGTGATGCCTTGGGAGCCGTGGTCAGTGCGAGGCCGTTCGTCTCGAAGAGAAAGTACAGCCCCGGCTCGAAAACGGCGATGAGCGCGAGGCGAAGGTGCACCCCGCCCGGAAGTCGGGGAAAACCCCGGTACCAGAGGACACCGAGGAATACCGGCGCGGCGAGTGCGAAACGGAGAAAAATGTAGGCCTCCGGCGTAAAGGTCTGAAGGACGATCTTCGTCGCAACGAAAGATGATCCCCAGAACAACACCGCCGAGGCGAGCGCGGCATACGTCTTGATCACGTCCTGTCTCTCGAATGAGATGGTGAGTCGCCATTCTGTCGGCTCGTGCTTCGAAAGTAAAGCCCGCAGCGGCGCCCGCCGGGCGACCGCGATTCTTCAAGCGCATTCACGAGCTTTCACGCCCGCGCACACGCGTCTTGCAGAAACGGGCCGAACCGGTGTATCGTGTCGCCATTATGGGAAGAGGAGATAGACGATCGCGCCGCGGCAAGATCTGGCGCAGCAC
>CAZVXU010000338.1:0-2491 GCA_964631585.1 uncultured Spirochaetaceae bacterium | reverse complement strand
GCTATGATGATGCCGAAGCTCGTGCCCTCGGGAAAGCCGCTGAACACGCGAACGATCATCGAGACCGAGCCGATTATCGTGCCGTAGATGATCTGCGACATGTTCTTGTTCGGTGCCGAAACCGGGTCGGTCGACATGAACACCGAGACGTAGAGGATACTTCCCGACATGAGACCGATGTGGGGCGGCATACCCTGGGAGAGCCCCGTGAGGTCGAAGATCGCGAGCATGACGCCTGCGCTTACGACCGTCGACACGATGAGCCGCCACTGCGCGGTCTTCGTATAGATAAGATACACGGCAGCCGCAACGATGAGGATGGTTGAGCTCTCACCCAGCGATCCCGGGCGGGTTCCGATGAGAAAGTCGAGCAGGCCCGGGGTAGCAATGTCGGGGTTCCTGATCGCCGCCAGCGGTGTTGCCGCCGTCATCGCATCGATGCCGGCCTGTCCGGCCATCCCGAACATACCGGGAACCATCCAGGCGTTGGCAAGCACGGTCGGAAAGGTGATGTAGATGAACAGGCGCCCGGTGATGGCCGGGTTGAAGATATTCCGCCCGAATCCACCGTAGATCTCCTTTCCGATCGCAATGGCGAAGACAATGCCCACGGCGGCAATCCACAGCGGGGTTGCCGGAGGCAGCGCCAGGAGATAAATCCCCGCGGTTACCAGAGATGCCTCACTGATCTTTTTTTTGCGCGTTCGTTCGAAGGCCCACTCGGTGAGAATTGCGAGCGGGAACACGACTGCCGTCAGGGCAAGCACGCGCCACCCGTACAGGTAAATTGAAAACAGGTAGATCGGTACGAGCGAGTATACCACCCGCCGCATGATCAACTGTTTCTGGAACAACTTTTGAGCCACGACGCCTCCTCGTTCCACACGATGAATCTTAAAGGGGCAAACCCGTACCTTTCGATATAGATACGGATTTATCTCTTATGTACCTTAGTATAACAATAAGCTTCTTGCCCGCATAGTCCAACAAGAGCATTCAGACAGGCCCACTCTTCTCGGGGCGTCATTATACGCGCTAATGCATAGCGCGTCAAAACGTGCTACAGTGCGAAAACAGTTAACAGCTCACATAATTCGAAAGGAGCAACAGGTGGCTACATCCTATGACTATGATCTCGTGGTAATCGGCTCCGGCCCCGGAGGCTATGTTTCGGCGATTCGGGCAACCCAGCTCGGCATGAAGGCGGCCGTCATAGAGAAAGACAAACCCGGCGGCGTATGTCTGAACATCGGCTGTATTCCCTCAAAGGCCCTCATTCATCAGGCGGAAATCTACCGCCATGGATCTGATCTCGAAGCCATGGGCGTGAAGGTCGATCGAAGCGGATTCGACTACTCGAAGGTTTTCAAGAAATCCCGCAACGCCGCCCAGCGCCTTTCCAAGGGTGTGCAGGCGTTGCTGAAGAAGAACAAAATTGAGCTCATCGAAGGCACCGCGCGCCTCTCCGGCGAGCATGAGGTAACCGTCGACGGCAAGAAGAAGGTGACCGGCACGTTCATCCTCGTTGCCACCGGCTCCCGCCCGAAAACTGTGCCGGGGTTCGAATTCGACGAGGAACGGGTGATCTCCTCGACCGGCGCGCTCATGCTCGAGAAGCTGCCGGAGAAACTGCTCGTGCTCGGTGCCGGCTACATCGGCATGGAGTTTGCGCACGTCATGAGCTCCTTCGGGGTGGAGGTGACGGTTGTCGAGATGCTCGATCAGATCCTTCCGAACTCCGACGCGGAGGCTGTTGCCGTCCTCCACCGCGAGTTCAAGCGCCGCGGCATCAATATGCTCACCGGCATGAAGGCGTCCAACATGAAGAAGACGAAGGGGGGCGTATCGTTGACCGCCGAGGACAAGGACGGCAACACCGAAGAGCTTTCCGCGGATCTCCTGCTCGTGGCCGTCGGGCGCGCGCCGAATACTGAGGATCTCGGCCTCGAGGAGCTCGGGGTCGAGCTCGAGAAGGGCTTCGTGAAGACGGGTGACTACTACCGCACCTCAGCCGAGAGCGTATATGCGATCGGTGACGTCACTGCCTCGCCGCAGCTCGCCCACGTGGCGATGAAGGAGGGCGAGATAGCCGTCGAGCACATGGCCGGACACGCGGGCGAAACGCTCCTGCCGCCCGAGCACATCCCCGGCGCCATCTACACCGAGCCGCAGCTTGCGAGCTTCGGGCCCACCGAGGAGAAGCTGAAAGCCGACGGCGTAGCCTACGGCAAAGCTTCCTTTCCCTACCGCGGCGCGGGCAAGGCCGTCGCCATCGAGCAGCCCGAAGGGGTGGTAAAGATTCTCTTCGATAAGGACACTCACGAGATACTGGCCGCGCACGTGGCGGGCTCACAGGCTACAGAGCTCATCCACGAGTTATTGCTCGGCAAGCGCAGCGAGCTCCTGCCGCATGATATTGCCACCATGGTTCACGCCCATCCGACCCTGTCGGAGGCGGTGATGGAGGCCGCACGCGGCGTGGAGGGCTGGA
>CAZVXU010000337.1:0-2494 GCA_964631585.1 uncultured Spirochaetaceae bacterium | reverse complement strand
CTTTCACCAGGAACTGTTCCTTGATTGTGATCGGCACACCATGCAGCGGGCCGAGCGGGTCGCCGCGGCGCCGCGCATCATCGGCGGCCTCAGCGTCCCTGCGAGCCTGCTCAAAAAGCGGGATCACCACGGCATTGAGGGCGGAGTTGACCTTCTCGATACGGCGAATGTGGGCATCTACGACTTCCTGAGCCGATACCTCGCCTGCCCGGACCTTCTTCGCGATTTCAGTAGCGGTGAGAGAAGTGATCCTACCTATGGCCCTGTCTCCTTTCCGATCGGATGGCCCCATGCTCCTCGCATCATATACTACCGACCCGACGATTCAATAGAGAACACCAGCATAGCCGAGGACCGAGTCTTTGGAGTGCCTGCGGATCTGCACTGCAGGTGGGAGAAAAGAGTAGCTGGATCTGTTCAGCGGGTTTCGGTCCTCGCGGTTCTCGCCCTTCTTCCGTCGGCGTTTTCGGTAGTAGGAGGTGCACACCTTAGGGTATACACCCCCTATAGACCGAATACGACGAGAACTTGATGGACACCGAGGACCGCTCAGGTATTTGCCGTGCCCCCCAGGCTATGGCATCCTAATGCCTATTGACATGCAGTAGTCATTGTCTTCCGGATGCACCTCAGGATAGACGATCACCATAGTGTCCCCCGACGGGGTTACCGCCCCTGTCGCACTCATTTCGTCAGCGAGCGGAACGACAAACTCGCCTTCGGCCGAAAGGCCCATGCTCTCGGCTCCATCGGCGTCGATGACCATCTCGTCTGCTCCTTCCCACCAACCGATATTGGGTTCGGGAGTCAGATCGCTGCAGCTCGAGCAGACGTCCCATGTTCCTTCCAGCAGTGCGTCGGTGGCAGCTTCCGACTGCTTAACACCCACAAAGATCGTCTTGTAGCTATTGTCCGGGCTATCCGGGGTTCCTCTCGTCTCAGCGAGAACAAAAAGCTCGCCATCCGAACGGACCGCACCGATCAGGTCACGGGGAAAGATGTGGTTGGTAATGGAAATGAGACCGGAAGATGCGACGGAGTAGCTGTACGATGATGGGTCGTCGAGGTAGTCCGTGAAGCTCTGGTCGTTTCCCATAGCGGTTACGGTAACCGTGCCGGCGCCGTCGAAATCCATACGGGCATAGCCGGAGAAGTATCCGGGGCTTGCGGAAGTGTCGCTGTGCACCATGCCGACGAAGTAGGTTCCCGAGAGCGTTGCGTTACTCGCGCCGGTGGTAGCTTTTACCCCTACCCCCAATGATCCCTCATCGTCAGTGAGGTCCCCGTCTCGAGACACATAGGTGTCGCCGGTGAGATTCAGTCGCCCCACGGCGCTCATTCCAGCTGCCAGATTACTGAAGGTCAGCTTGTTACTACTATCCACGTTCCAGTCCATCGCGAAGGAGGTGCCCTCGGGAGGTCCTTGGTCCGAAATACGGGTCAGCGTGGCATCGAACACATCGCCGTTCACCTCGCTGTCGATAACGTGAAACCAGGTACTATTGTCGTCGATACCGATCTGCACCGCCCGAAACAAGTCACCATCCTCAAGCGTTACACCCCCCGCCCCGGAATCGTCGTCGTTTCCTCCGCCACCGCCGGCCCCGGTACTATCACAGCCGGCAAACACAAGGGCGAACGCCACCACGGTCAGGATCACGACCTGTGAAAGCTTCATCATCGGTACCTCCATGTACATTGGGTTTGAAATCAACTACTGCGACTCTACATCCCAATGCGTGCTCGGGCGTCCCAGAATGTAAAGTGGGACGCAAATAACCCCACTTTTTCTCGTACGGGTGGGTAGTTGCGTCGGCGGCCGTAGGGGTGCACATCGCGTGGCGCCCAGGGGCGCTTTTCAGGTTGGACGTCCATGCGTGTGTTGAGCTCCTCAGATGATAGCTGTAGGCTCGGGATGACATGACCGTAAACGTCCACGAAGCCAAGACGAAGTTTTCCGCGCTCCTCGAACGGGCGCATCGCGGAGAAGAAATCATCGTGGCGAAGGCCGGAAAGCCGCACGCCCGATTAGTACCACTCGAACCGCGCCGGGAACGCACTCCAGGACGCTATACCGAGAAAACTCCTAACTCCTTCTTCGAGCCGCTCCCCGATGAAGAGCTCGAGGTGTGGGAAACCTGAGGCCTGTTCTGGACGCTCACACGGTGCTTTTCTTGTAGTCCTACCCCGCTTGCCTTTCGCCTCCGCCCGTCGCATCTTCCATCGGGCAAGGAGGGGTCTATGAAAACGGCGGCCATTCTGCTGCTTCTCACATCTCTCGCGGCGACTGCCGGCGCCCAGTCGTCGGCTGCCCAGTCGGTCGGCGATCCGCAGATCACCCTCGATGCCTTCAACGCGCGGCGGCAGCGCGCCCAGCGCATCGGCATGATCGCGCTGGCCTCCTGGGCCGGTCTCAACATCGCCGGGGGGAGTGCGTTGTACTTCTTCGATGAGGCCAATCAGTCTTTTCACCAGATGAATGCGATGTGGAACG
>CAZVXU010000336.1:0-2499 GCA_964631585.1 uncultured Spirochaetaceae bacterium | reverse complement strand
GTATCGATGAGCCTGTTGTCCGGTAAGGTCCGCGAGAGGCTGGAGGAGCTGACGATCAAGTTCGGCAGGCAGCTTCCGGATAAGGTGCGGGAGCTGCGCGCTGCTGTTTCGCGCGTGCAGGCGAACGCGGAACGCGATGGCAACCTCGAACACGTACGGGGGCTTGCGCACAAGCTTGCCGGCTCGGGATCGACCTTCGGGTTCAAGGATGTTTCGGCGGTCGCTCGCAGAATCGAGCAGCACGCCACCGCGCTCCTCGAAGGGAACCAGCCGGAGGAGGAGCTTGGCGCTCTGATGAGCGAGCTCGAAACAGCGGCCCGAAAACCGCAGGCTTCGACAAAGATCTCGCTTCTCGAATCCGCGACGATGGAATCCGCGACGATGGAAGAGGTGGAACCCTCCGAGGACGGCTATCGGGAGCGGATCGTGCTGCTCTGGCTCACCGATGAGGCAACCACCAGCGACCTGTTTCACCAGCTTGGTTTCTTCGGATTTCCGGTTGAGCGCATCGACGGGCCTCGGGAGATAGAGGCGAGTGTCGGCGGAGATCAACAGGTCATAGTCATCATAGACGTGAATGTGATTCGCGATGATGCTGAGTGCCGGCGCATGCTGCCGCAGCTCAAGGATTCCTACAGCGATCGTCTGAGCATCATCTTCGTCTCCGAAGCGGATACCTACGACGTACGGCTGTCGGCGGTCCGATTCGGCGGCGACGCCTTCTTTGCCTCGCCCCTCGATATCTCCCAGCTCATCGACACGACCGAATCCCTGGCCTCGCGAAACGAGGCGCGACCCTATCATGTCCTTGTCGTCGACGATGACCCCGATCAGGTGTCCTACCTTGCCCTGACCCTTCAGAAAGCGGGCATGCTGACGGCTGTTGCAACCGACCCGCGGAACGTGTTCGAGATCCTCGTGGAGGAGAAGCCCGAGCTCATCCTGATGGATATGTACATGCCCGGGGCAACCGGTGTAGAGCTTGCGAAGCTCATCCGACAGCAGGAGGCATACGTCGGGATACCGATCATCTTCCTCTCGGTGGAAACCGATCCGCTGAAGCAGTTCCGCGCCATCAGCCAGGGCGGCGACGACTTCATCTCCAAGCCGGTGGATCCCATTGCCCTGGTGAACGCAGTGCGTATCCGGGCCGAGCGGACGCGCAGGATGCGGTTCTTCATGGAGCGAGACTCGCTCACGGGGTTACTCAACCACTCGAATCTGCGGGAGAAGCTCGGGCAGGAGCTGCAGCGCGCAGAGCGGATGGGTAACAGCCTCTGCTTTGCAATGATCGACCTCGACAATTTCAAGTCTGTGAACGACACCTACGGCCATCTCACCGGAGATCGGGTGCTGAAGAGCCTCGCGCGCCTGCTGCAGGAACGCCTTCGGCGCACCGACGTCATCGGCAGGTACGGCGGCGAAGAGTTTGGGGTGATTCTCTTCGATACCACCGCCCGTAACGCCGCGCGCATCATGGGGGAGATCAGGGAAACCTTCAGTCAGGTCCGCCAGCAGGCAGACGATCGGGACTTCTACGTGACCCTGAGCTGCGGAATTGCCGGATTCCCCGCCTACGGGACCATGAACGATCTCACCGAGGCCGCCGACTCCGCGCTCTACGAAGCGAAAGAGGCCGGCCGCGATCTCGTTGTGGCCGCCCGGGAGTAGGAGCCGCCCGGCGCCGGGGGCCGCTGCATCAGCCTCTCTGCTTCCGCAGGCGCCGCCGCGCAACCTCCTCCCACACCACATGGTCGGGGCCCTCTCCTTCCCAAACCCGGATCTCGATGACTACGAGGGTGAAACTGCGGATGACGGTTCCGGAAATCGCGGCCACGCCCGTGGCGGCCACGTCCGGCGCGAGATCCGGCGCGAGATCCGGCGCCACGTCCGGCGCGAGATCCGCCACGGGATCCCGGTCGGGATGCGGAGCGGGGGCGGGCGCGAGAAGTATCGCCGGCGCGCCGAGGGCAAAGGGCGCCCCGCGGCCGCCTTCGGGAGCCTCCTCGCCGAGGCACCTCGCGAGCTCCTCAAGCGGGCCGAGGGGGGAGAGTCCGAGGACGATCCCCGCCTTCCCGGCTGCGGGGCCGGTTACAGTCAGCGGCGGAAGAGGTGCCGGATCCACGGTGTCGAGCTCCGGTGGCGTCTGGCTCCAGAGAAGCGGGACCAGGGGAGGGAGGGCGCGAGCTGAGAGCAGGCCCCGTTCCCGGAAGAGTCCGGCCTGGAGATCGGCGAGGCGACCCTCGATGTTTCCCGGCAGGCGCAGCGCGGATAGCATCATGATTCGAGCACATAATACGGCGTGGTGCCGGAGGTGTTCAACGCGCAGGATTCTGCTATAATCGGGGCGATGAAACCCCGAGTCGAGTCTGCCGTTAATCAGATCGTCGGTATTCTCAAACGCTGGCACGGTGTGGACACGATTTCGCTCGTGGACACCGGCTTCGAGGATATCTACGATCCCTACTTCTTTGTGAGTCTTGATGTGTACTGCTCCGG
>CAZVXU010000335.1:0-2516 GCA_964631585.1 uncultured Spirochaetaceae bacterium | reverse complement strand
TTGCAAATTCGGATACTGCTCAAGGATGTCGTCGAAGCTGCAGCCTTCCGAGAGTTTTCTGAGAATGATCTCTACCGTTACGCGCGTACCCCGGATAACCGGCTTGCCCATCATTACGTCGGGACTGACCGCAATTCGTTCTAACATGAATGATCTTTCTCCCTCCGCAGAGTATATTGCAGGGCCGCGCGCTTCGTCACCAACCCCCTACACGCTTGGTTTCGGGCTCCGGTGAATACCATGCGCCTCAAGGAGACGTGCCTGCACCGCCAACTACCGGGTGGCGCGCCGTCTATCGGATAGCACTCCGCCGGTGGACGATGACGTCGGCCCCCGGCTCGTCAATTATCACGAAGGCGTAGGGAGAAGTCAGTGCCATCGTCACGATGGCATCCTCGGCGGGCTCGTAGGCCGTATAGCAGAGGTGGACCGTTCCGCCTTCATCGCTGCGGCATGACGCGTCGACCTCAATCGAATAGCCCCCCGAGGGTTGTTGGCCCATAAAGATCGCCACTGCCGTTTGCGAGTCAAATCGCACGTCGGGCGGGTCGGGCTTCGGCACCCGCGTCCTCGCCACACGGATCCACAGCTCCTCGAGCTCGCCCTGCGACGTAGCCGTGGCCGCAAGGCGCCCCTGTTGCGCCGCGTTCGCGCCGGAGGCGAGGACCGAGAACGGGACGGCGGTGGTCGCATCGCGCCCCGAGCAGAGGCATGGCGTGTCGACATGAGCGTCGGTGAAGGCGGCCGTGTCGACGGGTTCCGCGGCCTCGGGCGGATTCTCTTCGGCACCGCTATCCGGCTCCCGCACCCCACGGGCGTCTGCCGGTACGCCGGGCCCAACTGCCATTGCTCCCGCCAGGATCACGAGTGACAGCAGCGGCGGCAAAACGAGGCGGGCACGCGTCCTATTCGATGAGACTGTAGCGGTAGTTCGGCTGTGCATATTCGACGTCCTCGTGTTTGCCCAGAGCCCGGATGGCGGCTTCCACCCCGCCGCCGCGCAGGTCGATGCGGTAGAGACGCCCGCCGATAGGTAGGACCCCGGCGGCGCCGATTCCATCGGCAAGCGAGCGAGCGGCGTCGACGCCAAGGCCGGTATCGGCACGCTCGGTCAGTTTGACGATGATCGAGGTTGTATCGAGCTCGGCTCCGGCCTCCGGCAGAATCGCTCCGCGGCGCTGCGCCGGGCGTTTCCCGCGGTTGCGCCCCTCACCATCCGCGGCCAGGCTCGACACCGCCGCGCTCGAAATGCCCGCGCCGCTCGTGTCGCCTCCGCTTGTGCCGCCTCCAAGCGACCGCGGCTGCAGGGGGTAATCACGCCCAGCGTTGATCAGGTACTCGAGCGCAGCTTGCGCGTCGATCAACCCGTGCCCGAACTCCTCGTCATGGCCGGGCTCGCCGAGGTCTTTCGCGGTGTTTGCGAGAATGGCGTAGACGGCGTCCTGGGTGAGGTTGGGGGCGTAGGAGTAAAGCAGGCCAACGACGCCTGAGACGTGGGGGGTGGCCATGGAGGTGCCGGCCCATAACTCGCCCTGGTAACCATCATTCACGATACTCCAGACATACGCATCTTCGTCTCCGCCGGGCGCCGTAAAATCGACTTCGGGCCCCACGGGTGAGTACCACGCCAGCTCTTCGTGTATGCTCACCGCGGAAACAGCGATCGTGTTGTCAAAGGCCGCGGGATACACAACGCCACCGCCTTCCGTGTTGCCCGCGGCGGCAATGACCGTGATGTTACGGCTCATCGCATAGGATACGGCCTCGTACATTGCCGTATCCGGGCTGCCTCCGCCTAGGCTCAGATTTATCACTCGGCTGTCACGGCTGGGCGGTTGTACGCCACTCTCAGTACTTCTGGCGCTGTAGTAGATGGCATTTGCTACGTCTACGGTAGTGCCATCATCTGAGCCCCGCAAGGCTTTCACCGGCATTGCCTGCAGAAGATTCCATCCGACCCCGGCAACGCCTACGTTATTGTCGGTCTCCGCGACAATTGTCCCAGCCACATGAGTCCCATGTGCATCCGCCGCATCGTCCGTCGGGTCGACATCGCCAGTGGGATAGTCGAACTCGTAGCCCCCATCTGTAGTCGTGGTATCCAAGAACAGATTCGCCGCAAGGTCCACCTCCTCCAGAATACCGTTATCAATCACGGCGACCGTAATCGTCGAGAACCGGCCGGACAAATCGGGGTCGCCCAGCACCGCCCACGCGCCCGGCATATTGATCTGCCGGTAATGCCACTGCTCAGCGTATTCCGGATCGTCCGGCTCTAGTCGACCCGGCGACTCATACGGCTCATACTCCACCACTGTGGGATTGCGGCACCCGGCGAGAACGAGCAGAAGCAAGCCGCACGCCACGGCCAGCATTCCGACACTACGCAAGACACGGGTATTGTTACTGTATGGATGGGTCGCGGTAGTCACGGAGAAGACAATAGCACGCAACGGGGGTTGAGCACAGTGTCGACGGTGAACGGGTACCTGAACCGCAAAAGACTTGACATCCGA
>CAZVXU010000334.1:1453-2534 GCA_964631585.1 uncultured Spirochaetaceae bacterium | reverse complement strand
ACGACGTGATGGTCGTACGGCCGGGTGAGAAGGTGCCGACCGACGGCGTCGTGGTATCCGGCGAGAGTAGCCTCGACGAGTCGCTTGCAACCGGCGAGTCGATGCCCGTCGACAAGACAGAGGGTGATGAAGTCATCGGCGCGACCATAAATCAGCAGGGCATGCTGCGGGTGCGCGCAACACGCGTGGGAAGTGATACCTTCCTCAGTCAGGTGATCCGTATGGTCGAGGAGGCCCAGGGCTCGAAGATCCCCATTCAGGCCCTCGCAGACCGCATCACCGGCATCTTCGTGCCGATTGTCATCGGCCTCGCCGCGGCGACCCTCGGCGCGTGGCTCCTCTTCCCCGGATTATTCGGCGGGATTGCCGCCTGGGCCGGGCAGTTCCTGCCGTGGGTCGATCCCGGCATGGGCGCAGGCGCCCTCGCCCTCTACGCGACCATCGCGGTGCTCGTTATCGCCTGCCCCTGCGCACTGGGACTTGCAACGCCCACGGCCCTCATGGTGGGCTCCGGCATGGGCGCGCAGAACGGCGTGCTCATCCGAAAGGGCGCGGCCATCCAGACCCTGAAGGACGTAACCACCATCGTCTTCGACAAGACCGGCACCATCACCGAGGGCAAACCGCGGGTGACCGAGGTCATCGCGGCCGGCCGCGCCGGCGCCGAGCACGAGGCGCTGGCAACAGCGGCGGCGGCCGAGCTCGGCTCTGAGCACCCCCTCGGCCGCGCCGTCGTCGCCCACGCCCGCGAAGAGGGCCTCGAGGTCGCAGAGGCGAGCGGCTTCGAGGCCGTCACCGGCCACGGCATCAGCGCGAACGTGGCGGGCAGCGAGATCCTGGTCGGAAGCGTGGATCTCCTGCGAGAGCGCGGCATCGAGCTCCACGAGGAGCTTGCCGAGCGCAAGCAGTCCCTCGAGGCGGAGGCAAAGACGGTGATGGCTGTCTCCCGCGACGGCGCCGTGCTCGGCCTCGTCGCGGTTGCGGACACCGTGAAGTCCGACAGTCTGCAGGCGGTTGCCGCGCTCCGCAAGCTGGGATTCGAAACGGCGATGATCACAGGCGACAACGAGCGCACCGCCCG
>CAZVXU010000334.1:0-1353 GCA_964631585.1 uncultured Spirochaetaceae bacterium | reverse complement strand
CCGGCGCTCACCCAGGCCGACGTCGGCATCGCCATCGGCACCGGCACCGACGTTGCCATCGAGTCGGGAGACATCGTGCTGGTAAAGGGAGACCTTTCCGCGGTCGTAAGAGCCGTGAAGCTCTCCCGCGCCACCTTCACCAAGATCCGGCAGAACCTCTTCTGGGCGTTCTTCTACAACGTCGTGATGATTCCGCTGGCGGTCATCGGCGTCATGCATCCGGTACTCGCCGAAATCGCCATGGCGTTCAGCTCGATCAACGTGGTCACGAACTCGCGCAGGCTGCAGAAGGCCGATATAAGCCCGGCGGCGTAGGCCGCCGGGGCCGCCGGGCGGGTGCTCGGCGGTATCGATATGGGTACCCATATCAGGCTTTACATCTAACCTTACTTGCGGTAATATGAGTGCATGAAGACGACGGTCGAATTGAGTGATGCTCTCCTCTCGGAACTCAAAGAGCGTGCTCGCGAGGAAGAGACTACCATGAAAGAGCTCATGGAGACCGCTATACGGCGCTACCTCGAGGGTGCGCGATCCGCCGAGCACGGTTATCGTTTCGAAAATCACTCGTTCAAGGGCAACGGCGTGTGCGAGGGAATCGAAGAAGGCTCCTGGGAGCAAATACGAGGCATGATCTACGAGGGGCGCGGCGGGTGATAGCGGTCGACACCAATATTCTCGTCTACTCCCACCGCGAGGACTCCTCGTTTCACGAAAGTGCGCTGGTAGCGGTTCGGGGCCTTGCCGAATCGAGCTCGCTGTGGGCGATCCCCTGGCCGGTCATCCACGAGTTCCTGGCGGTCGTGACCCATCCGCGCATTTACTCGCCCCCGACTCCCCTCGATGACGCGATTCTGCAGGTACGAAGGTGGATGGAGAGTCCCTCCTTCACGGCAATTGCAGAGACCGGCGCCATCTACTTTGATTACCTGCAGCACGTTCTTGAAGCCGCTCGCACCGTCGGGGCACGGGTTCACGATGCGCGAATCGTCGCCGTCTGCCTCGCACATGGCGTGGAAGAGCTCTGGTCGGCAGACCGGGACTTCTCACGCTTCCCCGGACTCACAGTCCGAAATCCACTCGTCACCTGACGCCCGACGGTGGCCGTCTCCGCCGGCTCCTACACGTTGAACCGGATGTTGAGGATATCGCCGTCCTTGACGCGGTACTCCTTGCCCTCGAGCCGGAAGAGCCCCTTCTGCTTGACCGCAGCCTCCGTTCCGGCTCCCATGAGATCCTCGTAGTTGAAGCACTCCGCACGGATGAAGCCTTTGGCCAGATCCGAATGTATGGTGCCGGCCGCCGCCTGTGCGTTCTCGCCGTCGCGGATCGTCCAGGCGCGGACCTCGTCCT
>CAZVXU010000333.1:0-2535 GCA_964631585.1 uncultured Spirochaetaceae bacterium | reverse complement strand
GCTATCTTCAGGGGCGGCTCAGGATGCCGCCGGGCCGGCGTATCCGGCTCGGCGGGCTCGCGGTCGCAGGCCTTGTCCTGGTGTACTATCTCGGGCTTGATCCTTTGCTGGACCTTGCCGTCAGTGCGGCTGAGCCGTTACGGTTCCTCGTAAGTCTGGTGCTTCTGTTTCCGATCTCGTTCGCCCTGGGCTGGCTCATGCCGGCGGGCCTCGAGATGGCGGGAAATCGCTCGGAAGACCTTATACCGCTTGCGTGGGCGGTAAACGGTGTTGCCTCCGTCGCCGCCACACCGCTTTCGGTGATGATTGCAACGGGTGGCGGGTTCCTGGCGGTCAGTCTGCTCGCCGCAGGCTGCTACCTGCTGGTTACGGTCATTGCGCCGCGAGAATGTCACGCGACACTTTGATTTTTGGCCGATTTCATGGGATCATAGACGGCTATGGATACGGTACATCTGCTTCCCGGCGGCGCCATGGGTCGCGAGTTCGTGTCGCAGGAGTTCATCCCCGAAGGCGCGGACGAGTACTACCTCAGAAACCTCCAGCTCGGGCGCCAGCTCGAGGACTTCCGTCATCTGCGTGCGGCCGAAATAGAGCTCCTCGTCAAGAACGGCAATGTGGCGGACGACTGGGACGACGTGCTCGTCACCGAAGAGTTCGAGCCGTCGCAGATCCTTCATTCGTCCTTCCACGGGCTGGTTCGCATCGGGGCGGTTTCCCGGGCCGCCCTGGAGCATCACGACCTGCAGCTTCAGGTGGGTATCGCCAACAGTACGATCTCTTCATGCGATATTGGGGATCACGTTGCTATTCACAACGTGCGCTACCTTGCACACTACATCGTAGGAAACCGCTGCATCATCACCAACATAGATGAGATGCACACGACGGATCACGCCAAGTTCGGGAACGGCATCCTGAAGGACGGCGAGAGCGACGAGGTGCTCATTACCTTGGATCTCATAAACGAAACGGGCAGTCGTGCCGTGCAGCCCTTCGACGGGATGATCCCCGCGGATGCCTACCTCTGGTCCCGCTACCGAGACGACGGCCCGCTGCAGCGGCGGCTCGCCGAGATGACGCAGAGCCGCTACGACTCCCGGCGCGGCTACTATGGCACCGTCGGCGAGCAGAGCGTGGTCAAGAACTCTCGCATTATTAAGGACGTGAAGATCGGTTCCCACTGCTACATCAAGGGCGCCAACAAGCTCAAGAATCTGACGATCAATTCCAATATCGATGAGCCCACCCAGATCGGTGAGGGTGTGGAGCTCGTAAACGGCATCATAGGCTACGGGTGCCGCATCTTCTACGGCTGCAAGGCCGTACGCTTCATCATGGGAAACAACTCGTCGCTCAAGTACGGCGCGCGGCTCATCCACTCCTTCATGGGTGATAATTCCACCGTCTCCTGCTGCGAGCTGCTGAACAACCTGATGTTCCCGGCGCACGAGCAGCACCACAATAACTCCTTCCTCATCGCTTCGGTGGTGATGGGACAGAGCAATATCGCGGCCGGAGCGACGATCGGCTCCAACCACAACAGTCGCGCGAACGACAACGAGATCCAGGCCGGGCGGGGCTTCTGGCCCGGGCTGTGTACGAGTCTCAAGCACTCATCGCGCTTTGCCTCCTTCGTGCTTCTCGCCAAGGGACACTATCCGGCGGAGCTCGATATCCCGCTTCCCTTTTCGCTTCTGAGTAACAACACCTCCGAAAACTGCCTCGAGGTGATGCCCGCCTTCTTCTGGACGCGCAATATGTATGCCCTCGCGCGGAACAGCTGGAAGTTCGGCGCCCGCGATACCCGCAAGCAGAAAACGCAGCACATCGAGTTCGACGCCCTTGCGCCGGACACCATCGAGGAGATAATCGCGGCGCGTGAGCTGCTGGCGATATGGACCGCGCAAGCGAAGGACGGCGAAGGCGCGGGCGGGGCTGCAGCCGGCGGCGCGGGCGAGCGGGCTGGGCGCGCCGCGCGGGGCCACGAGCTTCTCTCCGCGGACAGCCGCGAAACCGAGGGGCTTCTCGTGCGCGGAGAGCGCATGGAGAAATCCCGCCGTGAGACCATCATCCTGAAGCCGCGAGAGGGATACCTGGCCTACGGAGAGATGTTGCAGTTCTACGCGGCGAAGAATCTCCTGGCCTACCTGGAAGCCGCCGACGAGCGCACCTACGAAACCATGTGTGATTCGCTTGCCGGGGAGCGGGTGCGCAGCTGGGTGAATCTCGGCGGTCAACTGGTTCCCGAGGCTGATGTGGATGAGCTGCGCGCGGACGTCGGTGCCGGGCGACTCGATTCCTGGGAAGCGGTACACGGCCGCTATGACAAGCTCTGGCAGCGCTATCCCGAAGAGAAGCAGCGTCACGCCTTTTCGGTGTTCGTTCTGCTGCACGAGGGCAGAATCCCCTCACGCGAGGAATGGGCGCGTTTCCTCGAGCGCGCCGTGGAAATACAGGAGCTCCGGCGCGACCGCGTGTACGAGAGCAGGCAGAAGGATTACGAGAATCCTTTCCGACGCGCAACGTATCGAA
>CAZVXU010000332.1:0-2570 GCA_964631585.1 uncultured Spirochaetaceae bacterium | reverse complement strand
CGCCGGCAATACCCGCGCCGTCGAGGAGCCGATCCGCGTCCTCATCGACCGAAGCGCGCCGGATGTAGGCGGGCTTGAGGTCTTCGGAGAGGAAGGCACCTCTATCTTCGGCATGGCCGGCAACGGGCCGGTCGTGCTCCGCGCGTCCGCGGACCGGGGGATCCGTTATGAGCTAACCGAAGATGGTTCCATGCCCGCGCCCGTGACGCAGTCGTCACCACGTCTCGGAGAAGGCCTGCGCCTTCCCGGGCGTCCCGACAGCGAGGTGCTCTACCGGGTTGCCTATCGAAGCGAGGATGTTGCAGGAAATCTCTCTCGCGAGACGGCGAGCGTCGTGATGGAAGTGGATCGTCTCGCGCCGCCGCCCCCTCCTGCTCCGTCGATCCGCGTCGCGGAGGACGGGCGGTCGGCCCGGCTCGCGTGGAGCGCGGAGCCCGGGCATCGGACGGGATTCCGCATTGCCGATGAGAGCGACGGCGACTTCCGGCGCGCCGACGAGACCAGCGAAGTCTCTTTCCCCCCGGGAGAGACGCTCGTAACCGTCGAGGCAGTACAGGTTGACGAGGTCGGAAATCGGAGTGAGTCCCGCCGGTTCGAGCTACGCGGCTACACGGTAAGCCCTCGGCCGCAGCTCAGCGGTGTGAGGCCGGGCGAAATCTACGGCGAGACGGTTGTGCTTCGCAACGGAACCTCCGGTGCTACCGTACGCTACGAGCTCACAACGGGCGATGCGGAGCCCGATGTGCCCTCACGCTTCTCCGAAGTACTGCCGGAGACTCTTCCATTCGATGTCTCCCCGGGGGAGACCCTGCGCTACACACTCCGCGCCCGTGCCTTCAACGATGACGCGCGGCCGTCAGAGGTGGTGGAGATCTCCTTTACCCTGGATCGCACACCACCACCACCTCCGGAGCTCGTAAATGCCCGCTCGGGGGATTTTTACACCGGAAGCAGAGTAGTGGAGCTCGAAGCTCCCGAGGGTGAGATACGATACCGGCTCTCGCTGGTGCAGGAAGAGGCCGGCAACTTCCGGCCCTATGAGGGCCAGGTGATGTTGGACGCGGTGCGCGGACGGCTCGCGCACTATCAGCTCGAGGCCTACGTGGTCGACGAGGCGGGAAACCGAAGCGGAACGCCTCGCGTATGGGACCTCTATATCGATCAGGAAATCGTCTATGTCTCCGCAGACGGTGTCGCGGACAACGGCGCGGCCTCCGACGGGGGCAGAGACGCCCCGTTCTCCCGTCTCTCCGATGCCGTCGATTTCGCCCTTTCACGCGACCGGCGGACCATATTTGTCTCGGGTGGGAGCTACCGGGTAACCGCCCCCCTTCGCGTCGATGGAGACCTCAGCATTCAGGGCGGACTCAGCTCCGAGACCTGGCGCCGGGCGGACGATCAGGTTACCGAGATACTGACCTCCGACAGTTTCGCCGGATCGGCGCTTTTCGACGTGCAGGACGCCTCGCTGACCCTCGAGCGTCTCGATGTGACGGCGGAGGGCGTGGCTGCCCTCGGCGCCGAGGGCAGCACGATTTTCATGCAGGCCGTTTCCATGACCTCGGAGAAGGCGCCTCGGACACTGCAACTGCTCAACTCAACTTTCGAGGCCCGGAACAGTGAGATTCGGTCGCGCGAGTTAGACGGAGACGCCGCGGTGTCTTTCGAGGGCAGCTCCGCTTCCCTCGAGCGCGTAAGTATGGAGGCTGAGGGCCCGGGCCGCGACTACTCCGTGATTCGCGCTGGTGGCGAGAGCACCCTCGAGATGCGGAACGGAAGCGTGACCGCGGGGTCGGGGCGCCGATCCGCCGCTGTGCTGGTAGACGGGAGTGTTGCGAGATTCCTCGAGAGCGAGCTCCGCGCCGGGGCGGCCCGAGAGAGCAGCGACGTACTTCGCTCGCGCGAGAGCGTTGTGCTACTGCGCGACAATCGCCTCGTCGCCTCCGACGGCGCATCCATCAGCACAGCAATCAGCGCGAGCGGCGGTGAGCTCCGCATCGAGGGAAACACGGTCGAAGTGGAGGGTGAACGCGGCGCAACGGGTCTCTTCGCCCGCGGCAGCCGAATCACGGCATCTCGCAACGCCTTTCGGTCCGGCGAGACCTCCGAGTTTCTCCATGTCGTGTCTCTGCGCGACGTTACCGCGACCCTCGACACCAACCTGTTTATCGGCGGGCGGAGCCGGGAAGTGATCGTGGGACGGATAGTCGGCTCGGAGACCGCCTGGTACAACAACACGCTGCGCGGCGGCGCCGGATCACGATTCACTCAGGGCTTCAATCTCAACGGCTCCTCCCGGGCGAGGCTGGTCAACAACGTCGTCTTTCATGACGGGGACGGCACGGGCACGGCGATCTACGCAAGCGAGGACGTCCAGTCACTCGAGATGACCGCGAACGCCTTTTCGGGATGGGATGCGGTATACCGCCGGGCCCCCGACGGACGCCGCTGGCTAGCGCCGGGCGGAGACCCCGCCTCGGAGGCAGGCACCGCCGAGGCGCTGGACCGACGAGAAGACGTCGAGTCCGCATCCAACCTGGACCTCTCCGACCAGAACGTCTTTGCCGACG
>CAZVXU010000331.1:0-2592 GCA_964631585.1 uncultured Spirochaetaceae bacterium | reverse complement strand
CCAACAAGCTTCTATATACACCCCCCGCGCTCCTCGTTATGATAGCCGAACCCCGAGGCCGTTGTCGACATCGGCCGTGAAGACTGCGTGAGGAGGCATGGATGAGGCGGCAGGTAGCCATTCTCGTATTTCCCGACGTCGAGGTCCTCGACTTTGCGGGTCCCTTCGAGGTCTTTGCGGTGGCGGATGAGCTCAGCGGATACGAGTTGTTCGAAGTGTCGGTCGTCGGGGCGGCGGTCGAGCCTTTGCGCGCGAAGAACGGACTACAGGTGGTTCCCGATCGCGCTGTGCCGGGCGCGGGCGACGATTACATGCCGGATGTCCTCGTGATTCCCGGGGGAGATGGCTCCCGTGCTGTCATGCGCGACGATCTCCTCATCGGCTGGGTGCGGGAGGTCGCGGCGCATGCGGAAATCGTCATGACCGTATGTACCGGAACACGCATAGCCGGAGCCGCAGGTCTCCTCGACGGTCGCGAGTACACCACGCACCGCCGGGCCGCTCCGGGCGTTGCCGAGCTCTTCCCCCGCGCCACACAGCGCCTCGACCGCCGCATCGTAGATACGGGATCCTTCGTTTCCACGGGCGGAATTTCAGCCGGACTTGACGGGGCGTTCCACGTTCTGAGACGGCTTGCCGGTGATGACGTTGCGAGGGATACCGCTGACTACATGGAGTACGCTCTGGCCCCTTGATTGGCGCTATTCCGAGGAAGATGCGGATTACATCTTTTCCCGCAGGTCGTCTTCGGCTACACTAGGATTACTGCACTCCGGCGTGCGCTTCTCCCCTGTCCTCTACGAGTCGGAGCATCGGATGGTGGATCGTGATCTCAGAACTTCTGGCCATGTTGGGGCAGGATCGGACCTTCGAGCTGCTCGAGTTCCTCATCATTCTCTTCGTACTGCTGTCCGCTGCGACCCTTGTCGTCGTGGCGGTCCACACCGTGCGGACGAACC
This sequence comes from uncultured Spirochaetaceae bacterium, assembly GCA_964631585.1. Taxonomy (GTDB): domain Bacteria; phylum Spirochaetota; class Spirochaetia; order DSM-27196; family PWMO01; genus JAAAOH01. The sequence goes on along the minus strand of CAZVXU010000331.1, from coordinate 1,633 downwards.
GCACCGAGCGCCGAACCAACCGTCGGATCGAGGATGTGGTTCGCTTCCTCGGGCGAAACATTTTCGGCGACGAGGGCTGGCAGGTCATCGAGCAGACCGCCGCAGCCGACGGCCGACACATAGACTCGCTTCTTTCCGCATTCGACGTTGCGGAGTTCGATCAGTGGTCGAGCGAGGCGGTGAAACAGGGCGTGCTTACCGCCGCGGAGGTGGAGAGCCTGCGGACAGGACTGAACCGGCCGCCGGAGCTCACAACTATCCCCGCGGCACAGCCTGATGAGTCGGTAATCGTGCCTGCCTTGGGCATGCCGATCGCGGTCAGTCAGGGTGGTGTCCAGGCGCGTGGAACGATCGCCGAGGTCGCCGAGAGCTCCTTTACGGTGTGGGTGCTCAACAGGGCCGAGGAGCTCGTCGACGGCGAGCCGGCCTCCTTTTTACTCCTCTCTCGCAGCGGTCCCTACCAGTTCGATGCTACTATGTACAAAGGGGATGACGACACGCTCGTGGTCGCGCGTCCCGCCCGCATCGTGCGCACTCAGCGCCGGCGCTTCGGCCGCCGCCCGGCGGCACTCCCGGCGGTGGTAAGGCCCTACCTCGGTGACGGCGAGTCGCGCCGCGTTGTCATAAATGATCTCAGCGGCGGCGGCGCAAGCGTCGCCAATCCCGGGATGCAATTCAGTACCGGCAATGTGGTCGAGCTGGCGTTTTCCGCAGGGGGGAACGAATATGTTGTCGCAGGACGCGTGGTGCGAACGAGCAATGACGGGCACAACATGCACGTCCGTTTCGAAGCCATGAAAGACCAGGAACGCCACGAGATCGCGGAGTCGGTGGCCACCGTGGCTCTCTCTTCACTGCCCTGAGCGACGTTTGGGGTCACGGCGCCGGGATTCAGCACGGTGCAAAAAAACGGCTTCCCGGAATCAGGAAGCCGCTCATGTTTAGTGTGTCGCGTTGCGGCGGAGAGGACTTGAACCTCCACGGGCAGTAATGCCCACTAGCCCCTCAAGCTAGCGTGTCTACCAATTTCACCACCGCCGCATGTGTCCCTTGTGAGGCCACAATCTATACAAGGGCGTCCATTCTGTCAAGTGACCCCGTTCAAAGTTTCCAGCTGGGGGTTCCCGCCTCGTCTCTGGGCGCCGCCCTGACCCGTTGCCGCGTCGTCGCGCCGCCTGGCCTCACGCGAAGTACGCCCCGAGCTCGCCGACGCGCCGGGAGAACAGCTCGATGGCAGTCTCGATCGGAGAGGCCCCCGCCATGTCGACGCCGGCGAGTCTGAGGCTTTCGATGGGAAACCGCGAGCCGCCCGACTTCAGGAAGGCGAAGTAGTCGTCACGCTCGCTCTCTCCGCCCTCGAGGACGCGGCGCGAGAGCGAAATGGCGGCGGATACGCCGGTTGCGTACTTGTAGACGTAGAAAGCCCGGTAGAAGTGGGGGATTCGCAGGCCCTCGATGTCGGAGACGTCGTCGATGACGGCGTCGGCTCCGAAGTACTTCTCGAGCAGGGTGCGGTACTCGCCCCTCAGGTTGTCGACGGTGAGCGGCCGGCCGGATTCGACCATCTCGTGCGTCTTCTTCTCGAACTCGGCGAACATTGTCTGGCGGAAGAGGGTGCCGACGATCTGGTCGA
>CAZVXU010000330.1:0-2616 GCA_964631585.1 uncultured Spirochaetaceae bacterium | reverse complement strand
ACGTGCGCGTGAGCCTGCGCGGGGAGTCCGAGGAGATCTTCCGCATCCTCGAGGAAGATATCCGCGCCTACGTGGACCTCACCGAGCACGACTCCGCCGGCGAGTTTCTCGAGCCCGTACGGGTTAAGCGGCAGGGCACCGCGCGCGGTATCGAGCCACTGGAGATCGGTGTCGAACCCCTCGAGGTGGCCATCACCCTCGAGGAGACCATGCAGCGGGTGGTCGATGTGCAGCCGTCACTCTCGGGGTTTCCACCGACCGGCTACGAGCTGACGCAGTATCGTATCTCACCATCGACGGTGGAAATCGAGGGGCCGAGCAGCCGCGTGGAGGACATCGAAGAGGTGACGACCGAGGACATCGAGCTCACCGGCCGCCGCGAGGATTTCAGCGTCCGGGTGCGCCTGCAGCGGCCCGATCCGCTGGTGACTTTCTTCGGCGGCGATGTGGTCGAGTTCCGCGGCATCGTAGAGGAGGCCGTGGTCCTCCACACCTTCGACCCCGTGGAAACCGTCGTGCTTGGGCTCGACCCGCAGCTGCAGATCGAGGGCTCGCTTCCGAGCGGCGCCGTGCGCGTGCAGGGGCGGCAGCTCGACCTCGAGGAGGTCGACCCCGATCAGGTGCAGCTCATCATCAACGCCTCTCCCATCACCTCGCCGGGAACCTACAGCCTGTCCGTGCGACCGGATGTGCCCCAGGGCTTCGTCGTGCTACGCTATGAGCCGACCGAGATCGAAGTCACGGTGAGACAGAGGCAGGGGTGAACCGGGAACGGGGATAGACACGTGATTCTTGGAATCGGTATAGACGTCGTACAGGTATCGCGCATGCGACAGTGGGCCGACCGGCAGGGCCTGCTCGAGCGCTACTTCCACCCCCGCGAGCTCGAGACCGCGCTCAGCCGCGGGCACTCCATGGTGCTGTCCCTTGCCGCTCGCTTCGCCGCCAAGGAGGCCTTCGGCAAGGCGCTCGGCATCGGGCTGCGAGACGTACGTTTGCGGGAGATCGAGGTGCGCAACAACTCCATGGGAAAGCCCGAGCTGATGCTGCACGGCAGGGCGCGGGAGTGGCTGCATCACTTCGGCGGGCAGTCGGTGCATGTGTCGATGACCCACGAGGTGGATAACGCCATCGCGGTGGTCATCATAGAAGGAGAGAAGGGGTGAGCGAGAGCACCGTAACGTTTTTTACCAAGAAACCCATCGTCTGCCCGGTCTGCGAGACGACCTTCTATCGGGAGGAGCTTCGAACCGGGCGCGGCCGATTGATCGCGGGCGAGCTGACCCACGAGCTTCGCCGCCAGTACGAGCCTTCGCAGAAGTACGGGAGGGTCTATCCGCTGATCTATCCCGTGACCGTCTGCCCCGACTGTTTCTACGCCGCGTATCCGCAGGACTTTCTCGAGATCCCCGAATCGGTGCGACAGAAGATCAACTCCGACCGCACGCGCCGCACCGAGACCGTCCACCGCCTTTTCGAGCGCCTCGATTTCACAGAGCCGCGGGATCTCGAGGAGGGGGTGGCGAGCTACTTCTTCGCCGTCATGTGCTACGATCTCTTCCCGAAGGAGTTCTCCCCGACCTTTAAGCAGGGCCTCTCGAGCCTTCGCGCCGCCTGGCTCTGTAACGACCTCCACCGCCGCAGCCCCCAGGAGAACTACGACTATCTCGCGCAGGTCTTCTATCGCAAGGCCCGCTTTTTCTACGAGCATTCGGTGGAGCTCGAGCAGACCGGGGAGGAAGCGCTGCCGCAAGTCTTTCCCCTCGGACCGGATCTCGACAAGAACTACGGCTACGACGGGGTGCTCTACCTCGTCGGCTATCTCGACTACCGCTACGGCTCCCGGGACGATCCCGAGCAGCGCAGGATCGCCCTGCAGGGGGCCAAGCGCACCGTCGCCAAGATCTTCGGCATGGGCAAGGCCTCGAAGAACAAGCCGCAGGCCATCCTCGACAACGCCCGTGAGGTCTACAAGCAGATCGCAACCGAGCTCGGCCTCGAGGAGAAGGACCCGGAAAAGGCGGAGGATGCCTCGTAACATCCTGCTCGAGATCGCCTACGACGGAACCGCGTTCAACGGCTGGCAGGTGCAGAGCGCCGGGCGAACCGTGCAGGGTGAGCTCGAAGCCGCCCTCGAGCGCATCCACAGCCGGCGCGTGGTGCTGCATGCGGCAGGGCGCACCGACTCCGGCGTACACGCCCGGGCGCAGTGCGCGAACTTCGAGACCGATCACCCCTCCATCCCGGCCGAAAAGTTCCGCGAGGCCATGAATACACAGCTTCCGCTCGACCTGCGGGTGATGCGATCGCGCGAGGTTGCCCCCGAGTTCCACGCGCGCTTCGACGCGGTGAGCCGGGAGTATCGCTACTACCTGCTTCACGCGGGGATCGTGCCGCCGCATCTGAAAGACTACTGCGTGCGCCTCAAAGCCCGCCCTGACATCCGCGCCTGGAACCGCATGGCCGCCGCCCTCTGCGGCGAGCACGACTTCACCACCTTTGCCTCGCCCACCGCCTCGGTCGAGCATCACGTGCGGCGGGTCTACGCCGCCGCGTTCTACCCGGAGCGGGAGTTCATCGTTTTTCGCATCGAGGCCAACGGGTTTCTGTGGAAGA
>CAZVXU010000329.1:0-2646 GCA_964631585.1 uncultured Spirochaetaceae bacterium | reverse complement strand
TGGCGGCGCGGGCGTTGCGCTCGTCGGTCTCCATCTTGGTCTTCCAGACATCCATTTTCTTTTTAACTGTATCCGCGTTCTGCGTCTCCCCGACGACGGTGTGGAGACGGCGCAGGGCCGCAAGGAACGCGATGGCACGCTTGAAGTCGTCTATTCGCAGCGTGGACAGCTCGTATTTTTCCCGATAGCGATCCGCGGAGCGCTGGAGCAGTTCCTTTGCCAGGTTGAGGTGATTGAGGCGGGACTGATAACCGTGCACACGTGGGTCGAGACCTGCGACGAGGGTTTTCAGGTTGAGGAGATTCTTGGTAACGATGGCATACCGTCCTTCGAGCTCCACAAACGACCATTTCCACTTGCTGTTCTCGCCGAAATCCTCCTCGACGGACTGGATTGTGAAGCCCAGCTTGGCAACCATACGGTAACGCTTCTCGTCGTCGAGATCCTCTATCTTCTCGAGGTACTCGCTGTAATCCGAGAACGGAGCATCGAGGCGATTGGAAACGACCTCCTCGAGATAGATCACCGCCTCGTAGCAGCTCTTGCGTCCGTCGTTGAGGAAGGCCTCGTTCTTCACTCCGAGCAGCCCGACCGAGAGTCGATTCAGAAGCAGGAAATAGGAGGCGAGGTTCAGCCGCTCATCGACAAGCTTCAGCCGCTTGTACTGCGAGGCGGAACCGTCGCCCCGTATCGTCCCGAGGAGATTCTTCTCCCGGACGAGAATGGTCTCCGTCTCCTGCTTGTACACCTTAACCCTGTCGAAATAGCGTTTTTTGGCTTCACTGGAGATCTTGGCCATACCTACGCCGTTTTGCTCCCGTACTTCTCGAGAAGCTCCTCCGCATGGGTTCGTGAGGTCCGGCCTGTTCGGTCTCCGGCAAGCATACGCGCTATCTCCTCCACCCGCTCGGGGCCGCTGACCTCGGCGACGCGCGTGACGGTGCGGTCGCCCTCGGTGAGCTTCTCTACTTTGAGGTGATTATCCGCCCGAACGGCGATCGATGCAAGGTGCGTGATGCAGAGAACCTGCTTCCCGTCGGAGAGGCGTTTGAGGTACTCCCCGACAGCGAGCGCGACCTCGCCACCGATGCCCGCATCGATCTCGTCGAAGACGAGCGTCTGGATTCGGTCCGCTTCGGCAAGCACGGTCTTGACCGCAAGCATAACGCGGGAGATCTCTCCACCGGACGCGATGTCTTTCAGCGCCTTTACCGGCTCCCCGATGTTCGGCGCCAGACGGAAGGCCACCGCATCGATCCCGTAACTCCCGCATGCCGGCCGGCCCGAGCTCGAGAGGCGCTGCTCGACGCCGATGTGAAAGCGCGTTTTCTTCATGCCGAGGGAGGCCAGTATCTCCTCTATCCGGCCCTGTAGCTCCCCCGCGGCTGCCTTACGCTTCGCGGAGATCTGCTGCGCCGCATCGAGCACCTCGCGCTCGGTGCGCTTGATGTCTTCCTCGAGCTGCGCCTTGTCCTCTTCATAGTTCTCCAGATCGGAGAGCTGCTCGCGCGCCTCCTCGGCGTAGCGGAGCACGTCTGCAATTTCTGCGCCGTACTTCTTCTCGAGGCGATGAATGGTGGTGATGCGATCCTCCACCTGCTCGAGGCGCTCGGCGCTGAACTCCACCCTCGAAGAGTAGTCGCGAACAGTCTCCGCGATATCCTCGAGCTCGAAAAACGAGTCGTCGAGTCGCTTTGCCACCGCCGAAAGCCCGGCATCGATGCCGGTGACCGTCTCCATCGCGTGCCGCGCTTCCCGCATCTGCCCGAGGGCCCCGCCGCGGCTCTCGGAAAGCGACTCGTAGAGACGGTCGAGGCTTTCCGCGAGTTTCTCGTGCTGGTTGAGGATGCTCCGCTCCTGCTCGAGCTCTTCCTCCTCACCTTCCTTTAGCCCGGCATCCTCGATTTCCTGCACGGCGAAGCTCAGCAGATCGATCTCGCGGAGGCGTTCCTGCTCGCTGGAGGCGAGGCCCTCCCGCCTGCGCTTGAGATTGGACAGCTCGGCGAAGCGCTCGGAGAGAGCCTCCACCTCGGTCTCGATCCCGGCGTAGCGATCGAGGAGCTTGCGGTGGTTCTCTTCGGACAACAGGGACTGGTGCTCGTGCTGTCCGTGCAGGTCGAGAATGAGGTCGGTGAGCTCCTGCAGGTCGCTTCGGGTAATCGGCGCGGACTGAACGTAGATCGTGCCGCGGCCGGTGCGCTTCACGGTGCGGCGGATGATGACCGCTCCGTCTTCGGGCTCGATGCCGTGCTCGGTCAGCCAGCCCACCGCCTCGGTGTTGCCCTCGACCACGAAGGTACCCGAGACCATGGTCTCGTCCGCACCGGTGCGGATGGCCCCCGTGTCGGCACGCGAGCCGTGCAGCAACGACAACGCTCCGGCGAGTATGGACTTTCCCGCGCCGGTCTCACCGGAAAGCACGTTCATACCGTCGGCAAACTCGATACTGAGCCTGTCGATGAGGGCGTAGTTCTGTATGGTCAACTGTTCAAGCACTATGGCCTCCCGACCAGTTGAGCTTGGAACGAAGAACCTCGTAGAAGGTGCGCTTGTCCGAGCGCACGATGCGCGCCTTCTCCTCGTAGGGGCGTACCGTGATGCGATCCCCCGGGATGAGAGGAAAGTCCGACTGACCGTCGACCGTCA
>CAZVXU010000328.1:0-2684 GCA_964631585.1 uncultured Spirochaetaceae bacterium | reverse complement strand
GCCTCCGAGTCGATCCCGTACTGGGCGAACATGAACGACTCTGCGTCCTCGGAGAAACCGAGGTTCACGAAGTTCGCAACGTCACCGGCGCACAGGTAGCTCGAGGTTACGAGCAGTAGGGCTATGAGTGTGAGTGCGCGTCTGTGCATCAGCCATGCCTCCCTTCTCTAAGAGTATCGAACAATACGCGCCGTACTATAGTGTTTTTCGCGGCACCTTCGTTATACTGTCGCTCATGACGCTCGTCGCCCGCAACGCGCTTCTGCGCATCGGTCTCCTCCTCGTTTTCGTTCTCCTGCTGGGGTTTAGCGCTGCCGCAGTATTCGTGCTCGTCGGAGACATCGTACTTCCCCTGGGCGAGCTGCAGGCGGGACAGAGTTGGCTCGGACTGAGCTGGGACTCGGGCGAATATCAGATATACTGGTTGTTGGGGGGAGTGTTCGTGCAGGGGGTAGCCTCATTCGTGGGCCTATGGACCATGCTGCGGATGTTTCGTAAGACCACGGCCCCGGAGATGTTTTTCTTCTCGGTCTTTGTCTTTACCCTGGCCATCGACCTCGTAAAGGGTGGACAGCTCGGCATCCTCATCCTGCAGTATCCGCCGCTCTACGGAGCCATGTTGACCCGCGTCCTCCACTTCGGCCATTTCCTCGGTATATTCTGTCTGCTGAGCTCGAGCCTGTACCTCAGCGGTCTGGAGTACCAGAAAACCGGGATCGTACTGGGGCTGGGAGCGCTCATCGCGCTGACTCTGGCCTACAGCATGCCTGTGGACTTAACCCGCCTCTTTCCCAATCTGATGAATCCGGCCGGCGACCAGACGACGATCCAGGTAGTGGCCCTGCTTCTCAACCTCCTTGTTGTTCTCAACGTGCTCTACGCCATCGCTGCGGTGCAGGAGCCCGCATATGTCGCACTGCTCGGGGCGCTGTTGCTCGTGATCGCGGGGCGTGAGGTCGCACTCTATGTTGCCTCGCCGGTGGTGTACGTACCCGCGGTGGGAGCTCTCATTGTGGGTATCGCAGTGTTTACCTGGAGAATACGCAGATTGTATCTGTGGAGATGAACGGATTCAGATTGCTAGCAATCCAGTTGCGATGAGGCCCGTTCCGACGGGAAGGGCGACGTTGTCGAGGTCGGCAAGCGGCATGGCTTCGATGGCGGTGGCTGCTGCGGCGACAACGACCGACAGGCCCGGATCGCGGGTGACGGAGAACGTTGCCAGGAACACGGCAATGTAGCAGATGGTACTGCCCTCGAGCGTCTTCCCGCCAAGCTCCGGCATCGGGTTTATTCCGAGGAGCTTACCGCCCAATCCGGCGAATCCGTCCCCGAATGCAAGGGCATAGATGGCGATGGCCGCCGCGGGTGCGGGGTAGAGGAACAGCGCAAGCATTGCGCCGAGACCAAGCGTGACCGGACCGAGCTCGAACCCCTCGCTGCCGTGCGATCGCGAGGCGAGCACCGTGACCCGTGAGACGAGCAGAACCTCCCGGCCGCTGACGCGCATCGCTTCAGCACTCGTGTAGAAGAGCGTGCCTGCCGCGAGCAGCACGAGAGTTGCCGCGGGCCCGAAGAGCAACGCCAGGGACGGGACGAAGGCGATGAGCACGTGCAGCGACTTCCGGACGAGCTCGCTTCGGAAGCCATCTGCGTAAGAGGTGATCATTGCCGTGCCTGTTGCGGGCTGCATTTGAACGAGCGGCTGTTGCATCTTAGGACTTACCCCGATATGTTGCTCTCATGGTCGGTGCGTTTTTACCTGTCCCTTACTCTTTAGCAAAACTAATACCAGGTTTTACTCGAAATTTCAAGCGAATAATTTCAGCCGGGACATTAAATTAGGGCGTGCAGAGAGTTGGGGCCGTACTGCGGTGCCGTAGTTGTATGAAATTCTGTACGAGAGTTTTCACAAATTACTATGGTCCGGGGCGTGCCTGGATGATCATCGCGCTGCTTGTGCCGTTCGCGGCGCTGCTCTCCGCCTGCGGCGATGCGGATGCGGCGGAGGCGACCGGGGGGCGGTCCGCCGACACCAGGGCCGCGGCCCCCGGTGCACCTGCCGAGACGTCGGCGCCCCAGGGTGGCGCCGAGCCCTCGCCAACCCCGCCAACCCCCTACGTAACTCCCGCCCCGGCGCGCTATGCGGGCGCGCGTGATGCCTACATCGAGTCGCGAGTCTCCGAGATGAGCCTCGAGGAAAAGGTGACGCAGCTTCTCGTGATCGCGCTTGTTTCCTCCGACACGGGTGGGGCGCTGACCGAGCTCGACCCCCTCACCGAACGGCGCCTCCGCGAGCTTCAGCCCGGCGGCGTCGTGCTCTACGGCGGGAACATCGATAACGTCTCCCAACTCACCGAGCTCATCTCCGGCGTTGAGGCTACCGCCCGGATCCCGCTCTTCGTCGCCATCGATGAAGAGGGTGGACTCGTGAGTCGGCTCCGCCATCTCGGGCCCGACGCTGCCACGCACCTTCCGCCTGCCTCAACCGTCGGTGCCGCGGGTGACCCGCTTTTATCCTATCGTGCGGGTCGGGCGCTCGGGACCGAGCTCCGAGCTCTCGGCATCAATCTGAACTTCGCGCCCGTGGTCGATGTGGCAAGCCCCGCGGATAACCCTTTCCTCGACAGTCGGACCTATTCGGGCGATCCGCAGGTCGTCTCGCGGCTCGCCACGGCCTTTCT
>CAZVXU010000327.1:0-2706 GCA_964631585.1 uncultured Spirochaetaceae bacterium | reverse complement strand
CGTTCCTGCACCGGCGTGCAGTCGACGAATCCCATGTCGTCGATTCCGCGCCGGAGATCGGAGTGTAACTCTAGTTCGGTGAATTGCATCAGCAAAAAATATCCAATATTTCGGTCTGAGACAAGGGGCACGCCCCCGCCGGCGTGAACGCCGCCGCCGCGCACGGCCACGCACATCTGCGCCCCACTGTCTCGGGACGCGCCCGTCTGTCGCTCCCCGAGCAAGCTCGAGGTCGCGCGACGGCCGCGCCCCGGCCACGTGGGTCGCCGTCAGCCGGATCGGTGCGCGGCGGCGGCGCACCGCTGCCCGTGGATGGCGCCGGATCGGGATTGAGGGGTGGGCGGGGTCGGGCCACTCCGGGCTTCGGTCTACCCGGCCACTCTGGAGTGGCCGGGTAGACTGCCCCGCCGCCTCCGGCTGCGGGGCACCCTCCGTGTCCCTCGTGTCCTGGCGGGCGGGGGTGGCGGCTCCGACCGCCACTCTCACCCGGCGCCGACCGGGGGGTATACAGAAGCGTGTTGGTGAGAGCAGCCGCAAGTCCAACCGGCACCGACTATTACAGGCAAAATGCGCTGCCCGATATCGTCAGGCAGCCCGGTGTGGGCAAAGCTCCCCGTCCTTCAACGATTTATTCGAACTTCACCAACACGCTTCTTGATACCTCAAGCGGCTCACCGATGCGAGAGAATCCTATCCACCGCCTCGGCGAAGCCGCAGGCCCCGCGGGCCTCGGTGACGTAGGCCGGAGGTGTAGTCAGACGCGCGGCAAAGTCCTGTACGTTGGCGACACCGATCGAGGAGGGAAAGGCCGCGAAGGCCGGCTCATCGTTCGGCGAATCACCGATGAACACACTTTCCTCGAGCGCCTGCGCGGCGGGCACCGCCGCATCACGGGCGAGGAGCATTCGCATGCAGCCGACCTTGTCGTAGTCGCCGGCCCAGGCGTTGACGTGGATACTCGAGATCTTGTAGTTGAGGCCCACCTCGTCGAGCACGCCGCAGATACGGTCGATCTGCTCATCGCCGAGCGGGCCGACGTCCTCGGCAAAATCGATCGCAAGATCATAGAGGCGAAAAGGCTGGTCGGCGGCGATTGCCGCCTCGGGGACCTCGGCGAGGATGCGGTCGCGAGCGCGCTCGAGGAGGGTAGCCCCGGCGCGGCGCTCCTCCTCGGGCAAAACGTAGACGCGGTGCATGCGGCGCTCGGCGCGGTCGTAGGAGAAATAGAAGGCGCCGTTCTCGCCGACCACCGCGTCCACCGGCCACATTCGCGCGATATGGTCGCACCAGCCCGCCGGGCGTCCGGTCACCGGCACCACTTTGATGCCCGCCTCATGGAGGCGCCACATGCCGTCGAGGCTCGATGCCGGCAGAAGCCCCTCGTCAGTCATGGTGTCGTCGATGTCGGAGAAGAGATACCGCAGACGACCGCATAGCTCGGGCGAAATTGCTGACACCGGCTCCATGGCTAGCGCGTTATGCGACCGGTTTCGATGAGGGCATCCACGTCGATGTCGGAATACTTTACAAACGTCTGCTCGGCGTTCGGCAGATGCTCGTCCGCCCCGACCCCCACGCAGTACATCCCGGCCGCGAGCCCCGCCTCGATGCCGCTCTCCGCATCCTCGAAAACGACGCAGCGCTCGGCAGGCGCACCGAGGCGCTCAGCGCTCAACTGGAAGATCTGCGGGTCGGGCTTGCTGCGGTCGAGGTCGTGTCCGGTCACAAAGGCATCAAAGAACTCGCCGAGGCCCAGCGAGTTCACAACGGTCATCGCGTTGCGGCTTCCGGAGGCAAGCGCCGTCTTCACACCCCGCTCGCGAAGCGCCGCCACGAACTCCAGGGCACCCGGGTAGAGATCATCTTCGTCGATATCCTCGAGCAATTTTTGATAGTATCCGTTTTTACGGTCCGCGAGACGGTTCTTTTCCTCGTCGGACAGCTCGACGCTGTTGTGATCGAGAATCACCTGCAGGGACTCCATGCGCGACACCCCGCGCAATTGATGGTTGAGGGTTTCGTTGAAATCCCATCCTTCTTCGTCCGCCAGTTGCTTCCACCCCAGATAGTGGTAGCGATCGGTGAACGCGATGACCCCGTCCAGGTCGAAAAGTGCAGCCTCGATGAGCTTCGCCATAGTGTTTACTCCTGTTTACCCTGCTGCATCTGCTTCTCGATCTTGGCCCAGCTGTCGCGCAGGGACACCGCCCGGTTGAACACCGGCCGCTCCGCGGTGAAGTCGTTGCTGTCGGGGGCGAAATACCCGTGACGCAGAAACTGGTACGTAGTTCCCACCTGCGCGTCGCGCAGCGCGGGCTCCGCTTTGCAGTCCTTGTAGGTTTCAAGCGAGGAGGGATTGAGGAAGTCGGTGAAGTCGCCGCCCTCCTTCTCCCGCTCCACCGGGTTGGGCACAGTAAAGAGCCGATCGTAGGCCCGAACCTCGGTTTCCACCGCGTGCGCCGTGCTCACCCAGTGGAGCGTGCCCTTGACCTTGCGTCCGTCCGGCGTCGAGCCGCCGCGGGATTCCGGATCATAGGTGCAGCGCAACTCCACGACCTCGCCCGCATCGTCCTTTATGACGTCGGTGCAGGTGATGTAGTAGGCGTGCTTGAGCCGCACTTCGCGGCCCGGCGCAAGGCGGAAGAACTTCTTCGGCGGATCCTCGCGGAAGTCCTCCCGATCGATGTAGATCTCCCGCGAGAACGG
>CAZVXU010000326.1:0-2708 GCA_964631585.1 uncultured Spirochaetaceae bacterium | reverse complement strand
CTCACTCGCTGAGCTCATGGATCGTCCGGTTGAGGTCGAAACTGCGCTCGGAGATAAACCTCAGCACGGATCGCTGGAAAGCCGCGGCAACATCGGGGCGCTCGGCTTCGAGCTGCCGCAGGGCCGCCGTCGACAGTCCGTAGCATCGGCCGGCTTTCGTCGCGACGACCGTCGCCGTCCGAGGCTGCCCGGCAAATACCTCGAGCTCGCCGAAGATCGCCCCCGGCAGTACCGTTCGCAGGCGCATCGCCGGCTGCTCACCTCGCTCGACAAACACCCCGTACTCCCCCGACTCGGCGATGTAGAGGTGCTCCGCGGGGTCACCCTCCCGGATGAGAACCGTGCCCCGCGCCGCATCGTGGCGGGTCACATGCTCGCGGACCACGGAGGCGGCGTCGCCGTCGGGGAGGAACCCGGCGAGGATCTCGTCGATGTCTGTCGAGTCTTGGGGGGCGCCGGCGGCCGGGACCTCCTTGCCCGCGGAGGTGATGATCTCCTCCTCGCACACCTCGAGGGCGTGATCCATGTCGGGATAGAAGGATACCGAGCCGGTATGGGCGGCCCGAGCGCTGCTGTTCTGCATCTGCCGCGTTCCCACCGGCCCGAGACTGCACATCATGATCCGGATGCCTCGGTCCGCGGCGGTGCGGATCACCTTGTCCATGACGATCTCCGCCGAGCCGTCGATCCCCCGCACATCACGGAAATCGAGGATGAAAAACCAGGGCGCCGGCCGCGTGCTGTCGTCGAGACGACGTCGGACATGATTCGAAATCGAGTAGGCGGTGGCGAAGAAGAGAAACCCCCGCAGGCGCGCGACGTGTATGCGGTCGCCGTTCTTGCGCAGGAGCTCGCGCACTGCAAACGGCCATTCGACGTTGCTCTGCGCCGCGCGTCCGGACATCTCCTGATACACTACCTCCGTGCGCCCGTAGTTGATGACAAAGATCACCATCGAGGCGAGCACGCCGATTGCCATTGCCTCGAGAATTCCGACGGAAGCGACGGCGACGAGCATCCCGATCCCGACCACGTAGTCGCTGCGGCGCAGACGGAACCACCCGTCGTAGAGCCAATCCGCGAGGAAACCCAGCCCCACGAACACGAGCAGCGCCCCGAGCACGGGCTTGGGAAAGAGCACGAGGAGATCGCCGCCGAAGAAGACCGCGGCGGCACATACCGCTGCCGTCGTGAGGGTCGTCGCCCGTGAAGTTGCATCCATGCGCGTGGCAAAGGCGGTGTAGCCGACGCTGTGGTATGAGATCGGGCCCCCGACGAGCAGACCCACTGCGTTCGCGGCCGCGGTCGCGGTCAGCTCGCGGTCGGGGCGGGCGTCGGCACCGGTGAGGAGCTCGACGGCACCGATATTGAGCATCGCCGCAAGGGTGCTGACCGCCACAGCCGTAAGCAAGGTGCCCCACTCCGCGAAGATGAGCGACCAACGGGCGGTTTGCAGCACGTGTGCGGAGAGTGGCAGCCACAGACGCTGTGAGCCGAACTGCCCCATGAGCCACCCTTCGGCGGTCGCCTCGGCAATGGTGCCGCCCGAGGCAAACAGCGTGATGTAGAACGCCGCCGTACCCGCAACGACTGCGACCGGGAGCAGCAGCGGGTGGCGTCCGGTCCTCCTCGATATCAGCATGACCACGAGCGCGAAGAGGCCCGCCGGCAGCCATCTCAGAATGAAGTCGGGAGAGAAAAGAAGGGCAAGCTGATCCGGCCGGGGTGTGAAGCCGGTCATCGAGGTGAGCGCGCCCCGCACCATGATCCAGCCAACCCCTGCGAGGAAGCCGCCCACCACCGGATACGGGATGAGCCGCACGAATCGGGCCAGGCGCAAACGGGCGGTCAGCAGGAAGATGACCGCGGCCGCCGCCGTAGTCGCCATGATGGCCGCGATGACGGTGTGGAAGGCATCAGTCGCGGGGAACGGTGCGGAGAACCCCGCCGCGATGGCCGTTGCCACCGCCGCCATGATCGCGATGGGTGTGTCCTGCGGCACGAGCGCGCCGCTGGGAAGCTTCGAGAGAAAGGCACCGACGGCAAGCGTCAGCGCGGTCCCGAGCAGCAGGAGTGAGGCCCCGCGCGAGACGAAGGGTGCAAGGTTGCCGGAGAAGATGAGGGAGGCGTAGGAGACCTGAAACAGTGCCGTAATAACACCGAGTAGCAACCCCGCCGCGACCCCGGCGAGTACTCTGCGTGCCGGGGCGCCTGCGGCCGATCGGCGTGCCATGGCGACATTGTACTCGTTGTTGGGCGTTCGCACAGGGGTCGACCTTTGTTGACATGAGCGATCACCCTACTAGGGTGAAATGCAGGAGGGCGTTATGCAACGGACACTGACCGAGGACATAATCTCCGAACACCTCGTCGACGGCGAGCTCTCACCAGGCCACGAGATCGGACTCCGCATAGATCAGACGCTCACCCAGGATGCCACCGGGACGATGGTGTATCTCGGGATCCCGGTACGGATGGACGGCCGCGAGTTCACCACGCGCCTCGACGTCTCCCCCCGGCACCGACGGATGCTCGTCGCCGGCGGAGCCCTCAATCTGGTAAAGCGCGGCGAGTAGCGTCGACCGGTAACCGGCGAGGCGGCCCCGGAGGATGCTTCCCGGTCAGGCACTCTTCGGCCGCAGCGGCTCGACCCGGGGTATGATCTCCACCGGTCGGATGGACAGCACGAGCCAGCAGTCCGCGCACTC
>CAZVXU010000325.1:0-2710 GCA_964631585.1 uncultured Spirochaetaceae bacterium | reverse complement strand
CCCCACCCCGGCCAACGCGGGGTCGTTCACGTCCGCGGCGACGAGGTTTTGCGGCAGGAGACGGGCCCTTCAACTCGATTGCCGTTCAAGGACTACCTGACCGACCTGGTCACGGACGTCTTTTCGTTTGGCGCGGGTGCTCCACCGGCCGACCCTTTTCCCCCAACGTCCACATAGAAAACCCGAATACACTGGGCCTGAGATTGGTGACGGCCTCGGTGATTCGCGGAGGCGGAACCATTGCCCTCGAGCGGAAGCCTCACCCGGTCTTCACCATTCGCATTTCCGAGGACCGCTGAAAACGCGTGACACCCCTCCAAAGCCGCCGCCGGGGCGCGGCGAATGCCACTACGTGGTTGTGGTAACAAACTCCAGATAGCTTTGGGGATGAATGACGTGAAAGTCCGCTTCGGGGTACGTTTCGAGCCAGCCTTTCGGGGGGTCGACCTCGGCCGTCTTCCATTTGAACTCGTATCCGTGCAGGTGCCCCCCGGTTTCCTCGACCCAGTCGAGTTCCTTTTTGTCGTAGGTGCGCCAGAAGTAGCAGTTTGCGGGGCGTCGCGTGCCGGCCAAGTGCTTTATGCGTTCCATGACAATGAAGTTTTCCCACAATTGACCATGATCGTTGCGAAGTGAGAGGTCATTGAAGCTGGAGATTACGGCGTTGCGGACTCCCAAGTCATAGAAGTAGTACTTACTCATCTTGCTGACTTCCTTGCGCAGGTTGCGGGAGAATCCGTCCAGTCGATACAGCACGAATGACTTTTCCAGGAGATCCAGATAGCGTGCGACGGTGTTTTTGTCCAGACCGACGGTGTTTCCAATTTCCTGAGTGGATACCTGACTACCGATCTGAAATGCCAGCAGTCGTAACACATCGAAGATTTTCTTCGAGTCTTTGACTTTGTCAAAATCAAGGATGTCCTTGAGCAAGTACGATCCGGCCAATTCACGCACTATGGGTTCTTTCTCGTCATAGGTCGTAGCGGTTAGTACGGCAGGGTACATGCCATACCTCAGGTAGTCCGGCAGATGTCGCGGGGCATCCCATCGGTTGGTGCTGGAGAGGGTCTCATGCACCGAAATCGGATATAGGGTAACAACTATCTTTCGGCCGGTGAGAGCTTCGCCGGCAGATTGCATCAAATCAAACGAGGAAGAACCGGTAGCGATCACGCGCACACCGGGGATATTATCGATGATGAGTTTGAGGCCTTGACCGATATTGGGAACTCTCTGCGCCTCGTCGATCACCAGGAGGCTTTCCGGCGGGATGGTGGAACGAAGAAAATGCAGATCACACTGCGAGAACTGGTTGGCAAACGGTATGTCATCACCGGTTTGGCTGATGATCCCGCCGGGAAAGACGGGAGCAGTGGACAGATACTGGTGAACCAGGGTGGTTTTGCCGACCTGTCGAGGACCGTACAGGATGAGCACCTTGTTGGGGCGAAGCAACTCGGCAATGTCGACGCTTCTTGGTATCACGATTTTAGTGTACCGCATTCACGCAATTTCTTCAAATTACGTGAGCCGAACGCGAGGCCAGGGGTTTTCTGCAGCCGATGGGGCCGGTGGGCACACGCTTCGGTCCCGGAAGCGATCACTCCCACGGGTCAAATATGTCAACCCCGATGGGAGCAAAATCCGGCCGATTGCGGGTAACGAGAACCGTGTTGTGCCTGAGCGCCGTTTCCGCCATGAATGCCCTCATACAGCGGAATAGGTCTCCTTTCACATGTGTATGCAATTATTTATAAGAATCGCTGTAAATGATCGTGGCTGTGCGGTATACTAGTCGTTTAAACACGTGCATACATGCCACCACCCGACACGGAGGTCGGCAGGAATGACTGACGGAAAGAGGACCTTGCTCCTCGTGGAGGACGAGGCCCTCATTGCAATGCATCAGAAGACCGTGCTCGAGAAGCACGGCTTCGAGGTAGCCACCGCAATGCGGCCCGAGCAGGTTGTCTCGAAGTTCTCCGAGTCAGGCGCCGACCTGATTCTGATGGATATCGACCTCGGCTCCAGAGACACCGACGGCACCCGGCTGGCCGAGCGCATCCTCGAATGGCGGGACGTGCCGATTGTATTCCTCACGAGCCACGCGGAGAAGGAGTACGTCGACCGGGCGCGAAGCATAACCCGCTACGGATACGTGCTGAAGAACTCGGGCGAGTTTGTGCTGACCCAGGCCATCGAGATGGCCTTCGAGCTCTTCGGCACGCATCGGGAGCTCAGAGAGGAAATGAGGACCCGCCGGGAGGCGGAAGAACGCCTTGTCGAGGAGGAGGCCGAGCTCTCGGCAATCTACGAGCACACCCCGGTGCTCATGGTGCTCGTGGACGCGGCGCGGGTCGTGAGAAAGGCCAATGCGGCGGCAGCCGCCTTTGCCGGCGGCGGCGGGGTGCAGACTACGAGCTCGCGCATAGGTCAGGTCCTGCGATGTCTCCACAGGCTCGACAGCGAGCAGGGATGCGGCTTCGGCGAGTTCTGCCTCTCCTGCCCCATTCGAAACACCGTTCTCGAGACCCTCACCTCCGGTCACGGCGCCGACCGCGTCGAGGCGGAACTTCCCGGCCTCCAGGACGGGAGCCGCCCCTTCGCATGCTACTCGCTGTCGACCGCCTACCTCGAGATTCGCGGAGAGCCCTTCGCGATCGTGTCACTCGAAGACATAACGGAGCTCAAGGATACCGAGCGTGCG
>CAZVXU010000324.1:0-2747 GCA_964631585.1 uncultured Spirochaetaceae bacterium | reverse complement strand
GCCCTCGGAGGCCATATCGATCACAGCCCGCTCCCGAGGAGAGAGGGCGACGCGCCGTTCAGTATCCCGAACGGCGAGGATGAACCGTTTGCCGTCGGTGTCGGTATGGTGAAGAAGGGACCACCCTTGAGACAGGAGAAGATCCCAGAGCGCTTCCGCTTCCCGGTGCTCCCCGGATCGATCGGCTCGAGCCCTGGCGGTGGTCACCACCGCTCTGCTCAGGGCGTGTTCGAGCCCGCTCTCGAGAGAGCCCCCCGTCCGGTAACAGAAGCGTCCGTCGGGTGCAAGAATGGCACTGCTATCTTCAATGCTATCACTTACGGAGCGGCGAGCTCTGCAGGCGGCGGCAATGTGCCGGGCGATGCGACTACCCTCGGACAATTCGGTTTCGGAGAACTCACGATCGTCGTAGATGGGGCTCGAGAAAACGAGCCCCTCCCCCTCGGATACCACACTGCAGACCGCCCAGAGGTCCCTATAGCCGAGCCGTTTTCCTGCATCCGGGACGGCTTTTATGTCTTCCCAGGTGAAGCCTTCTCTCTCGAGGCGCCGCCGGACTGTAGACGAATGGCTTCCCGGTGTCAGAATTCCCTGGTATTCGCGAGAGTCCATCGCCGTATGAACCGACTCGGCTGCCTCGGCATATCCATCGATGGCGCCACGGAAGAGCCGAGTGTGCGCTTCGGCCCGGGCACCGGAGCATTTGACCTCGTACACCAAAATACCGGGAAGCTCCTCGTAGAGATCCCAAATGGAATCGGCAAGGCGTTCTTGCCATTGCCACTCGGGGAGATCCAACCTGTACGCCGTGTCGAGTATGCCGGGGAGAGCGGAGCCGGGATTCTTCATCCGTACTCCCGAAGTAGCTCGGTCCTGGAGGAGACGCCCAGCTTTCCGAACACCTGTTGAACCTGCTTTTCTGCAGTCCGAACGGAAGTTCTCCGACGTTCGGCGATTTCGCGATTACCGAGGCCCTCTTTGAGAAGATCGAAGACCTCCGCCTCCGCACCGGTCAGCACCGGAGGCTCCCCGGGAGGAAGCGGGACAGTTACGAGCATGGCCTCTCCCCTCGACACCAGAAATGGGTCAAACACGCAGCTTTCGTTTCCGGCGCCTGGCCCCTCGTTCTGCTTAGGGAGCTCTCTCTTCTCTGTCACCGTTTAAGACTATCGCAGTCAGGAATAGAGAGCAAGCGAAAGCGTCTTCTTTCCGTTCGTTTGTCCGCATTCGGGATTGGTACAGCGAATGCGCGCTACCCCCGGAGATAGTCGCCGCAGGTACAAAACCGCTCGCCGATTTGCTGTATACGCTCGAGGCGGTACATGCCGTCGATGGGGGCGCTTTTCTCATCCTGCTATACCCGGGCGGATCGCCTCGCTCGCGTCGACGTGATCGAGGTACGCCGCCCAGTCCTCCGCGGTGATATCGTGCGCACCGGCGCGGCGGTGGTACCGCAAGGCGCCGCCGACCGGAGGGACCGGATCGAGCGCGGCGGTCTCGTCTGCGTCGCCGGCGATCGCCCCGGCGGCCGGCGCAACCAGACCCTCCGCCCACACGGGCGGCAGCCCCTCGCGACCGAGCCGGCGATACGTTTCGCTGGCGAGGATCGCCGCGAGCAGCTCGCCCTGGGGGTCGGCCCAGAGATCCTCGGTCGCGCTGCCTACGTGCAGCATGCGCGGCGCGATCAGCGAGAGCAGCATATGCTGGTCGACGGGAAGTTCGTGCTCGGCCCCACGGTAGCGCTCGTGCGCCCGGCAGAACCAGTGCGGGAAACGCTCGGTGATGTCGGTGATCCGCTCGCCTGCGCAGCGACGATAGATCGCCGCGCCACCGCACCCGGAGCAGTTCGATATCACTCCGGCGAACCGCTCGTCCTGCGCGCCCGCCCAGAGCGCCGCCTTGCCGAGCCGCGAGTGACCGATCGCGATAACTCTCGTCCGATCTATCTCGAAAAACGTGCTTAGCAGATCGAGCACTCGCGAGAGGCCCCACGCCCACGCACCTATCGCGCCCCACCGCTCTTCGTTGGGAACGCCGGTCGCGTCGGGAAAGAGCGTCTGAACACCGGCGTCGCTCAGATCGTCGTTGTCCGGCCTCACGTCGCCGCAGTGAAGCGTTACGAGCGCGTACCCGCGGGAGACGATCTGCTCGACCGGCCACCGCCCGGCGGCGGAACCGCGCGTCGCCTCGGTCGCCCGGTGCGCGTGCACGCCGGGCTTCGCGATCGTATGGCTCGTCGAGATTCGGATCGCAGGGTCGTGCTCGACTGTCTGATTGCCGCCGAAGTTCAGGCCAAGGAAGGCGGGAACACCGGGGCCTGTCGTGTGATCGGGTGACCCGCCGGCGGCACGGGCGGGCGTGTAGACGAGCAGATGGAGATCGACCGATCGGCTCTCGCGCTCCAGTGTGAGGACGACCTGTCGTCGGACGGCCTTCCCATCGGCAACGGCATCGCACGACAGCTCGCGCGCAGTCGCGACCACTTCACCGGTCGGCGTCACCCCGTAAACGTGCCGGGCGAACGCTTCAAGCACTTGCTCTCGCGGCTCACTCTCAGCGGAAAGGGGCGGCAGCGGAAAGGAAGGCATGTGAGGAAGGGTGATGTCGGACGGCTTCATGGGAGGAGAGTAGCATGGAATCGGGACTCGTCTCCAATGTCCCGAAATGCGGGTTAAGTCCGCAAGATTGCAGCTCAGGACACCAGTTGCCACGTTCGCGCTCCTCTGCAACAATACGCCGGCATCTGT
>CAZVXU010000323.1:0-2764 GCA_964631585.1 uncultured Spirochaetaceae bacterium | reverse complement strand
CCCTCCCGGCATGTTACCGAAAGGGCTTTCATACGATCAGAAACTACGTCGATCAGACGCGGCCGTAGCGGCGATCAGCGTCGACACGCAGCCAGGTTATTCCCAGTGCGAGAGCCAGTCCACCAATGGTAAGAACGGCAAGCATCATCGCTGTCCTCCTTATCAAAAAAGTGGGCCGGAAACTTTCCCTTTTCCGTTTTCAAATGGCGGCTTACCTTCAGACGCCGCCATTTCCCTTTTCGACCGTCCGGATTCGAACCGGAGCCGCCGGACCATTATCCGGCGCAGCCCGTGTGCTGCGCGGCCGGAGCGCCCTGGGAACAATCAAAAGATATAAAATTACCGATTCCGTGTCAACTACAATGTTGCTCGAAACAGAAAGTTTTTCTACCTTCTACCTATATGGACACACAGACGTTCGAACAGGGATATGACACCGAGACCTACGTGGCAAATCTCAGAAACTACCGCACCTTTGTGAAGCGCCTCATGGGTGAGGCTTCTGCGAACGATGATCATGCGAAGGCCCTGAAAGAGGCCACTGCAGACGTAGCTGCCCCGGTACGTGCGACGATGATGACCGAGGACTGGTGCGGTGATTCCGCCTGCAATACGCCGGTACTCGCCGATCTCTTCTCGCGCGCGGAGATCGAGTTTCGCGTCTTCCGGGGATCGGAACAGGCCGATCTGAAAGAGAAGTACAACAGCGAAGGCGCAACTCACATCCCCGTGGTGTCGCTGTGGGACGGCTCCGGCCGCGAGCTCGTGCGCTGGATCGAGGCGCCCGCCGCCGTCGACCGCAAAAAGACCGAATGGAAGGCGCAGCACCCCGAGTTTACCGAGCTCTACGAAAAACAGAAGACCGACAAGGACGCGGCCAAGAAGTTCGGCACCCTCTACCGGCAGTTCATCGAGGAGATGGCCGAATGGTACAAGGCCGGCGACTGGGACGAGACGACCCGCGAGATCGTGGAGCAGCTTCAGGGGTCAACAAGCAGGACCTGAATGTCGCAGACATTCGTGTTCGTCGGGCCGGTACGTATCAGCGCACCGAGACGGTCGAGATAGGGATAGGCGTCGTTTCGCGCGAGGGCCTGATCGAGGGCCGCATGATCGCTCGATGCACGCTCCACGATGTCGGCGTCGAGGTAGGCGCCGGCAGCATCCGTCGGTCCGTCGTTTCCGTCGGTCGCCACGCTTGCAAAGACGATACCTGACGCCGCGCTCTGCGATGGGCCGCCTTCCTCGCCGGCCCCGGCACTCTCCCCCGCGGTCGCCACCATCCCCCGCAGCGCCGAAAGCAGAAGCTCCTGATTGCGCCCGCCGCGGCCGGCGCCACCGCCCGCCCCGCCACGGCCGTCGGTGCCGCGCATGGTAACCGTCGTCTCTCCGCCGGCAAGCAGGCAGACCGGCGGCGCGGCAAGCATCCCCCTCTCCCGCACGTCGCGAGCAATAGCCGGAAAGAGCTTGGCGACCTCGCGGGCCTCCCCCACCAGGCGCGAGGTAAGCACCACCGTGGTGTATCCGGCTTCCCGTGCCGCCTCGGCCGCCGCCATAAGCGCCTGGGTGTTCGAGCCGATCACCACGTTGTGCACGCGCTCGAAGGCGTCGTCGCCGGGACCGGGAGTCTCCGACGGAGCGTTTGGACCCGCCGCGCCCGCCTCAACCAGCGCCCGCACCGCCGCCGGCAGCGACTCCAGGATGCCGTACCGCGTTGCGATCTCAAGCGCCTGCCCGTAGGTGCTCGGGTCCGGGGCGGTGATCCCGGAGGCGATGCTTGCCGGATCGTCGCCGACGACATCGGAGAGGATGAGGTTCAGCGAGGTCGCAGGCACCATCATCCGGGCAAGCCTCCCGCCTTTCACGCTCGAGAGGTGCTTGCGCAGGCAGTTTATCTCCTGGATGGTTGCACCGCAGGAGAGAAGAAGTTTCGTCACCTGCTGCAGGTCCTCGAGGGTCAACTCGTATGACTCGTCGTGGTATGGATCGACCAGCAGGGCTGAGCCTCCGCCGGAGACGAGGGAGATCACAAGGGTTCGCTCGTCGGCGTCGGCAAGGAGCTTCTCCACCCGGCGCGCCGCCCGCACCCCGGCTTCATCCGGCACGGGATGCCCCGCCTCGTAGAGCTCCGTGCGGGAGAGGGGCTCACCGTGGCCGTACTTGGTGACCACCACTCCCGCGGTGATGCGATCCCCGAGCACCGCCTCGAGCGAGCGCGCCATACGGGCTGCCGCCTTCCCGATTCCTATCACGAAGAGCCGATCGAATCCGCCCAGGTCGAGACGCAGCGATGCGGTTTCGGTTCTCACGATGAGGGCCGAGGCCGCGTCCGTCCCCTCGAGACGCAGACAGCGGGTGATGATGCCGGCGGAATCCGCGCGCTCGAGGACCGCGTCGACTATCGAATTGAGGGCTTCGTGCGGGGTGGCCGCGGATCCACTCACTCTCCTGCCTCCGTCGGGAGAGGAAGCACCACCTCGACCACCGCTCCATCGTCGTTTCGAAAGGTGACCTCGCCCTCGTGCTGAGCGGCAAGCGCCTCGATGATCGTGAGGCCGAGGCCACGTCGTTCCCCGGAAAGCACCGCATCGGGGAAACCGGTACCCGAATCCCGAAACGAGAGTTCGGCGCTGTCGTCCTCCCGACGCCCGATGCGCCCGCGGACCTGCAGGTTGCCCCGGGCCCGCAGGTCGGGGTTCTGCTCGGCGTGCTTCACCGCGTTGGTCAGAAGCTCATTGAGCATGATGCCGACGCTCACCGACAG
>CAZVXU010000322.1:1156-2773 GCA_964631585.1 uncultured Spirochaetaceae bacterium | reverse complement strand
TCGAAGCGTTTTGCGTCCTCCTCGATGAGCCCGTGCATGCTCTCTTCGAGCCTGGACCGTAGGGCCACGATCTCCGCCGGCGAAAGGGAGGTGCGCCGCAGAGCCCATTCCTCGGTGACCTCGACCGCCGTCGGCCCGACCCACTGGTGATAGAGCTCGACCTCCTCGCGTCGAATCACCCCGGAATGCTCGAGTATCCGCGTGTACAGCCGCTCGAAGCCCCGGTGGTAGGTCCGCCCGGTATCCGCGGCCGCGCGGGCGGCGCGGGTGTAGGCGTCGGGGTCGAGCCGCAGAAGCGTGCCGAGCAGATATCCAAAGGGACAGTGGCGATAGCTTCCCACATCGCTCGGGGAAAGGCGGATGCGTCCCTCATCGGTGCGGCGTGCGGCGTGCAGGCGGTCGCGAAGGGTGTCGTCATCGACGAGTGTCTGGGACCAGTCGGGTCGGCGAGCGGTAAAACCGGTGGAACCCATGTGGGCGAGCCCGCGCAGCTGATCCCGGTACACCCGGGCCGGAGGCTCCTCATCTGCAGCGAAGTAGCCGCGCTCGGCGTCGAACGGATCGGGGGCAGCCTCGCCCCGCCGGACCTCCTGCACGAGGGCCCGCTCGGCGAACCAGCTCGGCGGCAGGTCCGGGCCGGAGAAGCTCTCGCGCGAGTAACTGGCCGCGACGCTCGAGCCGGAGACGGCATATGCCGCCGCGTAGTCGTCCGTGAGGTCGGTATCGGTCAGACCGAGGCGCTCCTTCTCATCGTCGCGCAGGAATCCGTAGGGGGCATGCACCAGTCGCATGCGGGAGTGAGAGGCGTTTACCAGGAAGTGATACCGCGGCTCGATGCCCGCGGCCACCCGGTAGGGGTACAGCGCGATGCCGGCCGCCGCGTCGCGGGGGACGTACACACGCGACCTGAGCGCCTGCAGCCACAGGTCGAAGGGCCGGCGAGGGACCAGCCCCACGCGCTCCGATGCCTCGATGAGGTCGGAGAGCACGTCGAGGCAGCTCTGGAACACCCGTAGCTGCGTGCGGCTCCAGGCACCTGTGTCGAGAAAGGTACCGAAAAACTCGTAGAGCGCGCTGCGAAGCCGGCTGAAGGTGTCGGCCGTGTTGAGGGCACGGGTCTGAGCCCGAAGCCGTCCGTAGAGGCCGCGCTCGTCACGGTACTTCTCACCGCCGAGCGCCGAGAGCCAGACATCCTGCTCCCGCCCCTCCTCGCGGTAGTTTCTCAGGCAGCCCCGCTCGATGCCGAGCCGGATCACCCGTCTCATCGCCGCCGGGTCCTTCCAGGGCACCGCACGGTCGAGGAGCAGCGCCTGCATCGCATCGAGCCCGTAGTCGGACTGCGGAAGCCCACGCAGATTCTCGAAGAGCCGTCCGGCGGGATAGGAGGTCAGAGGCTTTCCGGCCCTCAGACTCGTCGGGATGCTTCGCCTGCGGCAGGCGGCCTCGAGGTAGGTGAGGAAGGCGTCGGTTCCGCAGACCGTGACCGCGATGTCGCGCGGGGCCACCCCGTCGTCGAGAAGGGTTTCGAGATGGGCGCAGAGGTCGCGGATCTCGGCACGGGAGGTTTCGTACTCCCGCATCACGGGCCCGGCCGGCGGTGCCTCAGGAATGCCGCCG
>CAZVXU010000322.1:0-1056 GCA_964631585.1 uncultured Spirochaetaceae bacterium | reverse complement strand
TGCCGCCGACCAGACTGACTGCCGGGTGGCCACGAAGGGCCGGCTCGAACTCCGCGAAGTCGGTGATGAGCCGCGGCTGGAAAATCACATATTCCCGCCGTCCCGGCTCCAGGCGCTGAACCTCCCAGGCCGGCTCAAAAAGTCCGTGTGCATCGAGAAAGCTCCGGTAGCGGCGTGAGAGCTCGTCCACGTCGGATCGGAGCCTCGGCTCGAGGCCCTCGTATACTCCCCCGGAGGTGAGAGCGGCCAGGGTGGGCAGAAGAGATTCGATATCCGAGGCAAAGGCGTCGGCCTCCTCCGCATAGCGGGGATCAACGATGCGTGAGAGAAACGGGCGATCGGCGTTCTCGGAGATGACGGCATCTGCGAAGAGCATGCGGGTCGTTCGGTTCACCGGCGCGAGCTCCGCCCGTTCCTGCAGAACCTGCTCTTTAAAGGTATCCCAGGAAATGAACCGGTCGGCGCGCACCGCCCGCACGGGACCACGCCGGGCCGTCTCGGCGCGCCAGAAGGCAGCGGCAACCTCGGAGGGAAACACGAACACCACGCTCGATCGGGGAAGGCCGTCTTCGATTGTCGGGAATACGGACCGGGTGGTTGCCATCAAAATGCGTAATTGAGCATAGCCTTTCTTCCGAAATATGAGAATAGGGAGGATGCCAGTGTGAACAACATGCGACGAAAGAAACACTACAAGGTGAAGGGCATCGCCGGTGTGGAAACCTACCTCGAAGTCACGCGGGAGGAAACCGAAGGCTACCGCATTCTCATCCGGACCTATACCGATCACGGGTCGGTCAAGGAATCGGAGGAGTTCATCAGCTTTCATCTCTTCGACGCCTGCGTGCGAACGGGCTATCTCACCGAATGCCGCGAGGCCGTGCCGGCATAATCCGGCCGCCAACTCCGCCCGCCGACACCGACCGTCCCGGCAACTTGACAATCAAAGCGCTTTGCGAATAGTATCTTCTCACGTATCCGTGGGGGTGTAGCTCAGTTGGCTAGAGTACCTGAATGGCATTCAGGGGGTCACGGGTTCGAATCCCGTCACCTCCA
>CAZVXU010000321.1:0-2784 GCA_964631585.1 uncultured Spirochaetaceae bacterium | reverse complement strand
AACAGCATCTACTCCCAGCTCGGCTTCCTGCCCGAGGGAAACTACAGCGCCGTAGAAGTGACGAAATGGCCCTCCCGCCTCGATACACAGGGCCACGCGGTCATCTCCGATTCCGATGCGCATTTTCTCGACGACGTCGGTACGCGCAGTTTCGCCTTCGAGGCCGACCGCCCCGACTTCCGCGGCCTCAAAGCGGCGCTCGAGACACGGAGCGTCAAGAGCAGTCTTGCCTGACACGCTGCAGTGAGACCGGCGGTGCTCCCCGCCGCCGCGACGGGCGCGCGCGGATTGTCCGGGAGCAGCACGACAGGTAGAATCAACCGGATGAAACCTTCGTCACCTCACCCGTGCCTTCCCCGCGCCGTTCAGGCTCTTGTGCTTCTCGTCACGCTCGTCGTGCTTGCCGCGGCAGCTCCAGCGGCCGGGGCGCAGACTCCCGGCCCGCGCTACGCCCGCGGCTTCACCCTCGAACACGTGGGGGAAGCAACACTTCTTACCGTCGATGGCGGCGCGCACGGCGCCCGATACCTGCTTGTCCCCCGCGGTGCACCCGTCCCCGCAGTGGCCGGCGACCCCGCCGTCATCCGCACCCCCGTCCGCTCCGTCGTAACTCTGTCGAGCACGTACCTTCCGGCGCTGCTCGCGCTCGACGTCGCCGACCGAATCGTCGGCCATGACCGGCGGACCTGGGTGTACTCCCCGGAGATCCGACGGCGGATGCGCAGCGGGCGGATCGCCGCAGTGGGAAGCGGGGGCAATCTCAACACCGAGCGCCTGCTCGCCCTCGATCCCGACGTCGTTCTCACCTACGACGCGGGGACGACCGCGGAGAACCCCTACCCCGACCTCGCCGATCTCGATCTGACGGTCATCACCACCACCGAGTTTCGCGAGGGCTCGCCCCTCGGGAGAAGCGAGTGGATCCTGTTTCTTGCCGCGCTCTTCGACCGGGAAGAGGAAGCCCGCCGCATCTTCGCCGACATCGAGGAGCGCTACAGGTCACTCCGTCGACGCGCCGCCGCCACCGAGGCGCGACCGACCGTCTTCCTGAACGCACCCTGGGGGTCCACCTGGGCGATGCCCGAGGGCGACAACTACTCCGCCGTCTTTCTCGCCGATGCCGGGGCCGATTACGTGTTCTCCGACCGGACCGGCCGCGGCACCCTCTTCCTCGACTTCGAATCCGTGCTGGCAACCGCTGGTGAGGCGGACTACTGGCTGAATCCCGGGCAGTGGAAGTCGCTCGAGGACGGACTCGACGCTGATCGCAGGTTCCGGCTCTTCGCGGCGTTTCGAGAGGGCCGGGTGTACAACAACGACGCGCGCGTTGCACCCGCCGGGGGGAACGACTACTTCGAGTCCGGCTATCTGCGGGCCGATCTCGTGCTGGCCGATCTCATCGCAATATTTCATCCCGGGGTCCTTCCAAACCACGAGCTCTACTACTACAGGCGGCTGGATTGATCATGAAGCATCGGAGCGCGGCGGTGCTCGTCGCCATGGTGATCCTCGCCTTCACGGCGGATCTGGCGCTCGGGTCGGTGCGGATTCCCCTCGACGATCTCCTTGCGATACTCACCGGCCGCCCGGCAAGCCGACCGGTGTTCACCCAGATCGTGCTCTCTCTTCGCCTTCCGAAGGCGCTGACCGCGATCGTTGCCGGCGCCGCGCTTGCGGTCAGCGGACTCGAGATGCAGACCCTCTTTCGCAATCCGCTCGCCGGCCCCTTCGTCCTCGGCGTCAACGCCGGAGCAAGCCTCGGAGTGGCGATCGTCGTTCTGGCCTTCGGCGGCGTCGGAGCGGCCGCCATGTTGCCCGATGTCGGGCTTTCCGGGGACCTCGGGGTGATCGCAGCGGCCATGATCGGGGCGGCCGCGGTCATGGTGCTCGTCGTGGCGGTCGGACGGCTGGTGCGCTCGATCGTCACCCTGCTCGTTCTCGGCCTGCTCATCGGTTATGCGGCCTCGGCAGCGGTGAGCGTGCTCATGCACTTCAGCGCCGCCGATCGCATTCAGGCCTTCGTCGTGTGGACCTTCGGCTCCTTCGGCTCGGTCGGCTGGAGTCGGCTCGGCGCGATGGCCGGCGTGGTGGGCGCGGGCATGCTCATCACGGGAGCGCTGGTAAAGCCGCTCAACGCACTCCTTCTCGGAGAGTCCCAGGCGGTCTCCCTCGGCGTGCGGCCGGCACGGGTACGCACCCTCCTGGTCGTTTCAACTGCCCTCCTCGCCGGAGCGGTCACCGCGTTCTGCGGTCCGATCACCTTCATCGGTGTCGCCGTGCCGCATCTGGTACGAAGCCGACTGCGGAGCGCAGACCACAGACGTCTTCTCCCGGCGGTTATCGCCGTCGGCGCGCTCGTCGCGCTCCTCGCGGATATCGTCTCGGGACTGCCGGGAAGTGACGCGAGGTTGCCGCTGAACGCAGTCACATCCCTCCTCGGGGCACCGGTTGTCGCCCTGGCCGTGATGCGGGCGGAGCGCGTGAGTGCGCACCGGGGGGCCTCATGAGCGGGCCGGGGGCGCCGGAAACCGGCACAGGCCTCGTCACGGAGTCACTCTCGGTCGGATATCATCCCCGTCCCGCCCTCGTGCAGGATCTGGAGCTCGAGGCGCCACGCGGAGATCTCGTTGCCGTGGTGGGACCGAACGGGTCGGGCAAGTCTACGCTGCTTCGCGTCCTCGCCGGCCTGCAAGCGCCGCTGGAGGGCCACGTGAGCTTCGAGGGGCTGGACATCCATCACCTCGACCCCGCCGCACGGGCCCGGCTGGTCGGCATCGGCCTCTC
>CAZVXU010000320.1:0-2796 GCA_964631585.1 uncultured Spirochaetaceae bacterium | reverse complement strand
GCACGGGCGCTCGCCGCCGACCCGCCCGTCATGCTCATGGACGAGCCCTTCGGTGCGGTGGATCCCCTCAACCGGGAGGTGCTTCAGAAGGAGTTCGTGGCGCTGCAGCGGAAGCTGCGAAAGACCGTTGTGTTCGTGACCCACGACCTCGACGAGGCAATTCGCCTCGCCGACGAAATCATCCTGATGCGCGACGGCGAAATCGTTCAGATCGGGCCGCCCGAACGCATCCTCGCCGCGCCGGCTGACGAGTTCGTCCGGAGCTTCGTCGGCAACGACCGCGCGCTGAAGCGTCTGGCGTGCTTTCGGGTCGAAGACCACATGCAGCGTGCGGACCTCGTGGCGGAAGCCGATATCGGGACGGTCACAATCGGCGCCGGACACGAGAGCTCGGGCCTGTACTGGGTGCACGATGATAGCCGTCATCTAGTCGGAGTGCTCGACACCGCCGCACTGGGCGATGGGCCGCCTTCGCCGGACCATGTTGCCAGAGTCCGGGCGCGAGACGTTTCGGTCAGCCCGCTCTCGGACTTGCGCGAGGCTCTGTCGCGGCTTCTGGGGCAGGGGATGCGGGCGGTGCCGGTGCTCGACGGTGACGAGCGTGTGCTCGGCGAGGTGCGGCTGCCGGACATCGAGGCACTGAACCAGACGGGGTTCGTGAGATGAGCACGCGCGGACGAGTCTCGACCTACGTGGTGCCGGCCCTCGTCATCACGGCGTTTGCCGTTTTCGTGTTCAGCGAGAGCGTGCAGGAGATCACCCTGACCAGTCTGTTCCCCGACGAGCCGGAGCACATCTACAGCCGCTCGGGCCTCCCGCAGTTGCTCCGCGAGCATATCGTGCTCGTCGCGGTCTCGAGCGTCGCCGCGGCCCTCGTCGGTATCTCCCTCGGAGTGTTCGTGACGCGCCCTCCCGGGCGGGACTTTCTCTCGGTGGTGCAGGACCTGAGCTCTCTCGCGCAGACCTTCCCGCCGGTGGCGGTGCTTGCGCTGGCGGTCCCGGCCTTCGGATTCGGCTTCAAGCCTACGGTGGTGGCGCTGTTCATTTACAGTATCCTGCCGGTGCTCAACAACACCATCTCGGGGATGGAGGGGATACCCGATGAGCTCACCGACGCCTCCCGCGGCATCGGGATGACGAAATTGCAGATCCTCTTTCTCTCCGAGCTGCCGCTTGCCGCGCGGGTCATCGCCGCGGGGGTTCGAACCTCGGTCATCATAAACATCGGAACGGCCACCGTGGGGGCCGTGGTCGGAGCAGGTGGTCTGGGGGTCATCATCATAGGCGGGCTCGTGCGGGACAACGTGGCCTTCGTGTTCTCGGGCGCAATGACCGCGGCGCTGTTTGCCCTCATCGCAGACTGGCTGTTCTCCCGGGCGCAGTCGCTGTTTTTCGCGCCGCGTGCGCGGCAGGAGGGGCCGTGAGCGGGCATCGCGGCTCTTTGCACCTCGCTTCTCATGAATGCGGAAACTATGGTAGCGTGTGGAGACATCGATGAGAGACATGGATGAGAAATATGGATGATGTGCAACGCGCCTACGATCTCGCGCGGTCCACGCGCGACCATGCCTACGCCCCGTATTCGGGGTTCCGGGTCGGCGCCGCGATCAAGGTCGCAGGCAGCGACCTGATTTTCGCCGGTTGCAACGTGGAGAACGCGAGCTACGGCGCCAGTGTGTGCGCCGAGCGGATCGCGGTTTTCAATATGCTGGCCGCAGCTGAGTCTCCGCGTCCGGAGTTTCTCGTTGTGGTGACCGATGCCGAGCCCGCCTCGGTCCCCTGCGCCCTGTGCCTGCAGGTGCTCGCGGAGTTCTGCCCGCCGGAGTTTCCGATTCATCTTGCCAACCTCGAAGGCATCCAGCGCACAGTCCGCTTTCGCGATCTTCTGCCCGAGCCCTTTCAACTTGATCCTCATGAGCACTGATACACGACGCCGGCTCGCCCATGCCGGTGCGGCCGTGGCGCATGTTCTCATCCGGATTCCCCGTTACGTCGCGCTCATCCCGGTGTACGCCTACCGCTGGCTCATCTCCCCGATGCTGCCGGATACCTGCATCTACACTCCGAGCTGCTCGCACTACACCGTCGAGGCGATTCTCAAGCACGGTGCTCTGAAAGGGCTCGCACTCGGCAGTGCGAGGGTTGTGCGGTGCACCGGCGGATTCTTCGACGGGGGACACGATCCGGTGCCGGAGCACTTCAGCTTCGCAGAGATTGCCGCCGGCTACCGGCGTCATCGGCGTCATCGGCGTCATCGCCGGTGACGCCGACCGAGCGTGCGGTTGCCGTGTTCGAGCGGCTCGACCCGCTCTATCCGGACAAGAAACCGCTTCTCGAGTACTCCTCGCCGTTCGAACTTCTCGTCGCAGTGATTCTCTCCGCTCAGACAACCGATGCGCAGGTGAACCGGGTCACCCCCGAGCTCTTCCGACGCTTCCCCACACCGCAGGCACTTGCTGCGGCGCAACCCGTCGACATCGAGGCGCTTATCTTCTCCACCGGGTTCTATCGGGCGAAGGCGCGGAATATCAGGGCTGCCGCACAGGCACTTGCCGAGCAACATGGAGGTGAGCTCCCGTGTACCATGGCCGAGCTTACCGGCATGCCCGGTGTCGGACGAAAGACTGCCAACGTTCTTCTCGGCGTGCTCTGCGGCCGGCCCTCGATTGTGGTAGATACGCATTTCGGCCGGGTCGTCCGAAGAATCGGCTTCAGCTCAGCGACGCAGCCGGAGCGCGTCGAGCGTGAGCTCGTGGCGATCGTACCCGCAGACATCAGAACCGACCTCTCCATGGC
>CAZVXU010000319.1:1248-2830 GCA_964631585.1 uncultured Spirochaetaceae bacterium | reverse complement strand
GAATTTCGCTGTTAATTCTGAGTAAATGAGTTATACTTGACACCGACTCTCCAGCGACAGGACTCGCATGAGGAGGAGTTCTATGAAACCAGTTAAAGCAGATGCACGGTGGCTGATGCTGGTGCTGATCCCACTGCTGATGCTCCTGCCGGCATTCGCGGCTTCGGCTGCAGACGGGCGCATCGTGTTTCTTACCGGAGAGGTATCGGTGCTGCGCAACGGCTCGCAGGTTGCGGCCGACATCGGTACCGCGGTGGCCACCGGTGACGTTGTTGAGACGGGCAGTCGGGCGACGGCCGTCATCGACCTCGGGCGCGGGGCCGAGATCAAGCTTCGCGAGAACACGCGCACCCGCATCGGGGATCTCGAGGAGCGTATGAGCGTCGAGCTCGAGCGTGGCGGGTTATTTGCTCTGGTGAAACGAGCCATTCAGGGCGGATTCTCGGTGAACACGGAAACCGTAGTCGGCGGCGTTCGCGGCACGCAGTTCTTCGTGGCCTTCGGCCGAACCGTCGAGAACCGGCCCGATGTCTGGTTGTGCGTGAACGAGGGCGAGGTTTTCGTGGAAGTTCCCGAACGCGGAGAGCAGACCGTGGTGCGCGAGGGTGAGGGAATCAACATTCTCGACGGGGTTCGCCTCACCGAGGCGCAGCCCTACGACTGGACGCGCGAGCTCAACTGGAATATGGACCCCGATCGGGGCGAGGTCTTCGACGACACCGACCTCGACGAGGCCTACGCGGACCTCCTGGATCAGGACTATGATTGATATTCTCAACCGACGCCGCGCGGCGTCCGTGCCCCCCGTAGCTGCGGTGGCCCTTCTCATGATATTGCTTCTCGTAGGCATCGCTGTGCCGGCGCCGGCGCAGGACGATCCCCCCGAGGGGTTTGTCGAGCTCGAGATGGTCTCCAGGCTCTTCCTCGACGTCGACGACTGGGACCCCATGGCCGAGCTCGTCGGTCGCTTTGAGAGCGAGGATTTCCAGTTCGGATACCGAGCACTCACCCTCGGGACGTACTACCGGATTCACGAGAACGTGAAGGCGGGAGCCTTCTACCGGGTGCAGCAGGGCGCCCGGCATGACGAGGACTGGGACGTCCGCTACGACGGCGATCTCAAAAGGGAGAATACCACCGACCGCACCGAGCAGGTTCTCATTGCCGATCTGACCCCGCGATTCCTGTTCGACTTCCTTCCTGGCGAAGACTGGGTTTTCGCCCTCAAGAACCGCTATCACTTCAATCTCTACAACACCAACCAGAGTCTGCTCCTGCGGCCGCAGCTGACCTACTTCCGGATTCGAAATCGGCAACCGGTAGTAAACGTCACCGGGGCGTACGGCATCTACCTGGCGCTCAACTTCTCCGATCAGCTTGTCTATGAGCATACGCCCTACCTCG
This sequence comes from uncultured Spirochaetaceae bacterium, assembly GCA_964631585.1. Lineage (GTDB taxonomy): Bacteria > Spirochaetota > Spirochaetia > DSM-27196 > PWMO01 > JAAAOH01. Next base: position 1,426 of record CAZVXU010000319.1, on the reverse strand, counting down.
ACGTGATCTACCATCTGACCGACGTCACCAAGCTCAATGCAGGTGTGGCCTGGAAGACGGTGCACTACGCCGCCGAAGAAAACACCGGTCGCTGGGACGATACTGACTACTCGGCCGACCAGAGCAGCTGGCTGCTGCGAGCCGGCGTGATCTTCCGCGTCGGAATCTGAACGCGCCG
>CAZVXU010000319.1:0-1148 GCA_964631585.1 uncultured Spirochaetaceae bacterium | reverse complement strand
GACGTTTATGCCGTTTTCCTTGATGACGCCGAGCACTGCGGCAAGCACGCCGACACGGTTGCGGTGGTGCACGGATACGATGAAGCGAGCCGGGGTGCGCCGGGCGGTGTTTACGCAGTTCGGAACGCTTCCCGACTGCATATAAGTGGAGACGATGCGCACGACCTCGTCGGCGACGGCGTTCTGTGCTTCCTCGGTTGAGGCGCCGATGTGGTGGGTGCCATACACGTTGGGAAGGTCGAAGAGCGGGGATTGCACGGCGCCCGTCTTTCCGGCGGGCTCGGCCTCGAAGACATCGAGACCCACACGAAGCGCCTTCTCCGTCACCGCCCTATGCAGGGCCTCCTCATCGACGACTTCGGCGCGGGCGGTATTGATGAAATACGCCCCCGCTTTCATCGCCCCGAAGAACTCTTCACCGAGCAGCCCCCGGGTTTCCTCCGTCGCCGCAAGGTGGACACTGATCGCGTCGGCGGCCCCGGCAACCTCTTTCGGAGAGGCGGCGTAGCGTACCCCGAGCTCATCCGCACGCTGCGGCGTAAGCGACCGGCTCCATGCGACGACAGGCATGCCGAAGGCGCGCGCCCGGGCGACGACCTCGCCGCCGATGCGGCCGAGGCCGATGACACCCAGGGTGCGACCTCGGAGCCCCTCGGCCTTCGAGTATTCCTGCTTGTTCCACACGTGATTTCTGAGGTCGGCAACATTATCGGGGATGCGACGATCGAGGCTGAGCAGGAGGCCGAAGGCAAGCTCGGCGACGGCCACCGAGTTTTTGCCAGGGCAGTTCGCAACATAGACGCTGCGCGCGGAGGCGGTGTCCACGTCAATCGTGTTGTACCCGGCGCCGGCCCGGATAATGAGGTTGAGGCCCGCGTAGGCCCCGATCACCTTTGCGGGCACCTTCGTGGAGCGGACGATGAGGATGTCGGGCTCATGGGTGCGCATGGCCTCCGTGAGCGCATCGTCCTTCAGTTCCGGTTGATATACGACGGTGCATCCCTGCTTCTCGAGTGCACTGATACGATCATCGGGCAGCTTGTCTGCCACCAGTGCGGTCATCGCGGTCACCTCCTGGTGCCGCATTGTACACCCAACGTGGACGCGAAAGCCATCTCAAAACGTGCCCTCGATGTCGGAGAAGTAGG
>CAZVXU010000318.1:0-2834 GCA_964631585.1 uncultured Spirochaetaceae bacterium | reverse complement strand
TCTGTCAGAACGACGTGACCGCCAGCGAGTTCATGCACGCATTGACCACACTGGGAGCGTCGATTCCGCAGCAAGTCCGGGTCGTCGGCTTTGACGATGTTCGCTACTCGCGACTGGCGCGCGTGCCACTGACTACGAGCGCACAACCGTGCGAGGAGATCGGACGTGTTGCGGTAGACACGATGATGCGCCGCCAAAAGCAACCCGACATGCCGCCGCTTTCTATGCAGCTGCGACCATCTCTGGTGGTCCGCGAATCATCAATAGTTCCGTTGTGAGGTTGGTAGCTTGGACGAGTTCGTACTCGGGTTAGACGTAGGCACAACTTCCATCTCAGTGGTACCAGTCTTAGCCGACGGCACGGTGTTGCCGGGCAAGAGCCGCGAGCATGGTGCGGGCCTGAAGCCGGAACGTCCGTGGGAGTCACTCCAGGATGTCGCAACCCTCTTGGATACGGCAGAGGAGCTGCTGCGGGCAACGACGAATGAGCTCGGACCCCCAAGCGCAATCGGAGTTTGTAGCCAGATGCACGGTGTGGTATATCTCGACGACGCCGGCAGCCCGTTGAGCCCGCTTTACACCTGGCTCGACGGCCGGGGGAATCTTCCCTTTGGCCCAACGTCGGAGGACGTTCGAGACGACCGTGAGCAGGTCCTACTCAGCTACGCCGCTCACCTTTCCCGACTGACCGACTCCGCCCTATCCAGCGGCTTTGCCCTGGTCACTCACTTTGCCTTGCAGTCGACTGATAGCGTTCCATCGGGCGCGAGGACAATGGTCACAGCCGGTGATTTCGTAGCGATGGCACTCACCGGGCGCGCGCGTCCGCTCATGGATCCCAGCCAGGCTCATGGCTTCGGCGGCTACGATATTGCCGCCGGCGGCTGGAACCGCGAACGTGTGCGCGCAGCAGGCGTGCCCTGGACGCTGCTTCCCGAGATCGCCCCGTCCGGAACGATTCTCGGCACCTGGAGTGTCTCGCCGGGCACGCGCGTCACCACCTGCATCGGCGATAATCAGGCATCCGTCCTTGGCGCCGCCGAAGACTTCCGAGAAGATGGGATACTGTCACTCGGGACGTCAGGCCAAATCTCGGTTCATCTTCATGAAACTCAGAGTCCTCATGCGGCAATAGAAGTGCGGCCGTTTCCAGGTCCGGGTTACTTAGGCGTTGGTGCATCCTTGACCGGAGGAAAGGCGTACCAAATACTCCGGGATTTCTACACGGATGTGTGTGCCCGGTTCGCCGACGCGTTACCGACGGAGATAGATTACAATCAGCTCACCGAGCCGGCAGCCGAGGTCTTGCAGTCCCTTGTGGATGAGGGCCGCAGCGTCGTCGATGACCCAGACCTTCCTCGGGCGGATTCCCGCTTCCTCGGTAGCCGAGCAAACCCCGACGACCGCGCGTCGATACGTAACCTGACTCCGTGGAACTTCGACGTTGGCCATGTCACCCTGGCGCTGCTCTCCGGCATGATCGATGAGCTTCACCAGCTGTTCGACGTGCTTCCGGGGGAAGTGCAGGCGCAGACGCGGCGTTTATGCCTCACCGGTAACGCCCTGCGGCGGAATCCGGTTCTCAGGAAACTGACCGAGCTGCACTTCTCGCTGCCCACCTACGTATCCGGCTACACCGAAGAGGCCGCCGTCGGTGCCGCCATGGTTGCAGGCGTCGGAAGCGGCATGTGGCCCAGTTACGAAGAGGCCTCCAGGGCAGTCGTTTCGAAAAAACGTCACTGAGCGGACCTACCGTCTTGTTGGGGCTCGGGGCACGATTGACCCGGGCCGTCAAATCTCCTATCATCTGGGTATTCATTACAATTATTCACGGGGTGTAGCGGTATGTATCAGATCTATTTGCTTTCGGTGCTGACCAATGTGCTCGCAGGTGTCGCGCTCTCTGTCGGCGGAATGGACGAGAAGCTGCACCTGAGCTCGGTCTTCAACAAGGAACTCATGGAGAACGACGGCTTTCGGCTCGGCCTGGGGATTGTGACGTTCGTGGTCGGCTTTTTCAAGCTGCTGTCGGTGAGCGAAGGTGATGTGCCGGTCGTCGGGGACATCCTTCCGGCCATCTCGGGGCTCGTGCTCGGAATGATTCTGCTCTTGCAGTACTACCGTAGCCGTTCCACGGTGAGCTCGCCCTTCGTCGATACCCTCGACAACATCTTCGGGAAGAACAGTGCGGTGTTCGGCACGGTTGGTATTCTCTTAGGCATCCTGCACTTTCTCCTGCACCGCGTTCTGTTTCTCTGATCGGGTATCCCCCTGGTGCGACGTTCTGTTGCCGGTATCGCCTGGCAGGGCGGGCGACTCTTCCTCGCCAGGCGCAAGCCAGGCGGGGTAAACAGTCGGCTGTGGGAGTTTCCCGGTGGTAAGGTCGACACGGGCGAGTCCCCTGCGGAGAGCCTCGCACGGGAGTTCTCCGAAGAGCTCGACGTCGGCATCATCGTGGGCGAGCTCCTCGCAACCGGCTCGTTTCGCCACCGCAACACCGACTTTCGTCTCGAGGCCTACCGCATCACGCTGGCCTCAACCGATTTCCACCTCAATGAGCATGAGGAAGTCGGGTGGTTCACGCCCGAGGAGGCGGAGGCTCTGCCGCTGGTGCCCTCCGACCGTAGCATTCTGCCCGAGCTCCGGCGCTCGCTGGGCTGAATGACTCTCGTTCAGATCACCGCTCGTCGGATTACTGTCTGTCAGATCACCGTGCCCGGCGGAACGACGGCACCCTTGGGAATGACGATGACACCGTCGCGAACGAAGTGCGTCGGATAATCCCCGTCCTCGTAGTGATCCCGGTCGATGCCGATACGGCAGTCTTCGCCGAT
>CAZVXU010000317.1:0-2844 GCA_964631585.1 uncultured Spirochaetaceae bacterium | reverse complement strand
TCGGCAACGATGGGTACGAGAGCAAGCTCATCGATTCGTCGTTCGACTACTGGTACGCGGGGCACAAGCATCTGACATTCTACCCGAAGGATCGGCATCCGATATTCGCGAACGCAAGTGCCGATACGCAGGTGGAGGTCCTTGAGGAAGGCGCGCAGGCCTTTCTCGATGCGGACTCCAACGAAGACTTCCTCGCGGGCGCCCGCGAGTTTCTCGAACACCGGCCCAAGGACCGGCCGTTCCACCTGTCGATCTGCTTCAACCTACCACACGACGTCGGCACCGAGACGATGCAGATGCTCCCCGACGATCCTGACGTCTACAAAACGATGTATCGCGACCGTAAAGAGACTATTCCGTTGTCGCCAACATACGTAGCGCGTGGTGACATTGCGAGCCCCAAGCTCCCGCACGATGTGTTGCGCGACGAGAACCGCCAATCCGTCTACGATTACGTGAATACGCCGTCGACCATGCGCGAGCGCCTCGTACGGGTCTATCAGTCGTTGACCGGAATTGACTCGATGGTCGGACGTATTCGCGAGACCCTTGAGCGCTTGGGCATCGCCGACCACACGATTATCGTCTTTACATCGGATCACGGCATTATGCAGGGAGATCATGGATTGGGCGGCAAGGCGCTGTGCTACGAGCCCTGCCTCCGGATTCCGCTGATCGTCTATGACCCGCGCCTTCCCTCGGAATGCCAGGGTCGGCGCGTCGAGGGGCTGGTTCAGAATATTGACGTTGCACCGTCAATGCTCGGCTGGGCGGGCGTTCAGGCTCCACCGTCGATGCAAGGGCGCGACTTCACGCCGCTGATCCGTGGGGAAACGAACGAGTGGCGCGAGGCTGCATTCGGCGAGAATCTATGGAGCAATCAGTTCGGTAACCCGCGTTGTGAAAGCGTTCGCACAGACCGCTGGAAATACATACGTTACTTCCAGAATGAGACTGATGTGCTCGCAGCCAACCTGGACCCGGCAGATTGGTACACCGACCGCGAAGATGCACGCATCCGTTACGAGCGGTGGCTCACCGCCTCCATCGAGGGCGAGCCGCCGGTATACGAGGAGTTGTTCGACGTCCAGCGCGACCCGCTCGAGCGGCTCAACCTTGCCGATGACTCGAATCACCGGGCGACACTCGAACAGATGCGGACGACGTGCGGGCGTCTCGTCCAGAACGCCCGCGGAAGCGACGGTCCGCCGAAGACGGTCTCGCTCACGAACGAGTCGGCCCGGGCAATGCAAAGGGACGTGAAGCAAGACTGAAACTCAGGCGGAGCGTCCCGTCCCGCCGACTGTTCGTTTTCGCTGCAACTCGAGAATCCAGTCCTCGCTGTCGGGCGGCCTCATCGCGCGGCCGTCCTCCGAGGTGCCGCCGTCGCGTCGCTCTCCGGTCTCGCGCGCGTTGATCCAGGTGAGCTCGTACTCTCCCGGCGCGAGCCGCACAGTGAGCTCATCTACCTCCACGAGATAGACCAGGTAATACATGCCCTCCTCGGCGAGGCACCATCCGGCGTCCACCAGGTCCGGGCGGGGACGCAGACGTCGGTACGGGGTCTTCTCCATGAAGTCCCAGACGCGGCGGACAATGTCGTGCCGATCCTGGTATCGATCCGAAAGCTCCAAGGTTCCGCTGAAGCCTTCCGAAGAGTGGCCCTTCTCCTCCCCACTGGGAGCGCCGTGGTCGGCGAAGTTGATCGAGGCAGCGCACATGCTCATGACGAACGCATTCCTGCGGACCTGGTCGTCGGAATAGTCGGGGTGATAGATGTTGCCGGACCAGAGTGTCTCCTGGGCGTAGAGCGGTTTTCCCTTGTTGTGGTTCAGCAGATGGCGAACGCCTAGCTCGGTAAGGTCGGTCGTCTTTGGTCCTTGCATGGTTCCAAAGCCAAGCCACTCTTCGTCGCGGAAGGGATCGTCCGCCGTCCGATTGTGGATGGTTACCAGGTGCCCGAACGGATTTATCTCCCCGATCATGGCACCCAGTCGGCACACATCGTCGTACATCATGATGTATCCGAAGCGCTGAGCGTGAACCAGGGGCTCCGGGCCGGCTACGTTGAAGAGCACGTTCCAATAAGGGGCGAAGCGGGCCAGGACGTAGCGGACGTAGAGCTCCTGGTCTCTGCGAGCACGCGGGAAGTCGGAGTCCTGACCGAAGAAGCCGGCGAAAGGAAAAATCACGAATCTCCGCCGTTCCAGATCGTCCATCGTCTCTTCCAAGCGCCGATACTCGGAGGGGTTCAGCGGCCAGAGATCGGGAGTCTGCCACTCGAGCCCTCGCCCTTCGATCTCACGATTCAGGTAGTGACTGGCGATGGAGAGCGTGTTGTAGCCTTGCTCCTGAGCCCAGTCGAGAAAGGCCGACCGCTTCTGCGCGTCCCAGTTCGAGGCGAAGAAGCGATCACCGACGTGAAGGCTCCGCATGAAAAAAGATGGTCCGTCGCGATGCCCGAACCAGATCGGGTTATGCTCGTAGGCGCAGATAGTACCCGGCGTGTCGCCTGCCACACACTCGAAGCGCCCGGACGGACCGGGACTGCCGTCGGTGAAGCGGGACTGGTAGCGCCAGGTTCCGAGCTGATCGGGCATGAAACGGAGACGCCAGCGCACCTTACCGTCGTAGAACCCCCAAAACGAAACCTCGGTACCGTCCGGGCGAGTGTAGATTGCCTTGAGAGTCACGTCGCGGAATGGGTCCTCGTAGTGGTGTCCATTGTAGCAGTCTGTCTCGAATCGCCCCCACCGTTCTACCTTCTCCATACTCGCGTCCTTTCTCGCACAAGGTTCACAGGAGCACCTCGCTGATGTAGTCGAAGGAAGCCGTCGGATTCCG
>CAZVXU010000316.1:0-2845 GCA_964631585.1 uncultured Spirochaetaceae bacterium | reverse complement strand
ATCCGCCGCACGTTTCCGCCGCGGAGCTCGAGGTTTCCATTTCCTCTCCGGCCGACGACGACAAGCTCGAGCGCATCTTTCGGATTGCCGGGAGATCGAGTACCGTCGTGTCGACGCTCCGCGAGGCAATGGACGTAAAGCTGAGGTGGAAACGTGTTGAATCCGCACATTGATGAGCACCAATCGATGTTAGAATAGAAAACGGTATGACAGCCGAATTGTTCGGGACCCTGGGAGGCGTGTTCGTTGCCGGCCTGACCATGGGGGTCACCTCATGCATGGTCCATTGTTCTCCGGTAATGTTCTATATCGGGGGCACGGCAAAAGGCTGGCAGCAGGGCTTTCGATCCGTCTTTGCCTTTTCGCTTGCGCGCCTTTTGAGCATTACACTGCTCGGGGCCCTTGCCGGCGGCGCGGGCGGATACATCATGACCTACCTGGCAGACGGAACGATTGCCCTGTGGCTGCGACGAGCCGCTGCGGCGTTCGTGCTCGTCCTCGGGGTACTCATTCTCATCGGACGAAACCCCACCATCGATTCCATCCGACTGTGCCGGGTGTTAAGCAAGAATGCCTTGAAGCGGAATGCGCTGTTTATGGCGCTTCTGGGATTCCTCGTCGGCATTACCCCGTTCTGTCCCGTGTTCTTCGGCGTTCTCAACTACATTGCATTCGGACTGGAAAGTGCGAGCCTCGGCGCCCTCTATGCCTTCATCTTTGGGCTGGGATCCGCTCTGATTACCCCGTTGCTGGCTATTGGGCCGGCAGTTGGTGCCACGTCGAAGCTGTTCACGAGCCCCGCTCGGCTTAAGCTGTTCAGGCGCGTCTCGGGCGTTATGCTCTTGATTCTGGGTGTGAGTCTCGGCCTCGCTACGTAGCCCGCCGTAGCCGTGTGCGATTATTTTTAGGCAAGAACGGAACCTATGAGACGAGCAATCGAAATACTGGTGATCGTGGCGTTTCTCGCCCTGGGATTGCTTCTCGTAACGGGAAGGCTGCCGCTTCCCCAGGCGCCGCTGGACGTGCAGGCTCTGCTTCCAAGCGCCGAGGGCGGCTCGCAGGAGGTTTCTTCCTCTTGCGCCTCGTGCCCTCTGGACTGCCCCTATGCCGGCGACTCCGCGCAGGCGGAAACCACCCCGCCGGAGGACCTCGCTACGGTAGACGGCGAGCTCGTAGGTGACGAGGATCTACGGAGAGAGTATGCCGAGCTTTCGCAGGTGCCGCTCTCGGGCGGCGTGGTCATACAACACCGTACGGAGACTCCGGAAGGAACCCCGCGCGTATGGATCGACATCGGCACCTGCTCCCCCCTCGGCGAGACCACCGACTGGTACAAGCAGCATCTCCCCATTGCGGGATGGAAGCTCCGCAGAGAGGACGAGGGTGTTGTGCCGGACGGCGTTTTTCTCTCCTTCGAGCGGGACGGAGACGTGTTGAACATTCTCATCGAGGCACGCTCAGACAGGACGAACATCTTCCTCGACGCCCCTCACATGCTCTGACCTCAGCCTCCGCCACCTACCGTCTACCGCAGGGCTACTGCAAATACTCGTACAGGGTCTCGACCTGCTCACGGACCGCCTTCGTTGCCGCCTCGGAGCTCACCGTAGCGCCGGACACACCGTCAACGCGGCCACCGGCGGACTGCAGCCCTACCTGCTGCAGCGTCACGCCCTCGAACTGGCTCAGGAAGTCATCCTCGGCAACCCTGGAACCGATATCCTGCGTTTCATTCTGCTCGACCACATGCACGCCACGAATCCGCCGGTCGAGTCCGATGCCGACCGCCACCACGATGTTGTCCTTGTATCCGGGCGCCGCGCCGATACCGGCGTATCCGATCAACTGCCCGTTTCGCATCACTCTGTGGACGTGGCCCTCGACCTGCTCAAAGCTCGCGCGGGGGAAGATGTTTGAAAGCTCGGCCCGCGGGTCGGCAACCGCCACCAGCTGCGACGCGTGCCATTCGTTGAGAATCATGGCGGCTTTGGCGGCAACGTCCGCGGTCAATCGTGCACAGCGCTCGTGCCGCTCTTCGGAGCTCAGATCATAGCCGGATTCCTCGACCCATTCGCCGCGAGACTCTTCGCAGTTTATCGACGGGGCTTCGGTCTGCGGCAGCGGCTTGTCGTAGTAGTCGTCTCCCGGAAACTCATGGTTCACCGCATACTGGTTGGATATGTCTGTCGGGAACTTTGTTGTCTGATAATACTCGACGAGCTCCGAGGCCAGAGGGCGATAATCTTCTCCCGTAATGAGGTTGATTGCAGCCAGCGATCCGACGACCGTACCGCACGCTGAACCCTCTCCGGAAACACCGCCTCGTCCGAAATGAAGCATGTACGTGGGTACCTGATTGTAGGGACTGCCGATCTTTTCCTGCAGAAGCCCGATGATGGCATTGAAAGACCCATAGGCACACGAGCCGTCGTGGTGGCCTGTATGGCCGCGCTTTCTCACCTCTTCAACGTCGAGCTCGACGTATGGCCACGCCTCACGGGCCGTGTCGGCAGGCTTGACGATCTGCACACCATCTTCGGACTCCTCTCCGACCTGCTGGTATCCCATACCCGCTTCGGCATCCAGGACATTCTGTGGCACGGACGCCGCGGTCAGGGCGATACTCAACAATGCGACGACGGCGACGGCCGACCAAAGACGCTTTCTGCTCCTTTCCTGTCTCATGTGCTCCTCCTTCACGCAACCTATTTTGCGCTACCTGTCTCTTTTTCTAGGCTTTTACCGCTTTACGACTTTGTCAAGCCGAAAATTTTTGCCGAACAAAAAGCAGCCGTTTACACACCGACCCGACGAGGCATACGATTGAAGGAATGGAGGACACTGA
>CAZVXU010000315.1:0-2847 GCA_964631585.1 uncultured Spirochaetaceae bacterium | reverse complement strand
GCCGCGGCGCCGGTACCGGCGCCGCGCGGCCCGTGGTCGCCGGCCGCCGGACTATCGGAGGCCCCGGGCACCGCCGGCGGTGGCGCCGATGCAATCTCGCGTCGAAGCTCCTTCACCCGCTCGAGGAGCTCTCGCGAGGTCATAAACGAGGAAAGCGAGGAGAGCCGCGCCATGGCAAGCTCCACCTCGAAGCGCTGGTTGAGCGAGTACCGCACCGAGCGGTAGAGCTCGAGAAGCAGCTCGAGCGCCCGCTGCAGCTGCGTGTCGGTGAAGCCATCAACCTGCTCCTTCGGAAAGCGGGAGGCTGCAAAGCCGAGAATCGACTCCCGCGTGACACCCTGCTTCACGAAGAGCAGGCTGCGGAAGTACTCGGCAAGCTCCATGATGAACTGCTCGACCGATACGCCGGAATCGAGGACCTCACCGGTCTGCTCGAGGGCGGCCGCCGCATCACCGGCGGCGAAGCTGCTTACGAGCCGCGAGAGCTGCTCGAGCCCGCCCACACCGAGGGTGGCCTTGAGCTTGTCGAAGGTAAGCGATCCGTCGGAGAAGGAGATGACCTGGTCGAGAAGGGTGTAGGCATCACGAAGGGACCCGCGTGCCTCCTTGGCGATCCAGAACAGCGCCTCCTCCTCGGCGGTGACGCCGGCCTCCTCGCAGGCGGCGGCAAGCTGCTCCCTGATGAGGTCCACGGGAATGAGCCGGAAACTGAACTGCTGGCAACGGGAGCGGATGGTCGCCGGCACCTTCTGGATCTCGGTCGTTGCGAAGATGAAAACGATGTAGGGCGGCGGCTCCTCGATGGTCTTCAACAGCGCGTTGAAGGCGCTGTTGGAGAGCATGTGGACTTCGTCGATGATGTAGATCTTGTAGCGCAGGCTGTTCGGCGCGAAGAGGACCTCGTCTTTTATCTCGCGCACGTCATTGACCGAGGTGTTCGAGGCACCGTCGATCTCTATCACGTCCATTGCCGTGCCGAGGCGAATCTCCTCGCTGCCCTCGTACTCGTCACAGCCCTCCGCATCGGGCCCGTCGGGACAGTTGAGCGCCTTCGCCAGTATTCGTGCCGCCGAGGTTTTTCCCACACCGCGTGGCCCCGAAAAGAGGTACGCATGGGCGATGTGCCCGGCTGCGAGAGCGCTCCCGAGCGTGGAAACCACGAACTCCTGGCCGATGAGCTGGTCGAAATTCCGTGGCCGTTTGCGTGTGGCCGTTACTTCGTAATTCATATGGCTCGTCCGGCTCGTCTACACAAAGAAAAGCCCCTTCAGCTCCTGCCAAGCCGTCTGCGGCACACCGACCGGTCGCCTACCGCTGCTCCCTTCCGGGCCTGACGGGGTTCAGCGATAGCCGATTGCGCAGGGCCTGGCACTCAACACTGAAGGGGCCGATTCGGAGAGAGAGGGATTCGAACCCTCGGTACCCGGATAGGGCACACTCGCTTTCCAAGCGAGCACCTTCAGCCACTCGGTCATCTCTCCTTACACGAAACTTTACGACGGAGAGAGAGGGATTCGAACCCTCGGAGCCCCAAAGGGGCTCAGTGGTTTTCGAGACCACCGCCTTCGTCCGCTCGGCCATCTCTCCGTGGCACAATGTAAAGGGAAACGGGGATTATTTCAACTGTCGGGCTGTTCTCGGCAGACCCCGGAAAGGGGTGTCGGCACGGTCCCTCCGTGTCAGCTTTCTCCGCCGAAGGGCTCTATCGAGCCGATGGAGGACTCGATGCGCCGGCCGATCTCCTGAAAGCGGCTCTGGGGAAGGATGTACTGAATGACCGCGACGACGCCGTCGCGCGCCTCGGTGACGAGGGTGAAGCGCACGCTCCCCTCGGTGACGACGCGGGCCTGGTAGAAGTCCAGCCCGTTGTGGCGGAACTCCGCACTCTCGGCCTCGCGGCCGACCCACTGGTCGAACACGGCGCCGGGGTCATCCCGCTCGAGGGGCTCGTAGACGACGAGTGCCGATCCGGAGCTGCGCTCGATGAAGAGTGCGCGAAGCGCCGACTCTGCATCGGATACATCCGCGCCCTCTGTAACCCGCGCCGCGATCTCTTCCCTCAGCGAAGACGGAGCTTCGCTCCATTCGGCCGGCGGCGAGAGCTGGATACCGAGCGCACGGTCTGCGTACTGCTCTCCGAGCAGGTCGGGATCAACGTTAAAAGAATACGCCGGTGCGGTCTCTGCGTCGCCCGTGGACGGGCGGTCGGAGGCACCGCAGGCGGATAGAAAGACAACGACGCCGAGGAGCAGAAGGGGGAATCGCAATGATGCGTGCATAGGGTGGAGGGAACCGTGACGCGGCCCCCGCTAACGGGAGCCGCTCACAGTAGGAGTTGTTACTGCTCGACCATCACAGTGCGTCGAGAGATCGTGACGTAGTTGGTTACCATGCTGATGAGTGCATCGACAACGGTGTACTGGGTGGTGATGGTGTAGTCATCGGCATCACCGGCCATCTCGTTGGAGTCCACCTCATTGAGCTCAATGAGACCCCAGAGCGCATACCACTGTACTTCCTCTTCGACCTGGCCGCCCTGCGCGCCGCTGCCAACCTGGTGCACGTGCGTCACACAGCCACTGAGAACCAACACCAGCACGAGTGCCAGTGCAGCTGCTTTCGAAACTGCCTTCATTACGTTACCTCCTACGGAGTATGAGTTGAGGCGAATTCTATGCGCCTGGTGCCCCGAGGTCAATACCTATACCGTTAGTTATTCGACTTTATTGCCTGTTCACTAAAAAGGAGCCGCCACATCTGTGGCGGCTTTCGAATGGTATGCCCAAGAGGATTCGAACCTCCGACCTTTAGATCCGCAATCTAACGCTCTATCCAGCTGAGCTATGG
>CAZVXU010000314.1:0-2855 GCA_964631585.1 uncultured Spirochaetaceae bacterium | reverse complement strand
CGCTCTTCGAGCTCGAGGAGGACGGGCTGTTCCGGTTCTACACCGGAGATGAGCTTGCCGCGATGCTCGAGCAGACCGGCTTTACCAACATCACGGTGCACCGTTCGCTCGGCACACCGCCGCAGGCGATCATCGTGACAGGGGAGAAACCGGAATGACCGGCGGGGGAGGACCCGCGGATCGGCTGCTCGGGGCACGCATTCCCGCGGTCGTCGCGGAGCGCCTTGCGCGCTGGGGCGACCACCCCGTGGTGCGGGAGCTGCAGCCCGGCGCTGAGCCCCGGGCGATCTCAGCCGAGGAGTGCCGCAGCCGCATACGCGGGCTTGCCGGGACGCTGCGTGCCGAGGGGATCGGCGAGCGGACCGCGGTGGCCCTCTTGCTCGAGAATTCCATCGACCACATCCTCATGCTCTTTGCCCTCTTCGAGATCGGGGCCGTGCCGGTGATCGCGAAGCTCGAGTACCGCAGCCTCGAGCTCGACGAGATCTTTGCCAATGCCGATCCGGCCGCCGTCGTAACCGAGGAGCACCACCTGCCGACGCTCGCGCCCTACCTCGAGGGACGCACGGTCATCACCCGGGAGAACGACGGCTTTCGCATGAGGCAGCGCGGCGATGCCGGTATCGCGGCAGTCGACGTCCCCGACGCAACGGCCTCGATCAACTACACCTATCGGGGTCTCGGCTATCCACTCGGGGCGATGGTCCCGCATGCGCAGTATCTCCATGGCGCCCGCATCCTGCAGGACGGGGTCTACGGGCTGCCGGGGCAGAGCATGCTGTTCAGTATTCCGATTTCCCACATCTTCACCCTCGTCGGCTGTGTCATTTTCCCGGTTCTGTACGGACTGACATCCGTCATTGCGCGGACCATCCATCCACGGGCGATATTCGATTACTTCCACACCTACGACATCGAGCACGTGATTGCGATCCCGGAGATCTATCGCTTGCTGTATCGATCACGACCGAAGGACCGGACGTTTTCCCGGTTGACCACCCTTCTCTCGGGTGGAAGCCTGCTGGGCACGGAGGAGCACGCCCGCATCGGCGCAGCTTTCGATGCAGACCTCTGCCACGGCTACGGGCTTACCGAGTTCACTCCGGTTTCGGCGAGTCGGCGCGGACGTGTGCGCACCGGAACCGCCGGACCGCTCAGCGACGGGGTGGAGTGTCGGATCGACGCGGATGACGGCGAAATACTGATACGTATTCCGACGATGAGCCCGGGCTACTACCGGCGGCCGGCCGAAAGCCGGAACGCCTGCCCGAACGGCTGGTTTCGGACCGGCGACATCGGAAGGCTCGAGAACGGCAATCTCGTCTTCTTGCGCGAGAAGAAGCGCACGTGCAAGGTCAACGGCGTCATGGCGGACCTCGCGGAAGTCGAGCGTGCAATCAACACCCATCCCCGTGTCGCGGAGGCCGACGTGGCGTTCCGCGACGGCATGGTGCAGGCCGGGATCGGTGTCTCGGGCGCGGACGGCTTCGAAGAGTTACAGCAGGAGCTGCGCAACTATCTGAAACATCGTATCGCTGTCTATAAGGTTCCGAGAACGTTCTACCGACTCTAAACATAGCAACAGGTGCATATGAGTGAGCAGTCAAAGGCGGATCTGACGCAGGCGGATATACGAAGCTCGATCATCAGGATCGTATCCGGCATTTCTCGCATCGACCCGGAGGATTTCGAGGAAGATGCACTGATACGCGAGGAGCTGGGGATCGACAGTCTCATGGCGATGGAGATCGTGGCAGCCTGCGAGAAGGAGTTCGGCGTCGCTATCGACGAGGGGCAGCTCTTCTATATCGAAACCACGGGCGATTTCCTCGATCTGGTGTGTTCACTCGTGGAATCGAGGGACAGCGCAGGTTAGTTACCGTTCGCGCCGACGGCACCCGGGCGCCGGGCGTGCCGCACTTTCTTGCAAATACAGGGATGTTCCCCTGGGATCAGGCTGTGCGATGCTCACTGATCCGTGGGTAGGTCATGAGTAGACAATACCAGGCCGAGCTCTACGATGCCTTCAACGCGGAGCTTGCCGAGAAAGCCCAACGCGACACTCGAATCACTACCATCATGGCGAGCATCCTGTTTCCGCTGTTCGGCGTGCTCGACGTCTTCGTATACCCGAACCAGATGCGAGAGCTCTACCTGATTCGCGGTGGCGTCCTGGCGGTCAGCGCGTTTGTGTTTGCGCTTACCTTCACGGGGCCGGCAAAGAGGCATTCGAGGCGCCTCGGGATGGTGGAGTTCTTCACGGGGACGCTTTCCATCGTCCTGATGGTACACATCACCGAGGGGTATCTCAGCCCGTACTATGCGGGTATCAATCTCGTGCTCATCATCTTCCTCGCCATACTGCCGCTCGATCCGGTTCGAACCGGCCTGGTGTGCGTGGTCACCTACGTCGCCTACATCATCCCGATCATTATCGCGGGCAACATCACCGAAGTTGCGGTGCTCCTCAACAACAACTTTTTCTTCCTCTCCACCATCGTGCTGGTGGTATTGAGCTCGCACTTCGCGACGCGGCTGAGATTCCGCGAGTTCGCCGGGCGCTACAACCTTGCGCGCGCCAATGAAGAGCTGAAAACGCTCGACAAGCTCAAGTCCGAGTTTTTCGCCAACGTCAGCCATGAGGTGCGCACGCCGCTGACCTCCATCCTCGCGCCCCTGCAGGCCTTCTACTCCGGCGATCTTGGCCGGCTCACGGCGGAGCAGGAGCAGATCGTCAGCCAGATGTATCGAAACTCCCTCAAGCTCCTCGACATGATCAACCAGATGCTCGACTTCTCCCGTTTCGAGGCGGGCAAGGTGCAACTGCGCTTGAGCTGGCTCGATATCAACGAGTT
>CAZVXU010000313.1:0-2862 GCA_964631585.1 uncultured Spirochaetaceae bacterium | reverse complement strand
TCCTCGAGGGCCCCGTACTCGGCGACGACATCGGTGCTCATCCGGGCGTCTCTCCCAACACCGAGGATGCGGAGATTCTGCGTGTGCGGCTGAGCGTGTTTCCTGCGACGGGTGACATCGCCGTCACTCGGGAGGGCTGTCCTCGAGAATCGTGGAAATCTTCTCCCAGGCGGCTTCGCGATACTGCTGAAACATCTCGGAGTTTTCGGGATCGTCGATGTAGGCCATCAGGCCCTCGGCCTGGTTAATGAGGAGCTCGTGTGCCTCTATCATGTCGGCAACGATGCTGCGATCGCTCGCGGATACGACGTTCAAGTCGACGAGGCGGCGTAACGCGGCCACCGAGCTCTCGTGGAGGGCGATCGACTCCTCGGCGAGGTCGCGGGCGGTGTTCTCGCTGTAGCTCGCGCTTGCATATCCGTCGGCGACGGTGGCAAGGACCACGTATGAGGAGTAGAGGTTCGACGCGCCGAGCGCGCCGACCGCGTAGAGGGCGGGGTCCTCGTCCTGTGCGAACGCGGACGGTGCCACCGCCGCAGCAATCAGGACCGCGGCAGCACATATCAGTACTCGACCTATTACCCGACGTTTCATCATCTCTGGACGAACTCTATACCCGTTACAGATGAAGTTCAAGCGTATGATCGAGAATCCCCGGATACTCGGACGCTGCTTCTTCGACCGCGGTACGGGAGCCCATCACGCTGGCGTGGACGCCTTCGAATCGGTCGGCGAGCCGGCGGGCGGCCTCCCGCACGGCATCCTCGGAGACCGCGAGAAGCTCGTCGCGCTTCCACTGCCGAAGCTCGTCGGATATGCCGTAGAGGCTTCGCTTGAGGCTCACGATCGACTTCTGCCCCGGCGACATCGGCCTGGAATCCCGCCCGACCCCCGAGATGATCGCCAGCTCGAGGCTCGCCCGGTCGATACCCTGCTCCGCTGTCTCGCGCAAACCCCGGCCGAAGCGCTCGAGGGTCTCCGCTATGTTGGGGTCACGATAGGAGGCGAAGCTGAACACCCGCTCGAGCGCGCGGGTGCCGGCCATCGCGCCGTAGGCGCCGCCCTTCATGCGGATCTCCTCCCAGAGAAAACCGGTACGCAGCAGGTGGGCGAGCACCGCCTCGGCGACATGTCCCGGCTCGCTCAGATGGGCCGCCTCTATACTCGCCCCCACGTAATTGACCCCCGCGCTGACGAGAATCGACTCCCACCGCGGCGCCTCCTCGTCCACCGTCGCATCTCCGGCCGCTCCCGCCGCCGCGTCCGCCGCCGACTCCTCGTCGACCCGGCGAATCCGGGAGACGAATGCGCGCGTGTCAGTTGTGACCTGCTCGATCTCCTCATCCTCGGCGGTAACCGAAAGCGCCAGGCCGGCACGACCGACAAGGGCGGCACGCAGCTCCTCGAGGCGGGCAGCAACGGTAGCGGTATCCTCCTCGGCGAGTCGCTCGAGGAAGAGAAGCTGACTCAGTCCCTTCCATCGCTCTTCGATGCGGGCCGTCCTCGAGAGCGCCCGGGCGCTTCGCAGCCCCACGTAGGAATGTCCCGACGGCAGAACCGAGCTCCGGAAATCGTTCCTGAGCTCACGAACGACCGTGCCGAGTCGCTCACCGTCGGCGAAGTTCGGCCGCAGCAGAACGCCCTCGAGAAGCTTGAGCGCCTCCGGAAGCGAGCGGGGCAGCGCCTTCATCCGCACGTAGAGATAGCGACGAAGCTCGGACTCCTCGTCGGCGCGCGTGCCCACATCGAGCTGCAGCGTCAGCCCGCCGGTGTGCGTGGCGAGCTCACGGGCGAGGTCCTCATAACTCATGTCGGTAAGCCCGCATTCGGTGGCAGCGGCGGTGTAGAGCATGAGGTAATCATGGAGGTGATCGGGGACTGCATCGAGGTCGAAGGCAAAATCGAGGTAGGCGACGCCATTGGTGAAGAGTCGATGCACGAGCAAGGGCACACCATCGTCGGCCTCGGTGTGCTCGGCGGGAATGACCTCAATCTCCCGCGGCAGGTCCTCAACGGTGAGAAACGGCACCTTCGCGATGTCCTCGGGAGCGTCTGGCTCGCTCTGCAGGGCAAGGAGTCGATCCTGCGCCTCCCGCACCGCCTGCCGTTCGGCCTCGTCCATGCCCTCGGTCTGCCGGGCAAGCTCCGCCTCCTCGGCCTCGCGTCGGCGCCTCGCCTCATCGGCGTCGGGTACGACGATGAGGGTACTCCGGTGCGGGTTATCGAGGAGGTGCCCCTCGATGAGCTTCTCGAAGAAGCGCGGTTGGGTGTCGACCGCGCGGCGCAGGTCCTCGAACCAGCGGGTAAACTCGAGCGTCTGCTCCGGGATCTCACCGTGCAGCCAGCCCCGAAGTGCCTTTCGCATGAGCCTGAGCCCGAAGGGCCCGCCTTTGATTTCGCGGTTCCGGAACTCCACCGCACGAAGGGCCGCCGTCACCAGGTCGGGATCGATTCCCTCCTGCGTGAGGCGCCGAAGCTCGCCGAGGATGAGCTCCTCGATCTCCTCGGCCCGCTCCGCCTCGGTTCCACGCATGCCCACCGAGAATCCCATCTCGAGAAGCTCCGTCTCGATTCCGGTGGGAGCGGAGAGATCCTCCCCCAGTGGCGACTCCGAAATGACGCGGTAGAGCGGCGAGCCCGAATGTCCGAGGAGGATCTCCGTTAGCACCTCGATGGCGAGGGTCTGAAAGGAATCGGTGACCGGCGGGAGCAGCCAGTTGAGGGTGACCGAGGACCGTGATTCCTCGTCCTCGGCATCGACGGGATAGGTACGCGTAAGGCGCACGGGCTCGCTCCAGCGCGGCTGAAAGGGGATGGTCACCTCCGGAACCGCGAAATCAAAGGCGGGCCCTTCGGGCTCAG
>CAZVXU010000312.1:0-2867 GCA_964631585.1 uncultured Spirochaetaceae bacterium | reverse complement strand
CTCCTATACGGGAGGTTTCGATAATCGTAGCATTGATCGGGACCCGTGTCGATGTGCCGGTTGCCGCGCGGGCTCCCACCACCTACCTTGAGCCAATGCAGGCACGAACACTCTGGCTACTCTATTCGGTTCTCGGGCTCCTGCTCGTTGGTGCGGGCGTGAGCATAGTAGGCGAGGCTGTCATCCGCAAGGCGGTGGCGGAGCCCTGGTTCATGATGGGCACAGTCGGCCTGGTGGTCCTCAACTCCGGCGTCTCGGTCTTCGGGCAGGCAATCGTGTACCGATTACAATCACTGAACGACGCCCGGTAGCTCTCGCGAAAGAGAAACGGACCGTTGTCGGCCGGGGTTTTGCGCGCTATACTACCGGCATGGGGCCGCGGCAGTCGCCCCGGACGCAGATGTCAAAAATGCGCATGCTTTACTCCCTCGCCGCCCTCATCCTTGTGCTGGTCCCCGTCATCTCCCCGGCGCAGGTGGTCTCTCCCGAGGTCGCCTACTTCGACCATCTCGGTCGCCGTGACGGCCTGTCCAACGCGTCGATCTCGGCCATCGTGCAGGACCGTTACGGCTTTCTGTGGTTCGGGACCCAAGCGGGGCTGAATCGCTACGACGGGCGATCGGTCGAGGTGTTCGAGCACGTTCCCTTCGAGGAAAACTCTCTCCCGCATAATCTTGTGCAGACAGTCTACGAGGATCCTCAGGATCCCGTCCTCTGGGTCGGCACATACGACGGACTCTCGCGCTTCGATATGCGCACTGAGCAGTTCACCAACTACGGGGCGCAGCAGGGTGCCTCCTCGCTCTCGAACGCCGTCGTTACATCGGTGATTCGCGATCGGGACGGCGTGGTGTGGGTCGGGACGCTCGACGGGCTCAATCGCCTCAATCCTGAAACGGGACAGATCGCGCGGGTTGGCCTCTCGTCGGAGCCGGGAGAGCTCCCGCATCAGACCGTGCGCTCCCTCCATGTAGATGCGAATAATCGACTGTGGATCGGCACCTACGGCGGGCTTTCGTTTCTCGACGCAGAACGCGCCGAGCTGCGTACTCCCGTCGACTCGAGCCGTCTCGACTCGCCGGCGGTGATGGACATCATGGAGTCGGGGCCTTCCTCGATGTGGCTTGCCGTGTGGGACACGGGGCTCGTTCGCTACGACCCGACAACAGACCACCTCCGCGCGTACGAGCTCGCCGACACGCGGACGTATGCGGTGGCCGGTGCCGATCGTCGCTACGTCTTCGCGGGCACGTGGGGCGGTGGGCTCTTTCGCCTCGACACGGTGACAGGGGCGATCGACAACTTCAGCCGTCGGGGGCGGGAAGACTTCGGCATCTCCCACGATACCGTGTACTCGCTCACCTACGACGATGCAGGAGCGTTGTGGATCGGCACTAACGGCGGCGGTGTAAACCGGTTCTCCCGGCGCCGCACATATCGTGTGCGTTTCAAGCACGATCCCGAGCGCGAGGGCAGCCTCTCCAGCGGGAATGTGACCGTGATCATGCGCGACAGCACCGGCACGCTGTGGATCGGGACCTACAACGGAGGCCTGAATCGCTATGATTCGGCGGACGACCGCATGATTCACTACCGCGCCCGCGCGGCGGATCCCGGCCGCAGAATAAGCGACGATATCGTGACGGGAGTATTCGAGGACCAATCGGGAACGCTCTGGGTGGGCACGAACGACGGGCTCAACCGCTATGACCGTGATGCCGACAGGTTCGAGACCTTTCGGGCTGACCCGGCTGATTCCGCCTCCATCCCCGCGGACATCATCTACGCTTTCGAGCAGGAAGCCCCGGGGCTCTTGTGGATCGGCACCTATTCCGCGGGAGTCTTCCTCTGGGACACTTCGCGAGGCACGGTTGAGCGGTTTCCCCACGACCCCGACGACCCGACGAGTCTCAGCGACAGTCTCGTCTACGACATTCACAAAGACAGTACAGGTGATGTCTGGGTGGCGACGAATCGGGGGTTGAACCGCTTCGATCGCGAGTCCCGTTCCTGGGTTCGATATCTCCACGATATTGAAGACCGCCGCACCCTCAGCTCGAACACCTGCCGGAAGCTCTACGAGACTAGCGACGGGACGCTATGGATCGGGACCACCGGAGGCGGCCTCAATCGCTACGACCGCGAGCGAGATGCCTTCGAGCACTACACCCGCGAGGACGGGCTTCCGGCGAACACCGTGGTCTCCATTCTCGAGGACGACGAGGAGCGGCTGTGGCTCGGGACTTCAAACGGCATTTCGGTCTTTGACCCCGCACGCGAGCATTTCCGCAATCTCGACGAGGAGCACGGCATCGGCGGCCTGGGATTTTCCGGCGGAGCAATGCGGAATGCCGACGGCTCACTGTGGTTCGGCGGCGGCCACGGAGTCACCGTGCTCGACGGACCCATCCGCGACCCCAACACCCACCGCCCGCGCATGCACATCGTGGATGTGTCGATCTGGGGACAGTCGCTGAAGCCACGCGACGTGACTTTCGATGGGAGCCGAATCAACCTCTCCTACCTCGAGCGGTCGGTCGGTTTCGAGTTCGTCGCCCTCGACTACGCATCCCCGGAGCAGAACACCTATCGTTACAAGCTGGAGGGCTTCGACGAGGAGTGGACCAACAGCGGCACGCGGAATTACACCAACTACACACGCCTTCCCGGCGGCCGCTATACCTTCCTGGTGGAAGGTGCTAACAGCGACGGGGTGTGGAGTGTGGCACCCGCGAAAGTTGAGCTCATCGTGCAGTCACCTCCGTGGCGACGGTGGTGGGCGATCGCGGGCTACATCCTCTTTGGCCTGCTGATTCTCCTGGTCGTGGTGCGACTGCGCGAGCGACAGGTGCTCGCCAGGCGGGTCG
>CAZVXU010000311.1:0-2883 GCA_964631585.1 uncultured Spirochaetaceae bacterium | reverse complement strand
GAGGTCCGGCGCATCAACGAGGATCCGGACCTCATGGATACCCTGCTTGCCGACCAGAATTACCGGCTTGCCCTCTGGCGCATTGCGCGCAGCGACCTCGGCTACCGGCGCTTTTTTGACATCAACAACCTCGTGGCGCTTCGGATCGAAGACGACGAGGTGTTTCGCGACACCCACCGTCTGATTCTCGGATGGCTGACCGACGGAACCCTGCAGGGAGTCCGTATCGACCATCCCGACGGCCTTCGGGATCCCGAGCAGTACTTCCGGCGGTTGCGCGACCAGGCGCCCGAGGCGTGGATCGTGGCAGAGAAGATTCTCCACCGCGGCGAGCGTATCCCCGATGCCTGGCCGGTGGAGGGAACGACCGGCTACGATTTCATGACCGTCACCGACGGTCTCTTTGTTGCCGCGGAGAACGAGACCAGCTTTACCGACTTCTACCACTATTTCACCGCCGAACCGACCGACTACCGCGAAGTACTGCGCGAGAAGAAGTGCATGGTGATGAACGATCTCCTCGGAAGTGATCTGAACCGCCTGACCGAGCTCGCGATGCAGGTATGCCTCGATCATCGTCGCTACCGCGACTACGGCCGCGATGAGGTTGGCCACGCGCTTACCGAGATCGTGGCCGGCTTCCCGGTATATCGCACCTATGTCCGTGCCGGGCTCGGAGAGGTGCGGGAGGAGGACCGTGACATAATCGAAACGGTCTTTACCGAGGCCAAAGAGCGGCGCCCCGAGATCGACGGAGAGCTGTTTGAGTTTCTGAAGGGGGTGATGCTCCTCGAGTTTCCGGGGGACGCCGAGCGGGAGCTCGTCATGCGCCTGCAGCAGCTCACCGGGCCCGTTATGGCCAAGGGAGCCGAGGACACCGCGTTTTACAGCTACAATCGCTTTACCATGCTGAACGAGGTGGGAGGCGATCCGGGGGTGTTCGGAACCGATGTGGCGGAGCTGCACGATGAGTACCGCTACCGCGCCGCGCATTCGCCCCGCGGCATGCTCTCGAGCTCCACTCACGATACCAAGCGTGCGGAAGACGTTCGTATGCGGCTCGCGGTTCTCTCCGAAATCCCCGCCGAATGGGAGCAGTTCGTTCACTCGGCAAGCGTGCAGAACGAGCCGTATCGCACCGCGGGGCAGCCGGATCGTAACATGGAGTACCTCATCTACCAGACGCTGGTCGGGGCGTGGCCCATCGACACCGGGCGAATGCTCACCTATGTGGAGAAAGCGTCCCGTGAGGCCAAGACTCATACGTCCTGGACGGCGCAGAACGTGGAATACGAGGCGGCGCTGCGGACCTTCGTCGAGGGAATCATGGGTGATGATGAGTTCATGGCGATGGCCGGGGATTTCGTCGGGCGCATCCGGCAGGCAGGATGGGTGAACAGTCTCGCCATGACGGCGTTGAAGCTGACCTCTCCGGGGGTGCCCGACGTGTATCAGGGAAGCGAGCTCTGGAATCTGAGTCTGGTGGACCCCGATAACCGCAGACTGGTGGATTTCGCCGCCCGGGAGCGGATGCTTTCCGAGCTTCCGAATCTGTCTCCCGGGGAGATCATGGACCGCCTCGACGAAGGGTTGCCCAAGCTGTGGTTGATTGCCCGGGTGCTTGCGCTCCGCGCCTCTCTGCCGGATGCCTTTGGCCCCGAGGGTGATTACGAGCCGCTCGAAGCCGGCGGCGATGCTGCCGGCCACTGCTTTGCCTTCGTCCGCGGAAGCAGCGACACCGGCCGGGCCATAACCGTCGTGCCCCGCCTGCCGCTCACGCTCGGGGGCAAGTGGGGCAACACCTATCTGAAGCTTCCGTCGGGGAAGTGGAGGAGCGTGCTCACCGACGAGCGCTACGACGGCAGCAAGGTGCGTGTTTCCGAGCTTCTCGGAACGGTACCCGTGTGTATACTCGCCCGGGAGGGGGCCGACAAAAGTGAGTGAGCGAGCAGCGACAGAGCGAATTGAGGTATGGGCGCCTGAGGCGTCCGGAGTTGATCTCATAGTCGATAAAGAGCGATACTCCATGGAGGCGACGGACAGGGGCTACTGGCACGTCGCGGTGACGGCCGACCTCTCGCGGAGACCCTATGCGTTCTCCATCGACGGCGGAGATCCGCGACCGGATCCGCGGTCGCAGCGACAGCCCGAAGGGGTGCACGGCCCCTCCCTGCGGGTGCGCCACGAGGAGTTCCGCTGGAGCGACACGGGGTTCCAACAGGTCCCCCTGTCCCGCGCGCTCATATACGAGCTCCATCCGGGCACCTTTACCGAGGAGGGCACGCTCGACGCGGCAATACAGCGACTGGATTACCTCGTCGATCTCGGCGTTACCCATGTGGAGCTCATGCCTCTTGCCGCGGCCTCCGGCACGCGGGGCTGGGGATACGACGGGGTCAACCTCTTTGCCCCGCACGAGGCCTACGGTGGCCCGGACGGTGTCAAGCGGTTCGTCGATGCGGCGCACGGAAAGGGTCTGGCCGTCCTCATAGATGTCGTCTACAACCACCTCGGCCCGGAGGGAAACTACCTTCACGAGTTCGGCCCCTACTTCACCGAGCGCTATCGCACGCCATGGGGTTCGGCGGTGAACCTCGACGGAGGGGGGAGCGATGAAGTCCGCCGCTTCTTCCTCGACAACGCGCACATGTGGCTGCGCGACTACCACGCGGACGGGCTGCGCGTGGACGCGGTCCACGCCTTCTACGACAAGTCTGCGGTGAACTTCCTCGAGGAGTTTGGAAGCTCGGTCCACCGCCTCGAAGCGGAGCTCGGACGCCGCCTCATTGTGATCGCCGAGAGCGATCTGAACGATCCGCAGGTCGTTCGCAGCACCGAGGCGGGCGGCTACGGCCTGCGCGCGCAGTGGAGTGACGACTTTCA
>CAZVXU010000310.1:0-2899 GCA_964631585.1 uncultured Spirochaetaceae bacterium | reverse complement strand
CCCCCGACAACCGCCTCCTCTTCGGCCTTGCGCTCGGCGCCGGCTACGAGTATCCCATCGATCCGGGCGTGCTCATCGGTGAGCTTCGCTACACGCGTATACTTTCGCGGTTCGAGAACAACTTCGACGTGTTCGGCAATTCCCTGAGCCTGCTCGTGGGCTACGGGATTCCGATCGAATAGGTCGATCCGCGCGCAATCGCGCCCGCGCCTCAGCGGCGGACGGCCCCTCGTGGGCCCCGCCGCTCGTGTGCGGTGTATATTCGATCCCCTATTTCGATCCTTTTGTCTCCGCCTTCTGCGCCTGCGCCGCACCGGGCATGAGAACGGGGTGAGTGACGTAGGGTGCCTCGAGGCGAGAGATGTCTTCCTCGGAGAGTTCGACCTCGACGGAGGCAATGGCCTCTTCGAGGTGCTTCATCTTCGTGGCGCCGACGATCGGGGCGCTCACCGCGGGATGATGCATGAGCCAGGCGAGGGCGATCTGCGCGGAGCTCACCCCCTTGTCTTTCGCAACGGCCTGCGCCGCTTCGAGCACGTCGAAGTCGCTGTCGGAGAAGTACATATCCTGCGCGATCGAATCGCTCTTGCTGCGTGCGGTCTCCCCGCTCTTGTCGCGGGTGCGTGAGCCGGCGAGAAAACCTCGTGCCTGGGGGCTCCACGGGATGAGCCCCACGCCCTGATCCTCGCAGAAGGGGATCATCTCCCGCTCTTCCTCCCGGTAGATCAGGTTGTAGTGGTTCTGCATGGTGACGAAGCGGCTGAGTCCGCCGAGGTCGGCGGTGTACTGGGCCTTGGCAAACTGCCAGGCGGCCATGCTCGATGCGCCGATGTAGCGGGCCTTGCCGGCCTTCACCACGTCATCGAGGGCCTCCATCGTCTCTTCGATCGGCGTGTCGGGATCGAAGCGGTGAATCTGGTAGAGATCGACGAAGTCGGTGTCGAGTCGCTTGAGGGAGGCATCGATTGAATCCATGATGTGCTTCCGCGACAGACCTTTTGCATTGGGGTGATCGGCGCTCGGAAAGTAGACCTTCGTCGCGAGGACCACTTCGTCGCGCTTCGCGTACTTCTTTATCGCCTTTCCCAGTACGCGCTCGCTCTCGCCCTTAGAGTACATGTCGGCGGTGTCGAAGAAGTTGATTCCCGCCTCCAGCGCGCGACGGAAGAACGGCATGCTGTCTTCCTCGGGCAGTACCCACTCGCGCCACTCGGGCGTTCCATAGCTCATGCATCCGAGACAGATGCGCGAGACCTTCGTGCCGGTCGAACCAAGGCGTGTGTATTCCATTCACTGTTTCCTTTCTCTGGTTTTGATTTCTGGCTCCGATTCCTAGTTCTGAGCTCGCTCGATGACTGTCCGTCCCTCCGGTTTCCCGCGCCTACGGCTGCGCGTAGAGGCCGATGATCTCCGCCTCGGCGAGAACGTGTCCCTTCATGGCCTGCTCGAGATCCGCTCTCGAGCTCCCTTCGGGAAGACCGAGGGTCGTGCCGAGGGCGTACACCCGGAAAAAGTAGCGGTGCGTGCCCGAGGGTGGGCAGGGGCCGCCGTAGGCGGGCTTTCCGAAATCGGTGCGGCCCTGGGTGCCGGGTGCCGTGTTTTCCGCGATTTCGTTGGTCGGCTCGATATCCCAGATGAGCCAGTGAAGAAACGTCTTTCCGGGCGCGTCGGGGTCATCCACGATGATTGCCATGCTCTGCGTGCCCGGAGGAATGTCCTCGATCCGCAGGGGCGGATTGACGTTCTGACCGTTGCATGTGTATTTGGCCGGAATTCTCTCGTTATGCTCGAATGCTGAGCTGGTAATGTGCATGATACCCTCCTTTCGGGTCGGGCCGCAGCCCTACGGTTGCCGGGTCGACTACTTCTTCCGCTCTGTCTTCTGCTGCTGTGTCTCGAGCTCGGCGATGCGCTGCTCGAGGCGCTCGATGTCGGACCGCTTGGCCACGTCGAGGCGTTCCATCACGTCGGCGACGCGTTCTTCGACGAGTCCGGAGAGCCTGCCTCGTGTGTCTTCACTCTGTTTGAGCAGGTTGTCCACGAACTTGCGACCCTCCGACTCGCTCATGCTGCTTTCCCGCGCAACGCGGCGGCCTGTTTCCAGAACCGCGTCCCGGGTGCGCAGCGCGAGGCCGAGGCCAGCATAGATTCCTGTGCGAAACGGATTCTCCATATCGTTCTCCCTTCCTTGCTCTCACATTCTAGTATGCCAACAGCAGCTGGTAAAGACAAACCTGCCGGAGTTGACAGCAAACCGCGGGAAAGCGGCGCCGAACTGCGCTAACCGTTTTGGACTATTCATTGCAGCGCCCGCTCTGAGTAGGCTAAACGGTGTGGTGCTCATTCTCGCAGTCGTATTCGGCTACGCCGCGGCGTAGCCCGCAAAAGGAGTCCGTATGTTTACTGTTCTCGGCATTCTCGTTCTGGCCATCGGCGCGCTGCCGCTATTACGCACCCTGAAGAACTCGGGCAACATGGAGCAGAAGGCGCTCACGACCCGGCTGATCAGGGGTGGCCTCACCTTCCTGGGCACGATCGTGCTCCTGATTCTCATAAACGTGTTCTTTTTCATCTATTCTGAACACCTGTGGTTCGGCGGCCTCGGCTACGAGAGTCGCTTCTGGACGGAGATCTTCACCAGGATTGTCCTCTTTGCGATAGGCTTCGTCATTGCCTTCGCGTTTTTGTTCTGGAACCTCAAAACGGCAGCCGGCAAAGTGCAGGGGGAGACTAAGAGTCTCTTAGCTTTTCCGGCTTCAGTCGTGCTCGCCGCCATCATGGGCTCCTGGGCCATGGGGCTGTGGGAGAACGCACTTCTGTTCGTCAATCAGACGACCGCCCAGACCACTGATCCGGTGTTCAACCGGCCGGTGAACTTCTACCTCTTTTCGTTGTCGTT
>CAZVXU010000309.1:1876-2961 GCA_964631585.1 uncultured Spirochaetaceae bacterium | reverse complement strand
ACGAACTTTTCAAACTCCCCCCGCGAGCACCACTGCGGAAGGATACTCGGGCCGGGGAAGTCCGGATTGATGATAATACCCGCATCGAGGAAGGCCGCAAAGACCCCGGGAAAGCTTTCCTCGGTGCAGCGCAGCTGCAGGTAGGGGCCGCGCCGGTGCCAGAGGGTGAGATCTCGCTCGTCGAACAGGGTGATGGGATACACGGCGGCGGCGGGGACCGGTCCCCGGGCATCGCCGACACCCCCGAGACCGGCGGCACCGCCGACCGCTCCGGGGGATCCGGGCGCCGCGGCGCCTTCCGCCGCAACGGTCGCCGCGATCAGGTGGGCCGCCTGAACAAGCCCCGAGAGCGGTACCGGAGAGACGGCGTCGGAGTCGGGAAGCATGCCGGGCCGCACCGCGCACACAGGCTGCGGCGCGAAGCTCGCAGGGAAGGGCAGCACCGGGAGGAGGAGCTCCGGGGCGGCTGCGGGAAGAAAGGGCCGCCACCACGCCGCCCGCGGGCCACGCGCGGCCCGGCCGGGAGCTTCGGCTTCCTCGCCGGAGCCGGCGCCGAGCGCCGGGTCGACCACCGCTCCGCCTGCGGCCGCCACGGCCCGCTCGGCGGTTGCGTAGAGGCGCACCTCGGGGTGCGCGGGAAAGAGCGTGCGCAGCACCGCCTCGAGGCGCCGGGTGTGAACCGATGGATAGTCGCCCCACAGACCCTGATCGACTGCGCCCTTGAGGCGCTTCGCAAGACCCTTCGGGCGATGAGAGAGAATCGCACGTCCGTCGTTCTGATAGAGGTCGAGGTAGCGGCGGCCGTTTCCGTCGTAGAGGTGATAGTCGCGGGCCCGCCGGATCTCCGGAAGCGCAGGCCGGCGCTCAGGCCCGGGCTCGCTCATGGCTCCCCGCCTCCGATGCGCTCGAGCGGCGCGTAGCGCGGGATGAACTGCGCGATGTTGCCGCTTTCGAAACGCACCCGAACGAGCTCGTTCACCCCGGACTTCCACTTCTTGATGACCATGCCCGTGCCGTAGTCGTCGTGGTAGACGTAGGTACCCGGGGCGAACTCACCCCCCTCTTCGTCGGCTCCGTCGCCGCCG
>CAZVXU010000309.1:0-1776 GCA_964631585.1 uncultured Spirochaetaceae bacterium | reverse complement strand
CTCGAGAAACTCCGCGGGGATCTCCCGAAGGAACCGCGAGGGAACGAAGGTGAGAAGGCGCCCGTGGATGCGGCGGTAGCGGCAGCTCGTGAGGTGGACCGATTGCCGGGCCCGGGTGAGCGCCACGTAGAACAGCCGCCGCTCCTCCTCGAGCTCATCGGGCGACTCCTCGCCACCGCGCGGGAAGAGCCCTTCCTCGAGTCCGGTGATGATGACCCGGTCGAACTCCAGGCCCTTCGTATTGTGCATGGTGATCAGCGTCACCCGGTCGGGGGAGTCGCCGGATTCCTGCTCGCGGGCGCTGTCGAGCTCGATGCTCTCGAGAAACTCGACGAGCCCCTCGGGCGTGCCCGCATAGAGCGAGGAGGCGTTGAGGAGCTCCTCGAGGTTCTGAAGCTTCTGCGTCCCTGCGATCTCGTCCTTTTCGGCGTGATAGTCGGCAAGGCCGGTCTCGTGGATGGCGGCATCGAGAAGCGGCACAAGGTTCTCCCCGCCGAAGGCGGCCTCCACGCGGTCGACTGCCGCGGCAAAGGACGATACCGCGTTGCCGGCGCGGGCACTCAGGCGGGCGGCGGCAACGCGCAGGGCCTCGCGCAGGTCCCCGCGGGTCTCTCCCGAGGCGGCAACGAGCTTCTCGAGCGTGGTCGCGCCGATCCCGCGCGCCGGCTTGTTCACGATGCGGCGAAAGCTCACCTCGTCCCGCGGATTCGCGAGGAACTTGAGCACCGCGACAGCATCCTTCACCTCCTCGCGCTCGTAGAAGCGCAGCGTCCCCACGATGCGGTAGGGGATGCCCTCGCGCAGAAAGACCGTCTCGAAGAGCCGTGACTGGGCGTTCGTGCGGTAGAGAATTGCCGTCTCTCCGGCGGCGATGTCCTCGCGGGAGAGCACCTCGCGGCAGTAGTGGACCTCCTCCTCCTCGTCGTTGAGCTCGGCAAGCACCGCAAGCGGGCCGCGGTCTTTGCGGGTCCACAGCGTCTTTCCGAGGCGCCCCTCGTTGTGATCGACCACCGCCGAGGCCACATCGAGGATGTTGCCCGTAGAGCGGTAGTTCTCCTCGAGGCGGATGACGTCGGTGCCGGAGAAGGTCTCGTGGAAGGTGAGGATGTTCCGCACCTCCGCGCCGCGAAAGCGGTAGATGGACTGGTCATCATCGCCAACCACGCAGACGTAGGTCGAGCGGTCGGCGAGGAGCTCGAGCAGGCGGTACTGGGCGATGTTCGAGTCCTGGAACTCATCGACGAGCACCACCCGGAACCGGGAGCGGATCCGATCACGTACCTCCGGGTGCTCCGAGAGAATGCGCACCGGAAGCAGAATGAGATCGCCGAAGTCGGCATTTCCGATTTCCCGCAGGCGCGTCTCGTAGCGGCGGTACTGCTCGGCAAAGGCGGGGTCCGCGCTGATCTCCGAGAGGTCGTCCGACGGCGAGAGCCCGTAGTCCTTGGCCCGGCTGATGCGCCGGTTTACCGCGTTGAGCGTCGCGCGGTTCTCGTCGGGGTAGAGCGAACGAAGGAGCGTCACGCTGTCGTCATCGTCGTAGATCGAGAAGCCCGAGGGCATATCGAGAAGCTGCGCGTTGCGCCGGAGGAACCACGCCCCGAAGGAGTGGAAGGTCCGGATCATGGTGTTTTGCGCCGCCGGCGCGAGGCCCGCCGCCCGCTCCTTCATCTCGCCTGCCGCCTTGTTGGTAAAGGTCACGGCGAGGATGGAGCGCGGGTCGAGGCCGAGTTCTTCGATCATGTGGGCAATCTTCACGGTGATGACACGCGTCTT
>CAZVXU010000308.1:0-2964 GCA_964631585.1 uncultured Spirochaetaceae bacterium | reverse complement strand
CCTCAAGATCCTCCACGAACGGGAGATAGCTTCCGCCCGGGACCAGAATCCGTTGACCCGGCTGCCGGGAAACACCGTTGTCGCCGACCGGCTTTCGCGCGTGAGCGATCCGGCACCACACGCCGCGGTGATAACCTATTTCGATTTTGACACGTTCAAACCGTTTAACGATTTCTACGGCTTTCGGATCGGGGACCGGGTGATCCAGGTGTTTGCCGATCTTCTGCGCATCACCGGTATAACAGAGCGTGACTTTGCCGGCCACGTTGGCGGGGATGATTTTTTTGCCCTCATGGAGCGTGATATACCGGATGTCCCGGTTGCGATCGCGCTCGTCGAGGAGGTCCTGGCGCGCTTTTCCGCGGACAGCCGCGCGTTTTACGAACCAGAGCACCTCGCCGCCGGGGGAATTACCGCTCCCGACCGGGATGGGAGCGTCCGGACGTTTCCGTTGCTGTCCGCGTCCGCGGCGGTTCTCGTGGTTCCGCCTCACGAGACTCCGCTATCCCAGACGGGGGTCTCCCGGACGCTGTCGGAACTCAAGAAGACGGCAAAAAGGTCCCCTGGATCGGCGACCGTCACGGAATACGCCGAATAGGACGTGTAGTTCGCGGTGCGTTATCGCCGCGCCGGCGGGATGTTGTCCGACGGCGAGCGGACGTTCGTGGTCGCCGCATGGGTGCTGTCGGTGCTCGTCTATTTCAGCGCTATGTCTATTTCAGCGCTATAATGAGTTAGATTTTCGGATACCTGGTCATTCGTCCGGTAGTCAACAACCCTTTGCATTGGCCAAGGCGCTCATGAATCTGGCCGCAGAGACTGAGTATCGAGGGCGTTATCTCGTGCGGTGGCTTGTTCGCCTCTCAACAATAGTATCATTTGATCTCTACATAAGCCCCGATTCATTTTTTCCGGAGCGGTTATTGGTTTTCGTTTTCTATTTCTCTGTCTCCTGAAAAAGGCTGTCCCGACGTATTTCGGTCTCGAAGCGTTCCAGTGCCGCAACCCAGTGTTCCCGAAACGGTCGAAGCGCGGCAAGATCACCGGTTTTGGCGACGGTCTCCCATAGCATCGCCTCCCAGCGTCCCGTTGTACGCGTTGCGTAGAGGCCGTACCGACAAATGAGCTGCAAGCCTTTCGGCGGGATGTGTTGGGTGACATCGGCGAGAAAGGCCGGAGATTTGAACACATGAAGGTTCTGCTCGAAGTAGTGCGAATAGGTTGTGTAAACAGCACATAACCTAAGCGCGCCCGATCGGCTGCGGGCCGTGGTGGCGATGAACTCCTGGTTCTGGCCGGTTTCCGCCGAGCGGCGATTTCGCCGCAGCGCCTACGGCGGAGCGAGCATCGGCCGCGAGGGCATCCGCATCTTGAAGCGGGAGCTCGTCCGTGCATCGCGGTGGCTGCAGGCCGTCCGCGACCGGCAGCCCCAGATTTCCTCCCGCCCTACCATGTTGCTGTGGGGAGGGGATGACCACCTCTTCGGCCCGGATGAGCTACGCACCTGGGAAGCGCTCTTTCGAAACACCCGTACCCTGCGATTCGAGGAGGCCGGCCACTTCGTCTGCGAGGACCTCGGCACAGACATCGTGCCCCACCTCGAGGGATTTCTCGGCGGCATTGACCGTCGGTGACGCGGCGACGCGGTGGGCGTGGCAACCCTCGGAATCGTGCTTGCAGGCGCGGGCGCGGGATAGTAGGCTTGGGGCATGAATACCGAAACCAATGCGGTGAAATGGGGAGTCCTCGGGGCATCGGGTCATTTTCGGAAGAAGGTATCGCTGCCGGCGCAGGAGGCCGAGGGCGTGGAGCTCTTTGCGATTGCCTCGCGGGACATCGCGGCGGCCGAACGGACCGCCGGATTACTCGGCATTCCGCGGCACTACGGCTCCTACGAGGCGCTGCTCGCGGATGATGAGGTGGAGGCCGTCTACATCCCGCTTCCCAATCACCTGCATCTGGAGTGGATTAAGAAGGCGGCCGATGCGGGGAAGCACATCCTGTGCGAGAAACCGCTCGGCCTCGACGCAGGCGAGGTGGAGGAAGCCATCGTCCACTGCAGGAAACGTGACGTGCTGCTAATGGAGGCCTTCATGTACCGCTTCCATCCGCAGTGGCGGTACGCGCGCGACCTCATCCGCACCGGAAACATCGGCACACTGAACGCCGTGCAGGCGACCTTCTTTTACAACAACACCGATCCCGCGAACATCAGGAACATCTACGACGCCGGCGGTGGCGGGCTCTACGACATCGGTTGCTACGCGGTATCGGCCGCGCGCTATCTCACCGGTCGTGAACCCGAGCGCGTGGTATCGCTCATCGCGCGGCATCCCGAATGGCGCATCGACATGCTCAGCTCGGCCGTACTCGATTTCGGCGGGCCCCAGGCAACGTTCACCGTCGGCACGCAGACCTTTGCCCACCAGCACGTGACCGCCCTCGGCTCGAGCGGAGTGGTCACAATCGAGATTCCATTCAACACCCACCCCGACGTTCCCGTGGGCGTGCAGGTCACCGACAATATCGGCACGCGACGGGTGACCTTTGGTCCCTTCGATCACTACCGCGGCGAGCTCGAGGCGTTTTCCCGCGCGGTCGTGACGGGGCCGACACGGCGCCAACTCCCCCGCAGGATGCCCTCGACAATCAGCGGGTCCTCGACGCCCTCTTCGCCTCGGAGAGATCCGGGGGATGGGAAGTGGTCGGCGGCGCCGGCTGATGAGGAGCGCTGATCAGGCTCCGGTCCGCTCACTGCCGGTGCTGGGTCCACGCGTATCGGTTCGCGCCCGAATATTTGACCTTGTTCGTCAGGTTTATTAGTCTCTATTTGGTAAGAGAATACAGAATTGGGGGCCACTATGGCGGATGCCACTATGCCGAGCATCGCGTTCTTTGACGCGAAACCATATGACCGCGAGTACTTCAACCGGCTGAACGAGGACTACGGGTTTCATATCACCT
>CAZVXU010000307.1:0-2964 GCA_964631585.1 uncultured Spirochaetaceae bacterium | reverse complement strand
GTGGATGATATCTCCCTGGAAATCCGCAAGGGCGAGGTCGTCGGTGTCGTCGGCGAGAGCGGATGCGGGAAGACGGTGACCTCGCTGAGCATACTGCAGCTCCTGCCCTCGCCTCCGGCATCCATCGACGGTGGTGAGATCATCTTCGAGGGCCGGGATCTGCTTCGTGTCTCCCCGGACGACCTGCGTCGCATTCGGGGAAACGAGATCGCCATGATCTTCCAGGAACCGATGACGAGCCTCAACCCGGTATTCACCATCGGGAACCAGCTGATGGAGGCTATTGCCCTGCACCAGCACCTCGACGGCAAGGAACTCCGCAACCGGGCAATCGAGATGCTTCGTGTCGTGGGGATTCCCCGGGCCGACGAAGTCATCGACGAGTATCCGCACCGCTTCTCCGGCGGCATGCGACAGCGCGCGATGATCGCGATGGCGCTGAGCTGCAACCCGAAGCTCCTCATCGCCGACGAGCCGACGACCGCTCTCGACGTGACGATTCAGGCGCAGATTCTCGAGCTCATGCAGGAGCTCAAAGAGAGGATCAACACCGCCGTCCTCTTCATCACCCACGACCTGAGCGTTATAGCGGAGATGGCCGACCGCGTCGTCGTCATGTACGCCGGGAAGGTGGTGGAGGAGGCGGACGTCGAAACCCTGTTTCACGAACCTCAGCATCCTTACACGCAGGGACTGATCGGTAGCAGGCCGTCGGTGGAAACTGAGCGCGAGCGCCTCGTCTATATTCCCGGTAACGTCCCGAACCCGCTGGATATGCCCGGCGGATGCCCCTTCCACCCGCGCTGCCCCCATGCGATGCAGGTATGCACGGGAGAAATGCCGCCCAAGCGCAAACTGAAGGGCGGCCAGATGGTGCGCTGCTGGCTGCACGAGGATCCCAGCCCCGAGCAGGCACGTCCGCTTCGCCCTGCAGCCGACGACTCTGCCGCGGCCGCCGAGGAGGAGGCGAGATGAACCGAACAGCCGTGACCGAGCCCGCTGCCCTCGATAGCCAAGACCGCAAGCCGGTCATTTCGTTGCGGAACCTGAAAAAGCACTTTCCCATCCGTACCGGCGTCTTCAGCCGTGTTGCCGGACACGTAAAGGCGGTGGACGGGGTCTCTTTCGATATCTACCCCGGAGAGACCTTCGGCCTCGTCGGTGAGAGCGGCTGCGGGAAGAGCACGACCGGGCAGGTCATTCTCAGACTTCTGCCCGCCACCGGCGGATCGGTGCATTACCACGGGGAGGACGTGTACGCAGCCTCAGGTGAGCGTATGCGGGCGCTGCGGAAGGAGATGCAGATCGTCTTTCAGGATCCCTACAGCGCCCTCAACCCCCGGATGACCGTTGGGGCGGCAATCCGGGAGATTCTCGGCGTCCACGGCATTGCCACCGGCGCGGCCGCGCAGCACCGCGTAGAACAGGTTCTGAGTCGCTGCGGGCTGCAACCCTATCACTCCGACCGCTACCCCCACGAGTTTTCGGGCGGGCAGCGGCAGCGGGTCGTGATCGCCCGGGCCCTTGCGCTCGATCCGAACTTCATCGTCGCCGACGAGCCGATCTCCGCCCTCGACGTGAGCATTCAGAGTCAGATCATCAACCTGCTCGAAGACCTGCAGGAGGAGTTCGACCTCACCTATCTCTTCGTGAGCCACGACCTCAGCGTGGTAAAGCACATCGCCGACAGGGTCGGGGTGATGTACCTCGGAAAGCTCGTAGAGGTTGCCTCCAAGAAAGAGTTCTACGCAAAACCCCTCCATCCCTACAGCCAGGCCCTGCTCTCCGCAGTACCGGTAAGCGACCCGAGCCACAAGAAGAAGCGCATCATTCTCAAGGGTGACGTCCCGAGCCCCTCGAATCCACCCTCGGGCTGCCCATTCCACACGAGGTGCCCATACGTTATGGACGTCTGCAAGAGGGTTGTCCCGCAGCTGCTTCCCACCGAGACCGGGCACTACGCGGCCTGCCATCTCGTGCATCCGCCGGAGAAAAGCATCGCGGCGGCGAAGGCGGCAGGCGACGAGACCGGCGGCATCGTGGATACCGAGGCGCAGGAAAGCTCGAATGCCCCGCTTTCGTAAGGAGAGCGCCGGGGACGCCGAGCATCGCTGGTCCCTCATCGATATCGGCGCCATGATACTCGCGGCGCTGCAGGTAATCCTCCCCTTCGTGCTCATCCTGCTCGCTGCGACCGCAGCGGCGTACGGCCTGTTCATGCTCGCCTTCGGCCGGGGCGGCTGAGGCCAGAGTGAACCGGAACTGATGCGGGAGGACGCAATGAGCGGACCGAAGAATGTTCTCTACAAGAGTGAGGAGTCTCTCAGCCGGAGCGAGCTCGCCTCGTTTCTGCGGCAGCTCGCAGAGCGGGTGGAGAGCGGTACCGTGGTGCTCACCAACGGTGGCCGGGAAACCACCGTCGAGGTGGGCGAGCGAGTGGAGCTCGAAGTAGAGTACGAGACCAGGGAGAAGCCGAAGGGAACCCGCCACCAACTCGAGCTCGAGATAGAATGGGGCCCCGACTCCGGGGGTGTGGGCCTGGCGTAGCGCACCGTTCGCTCGACGGCGAGGTTGGTGTGAAAGGCGTCCTTGATCCGCAGTATTCTCGGGAACGACCGGGTCCTTCATAAGCCCTTTCATTGTGGGTCCTCCGCAGCGTACCATGGAAGCAGCAATGGAGCATTCGCGGCGTTTCCCCGATTATCCCTTCGACTCTCACTATCTCGACCTCGATGCCGGGCGCATGCACTACCTGGACGAGGGAAACGGCCCGACGGTCCTCTTCCTCCACGGGAATCCGACCTGGTCCTTTTACTACCGCCACTGTGTCACGGGGCTCGAGCGGCACTACCGGTGCATCGCCCCGGACCTCCTCGGCTTCGGCCTCTCAGACCGTCCGGATGTCGCCCGATTCGGCTACACGCCGGCGGAGCACGCCGCCACCATCGATGCCCTCATCGAGGC
>CAZVXU010000306.1:0-2967 GCA_964631585.1 uncultured Spirochaetaceae bacterium | reverse complement strand
TGGGAGGATGGGGTGCGCTCGGTGCTCGTCGAGGGCGGCGGGCGCGTCGCAACCACGTTTCTCGCAGCAGCCCTCTTTGATGCGCTGCGGGTGTACGTGGCGCCTCGAATCATCGGCGGAGACGGGATGGGCATCGGCACGCTCGGCGTCGAGTCTATGTCGCAGGCGCTCTCCCTCGAGAGGGTCCGTACGCGAACCCTCGGCGAGCAGGCGGTCATCGAGGGCTTCCGAGCGGGCTGGCTCGAGTCGGTTCAGGCTTCGGTGCGGACTTCGGTCCAGCCTTCGGTGAGGGAGGAAGCATATGTTCACGGGACTGGTTGAGGAGATCGGCTCGGTGCGGCGGGTCGAGGCAGGCTCCGAGTACCGAAAAATCACCATCGATGCCTCGCGGGTCCTCGACGACCTCGCGCTCGGAGACTCGATCTCGGTTGACGGCGCCTGCCAGACCGTCACCGACATCGACACGGGCGGCTTCGCCGTGGAGACGCTTGCCACGAGCCTTCAGAAGACGACCCTCGGACGTCTCGCGCGGGGCTCGCAGGTCAACCTCGAGCGGGCGGTCACGCCGCAAAGCCGCTTCGGCGGGCACCTCGTTCAGGGGCACGTCGACGGTCTCGGCCGCATCTCAGGGCTTCGTCGCCGCGGGCATAACGTCTACCTCGAGGTCATCCTTCCGGATGAGCTCGCCAGGTACTGCATCTCCGAGGGCTCGGTCGCCCTCGACGGCACGAGCCTCACGATCGCCGAGCTTCGCGGCACACGCATCACAATGAATATCATCCCCACTACCTGGGATCACACCGTCCTGAGACAACGCTCCGTGGGTGACCATGTAAATGTCGAGGTCGACATGATGGCACGGTACGCGGAGCGTCTGCTCGGACTGCAAGGAGAGTCACGATGACACACGAAACCCCTACGCGGCGCGTTGAGCGCGCCCTCGAACGGCTCGCCACGGGCGGTATCGCCATAGTGGTCGACGACTTCAATCGCGAGAACGAAGGCGACTTCGTGGCCGTCTCGGAGCTTGCCACACATGAGACGATCAACTTTATGGCAACCCACGGCCGGGGCCTCATATGCCAGCCCATCACCACAGCGCGCGCCGAGTCGCTTGATTTGCCCGCCATGGCCGATCGCAACACCGACTACAACGGGACGGCGTTCACCGTGAGTGTTGATCACGCATCCTGCACCACCGGCATCTCGGCGTATGAGCGCGCGGTCACGGTTCGCGCGCTCGTGGCCCCCGCAACCACGCCTCCCGACCTGAAGCGGCCGGGGCATATCTTCCCCCTCGTCGCGCAGACGCGGGGCGTATTTGACAGACGCGGGCATACCGAGGCGTCGGTCGATCTCGCCCGCCTCGCCGGCTTCGAGCCGAGCGGGGTCATCTGCGAGATCATGAACGAAGACGGCAGCATGGCACGCCTCCCCGAGCTCGAGGAGGTTGCCGAGCATCACGATCTTCCCGTCCTCTCGGTCGAGGACGTCGTGCAGTATCGGGATGCAATAGGTGATGTGCACGTGCGCCGCCATAGCACCGCCGACCTTCCGACCCGCTACGGAGACTTCCGCATCTCCACCTACACGTCCGAGGATCCGGCCTCCGGTGAGATCGTCCTCCTTGAATCGAGCAGGCCACCGGCTGACGGCGAGACCCCGCTCGTTCGGCTGCACTCGGAGTGTCTCACCGGCGAGGCCTTCGCAAGCGCCCGCTGCGACTGCGGGCCGCAGCTCGATACAGCACTCGAGCGTATCGGCCGTGACGGCGGGGCCCTCGTGTATCTCAAGCAGGAGGGCCGCGGCATCGGGCTCATCGAGAAGATTCGCGCCTACGCCCTGCAGGACGAGGGAATGGACACGGTGGAGGCAAACCTCGCCCTTGGACACCAGGCGGACGGACGTCGATTCGGCGCCGCCGCGGCGGTGCTCCGGGAGGCCGGCTACTCGAGGGTCCGGCTTCTCACGAACAATCCGGAGAAGGTCCGCGCCGTGGAGGCTTCCGGGATCGTCGTGGTAGACCGCGAAGACCTCACCGTCGGGATCACACATGCGAATCGGCCCTACCTGGCAACCAAGATCGCCAAGTTCGGCCACGTCATACAAGGAGTATAAGATGACTATTCACGAAGGCAAGCTATCGGCGGAGGGAAAGAAAATCGCGATCGTCGTGAGCCGCTTTAATTCCTTCATAACGGAGAAACTGCTCGAGGGTGCAACTGACTGCCTGCTGCGGCACGGAGGCGCCGACGAAGACATCACGCTGGCCAGGGTACCGGGGTCCTGGGAGATCCCGCTGGTAGCAAAACGGGCGGCGGAAAGCGGACGCTACGACGCGGTTATCTGCCTCGGCGCGGTAATCCGCGGGGATACCCCACATTTCGATTACGTCGCGGCCGAGGTCAGCAAGGGAATCGCGACCATATCGCTCGAGTCCGGTGTGCCCGTGAGCTTCGGCGTGCTGACCACGGACACCGTCGATCAGGCGATCGACCGCGCGGGCACCAAAGCCGGAAACAAGGGCTTCGATGCCGCGCAGGGCGCACTCGAAATGGTGAATCTCTTGCAGATAATGGCATGAGAGTTTCACTTGACGTATTTTTGCTTCCTACTTAAAGTTACGGTGTAACTATCGGATTT
Organism: uncultured Spirochaetaceae bacterium; assembly: GCA_964631585.1. GTDB lineage: Bacteria > Spirochaetota > Spirochaetia > DSM-27196 > PWMO01 > JAAAOH01. The sequence goes on along the minus strand of CAZVXU010000306.1, from coordinate 324 downwards.
CGTGACTGCGGTTCTGCTACGTTTCCCTTCCGGGACAGGACAGACAAAGCTGATTCACATTCCGTAGAAACCAACTTTATTTGTCTGCGTTCGCGCAGAAGGAGAATCGTTCATGGCTAGCAAGCTGTACGTAGGTAATCTCAACTTTCAGACTCAGGAGCATGAGCTCCGCGACCTGTTCTCTCAGTACGGAGAGGTGGTTTCCGCCAACGTCATCACCGACCGCGAGACCGGCCGCTCCCGCGGTTTCGGTTTCGTCGAAATGGCTACGGAGGAAGCTGCCCAGGCGGCAGAGAGCGCGCTCGACGGCCAGGACTTCGACGG
>CAZVXU010000305.1:0-2971 GCA_964631585.1 uncultured Spirochaetaceae bacterium | reverse complement strand
GTGAAGTGCTCGATCTCACCGGCCGGCATGGTGAGGGTACGGTTGAGCTTCACGAAGCCGTTCGTGAGGAAGATAGTCGCCTCGCGGATGCGACGCTCCTGGTCGGCCGCGCTCACCTCCGGGCCGCAGGCTACGGCCCGCAGAACCGGCGAGCTCTGCTCGATGCTGCAATTGCTGAACCGCGCCGGCACGTCGTGCCGAATCGGGCCCTCGAGGCGCACGTCGTCCTCGCGCACGAGGCTCGGCACGTCGGCGCGAAGCGGCATGCTCGCGTACTCGAAGCGGCGCCCGGGGGCCGGAGTCGCACCGCCGCCCGCGGGTTCCGCGGCCCCGCCTTCGTGTTCCGCGGCGCCGCCGCGCGCGGTTTCCCCGGCGCTGCTGTCGGCACTGCCGTCGCCGTCCTCCACTGCCGGCCCCAGGCTCAGCAGCGAGCCCGAATAGGTGAGCACGAGCACACCGCGGTCGTCATCGGGCGAGAGCTCTTCGATGTCCCTCATGTCGAGCAGCTCGGTCTGCTCCTCGAAGAGATCCCGCTTCTCGATCCAGTTCGCCGTAATACGGGCAAGACTGTCCTCTCCGGGCGGCAACCCGGACGACTCGGTGATGGATTGCAGGTGGCGCTGAATGCGCTCGGGAAGGTCTTCAAATCGTGTCATGTGCATCCTCCACCTCGACTATAACACCGACTTGGAATTTCTGCCGTTGCGGGAATACACTGAAGAGAGAAACAACACGGAAAGCTGGAGGCATACACATGGGAGAGTATCTGGATCAGGTCCCCGAGCAGGTTCGTGACCATATCCGACAGATCACAAAGACGTCCGGGCTACCCGACACGGAAGAGTCGGTGGAGGAAATGGCGAAGGGCTGGCTGGACAAGAAAAAGGCTTTTGAAGACAAACTCGATGAGCTGAATATGGAAGAAGTCGATGAGTTCGGCGCCGACGAGGAGCGAGGTGCTCTCGTTCTGACCTACTCCGGCTCCATCCTCAACATCGGACCGGTGACCGACGGGGTCCGCCGCACGGAGTACGTCAGTATCGGATTGCGACAGGACGTTCCCGAGTCCGCCACCCACGGGGAGTCGCAACTGGCCGAGGATGTAAGCCTGGACGAGGTCGTGTCCTTCAAGGTCGGTCCGATCCAGAAGAGCTCGCCCATTTTCAAGATCGCTGTGAATCGGGACGTCCTCGAGCCTGCCGAAGAAGAGGAGAAGCTCTCCGACGCCACGCAGGTCATTAGCGAGGAGTTCGTCGAAATCAACAAAACCATGGTCGTGGGGTAAGGCATCGATACGCGACCACTGGCCGAGCAACTTCTCGCCATATATAGTCGGCCCGCAGCCCCCGACCCCGACGAGTACCACGAATTGCTTCGCGCCACCGGAGACCTCCTGGCCTCCGAGTCGCCGGAGTACCGTCCGTGGGCCTCGGATGGGGCGGCCGGCGGGCTGGTAGAGCTGGATCCCGAGCGCATCACGGTTATCGTCCCCGACATTCACGCACGGATGGACCTGGTGCTTCGTGTGCTCTCACACCGCCCGGAGAGCGCCGACCGGGATGAGCAACTGCTGACTCTGCTGCAAAGCGGAGAGGCGCAGCTCGTCTGCGTTGGCGACTACGTTCATGCGGAAGCACGGGCCTACGGGCGCTGGCGCAAGGCCTTCGAGGAGTTCTCCGGCGGCTACCTCGAGCACGAGGCGATGGACGCGGAGATGCGCGAGAGCCTCGGCACCGTGGAAATACTTCTCGAGCTCAAGCGCGCCCTTCCCGACGCGGTGCACCTGCTCAAAGGCAACCACGAGAACATCACCAATGAGGAGGGTGCGGGAAATCTTCCCTTCGGGAAGTTTGCCTATGAGGGCGCCATGGTGGCGGCGTACATGGAGCAGTTCTACGGCGATGAGGTTCTCGAGGCCTTCGCCCGCGTAGAGCACCTCTACCCGCTGCTTGCCGTGGGTCCCCACTTTCTCGTCACCCATGCCGAGCCCCAAGCTTTCTTCTCCCGGAGCGACGTGATAGAGTACCGGAACAAACCCGAGGTCGTCTTCGGACTCACCTGGACACCCAACGACGGTGCCGAAGCGGGGAGTGTGGAGCAGATGCTCTCGCACTACCTCGGTGCGACCGATGCTCTGCACTTCGGCGGTCACAGACCCGTCCGGGGTGCGTATGCGGTACGGGCGGAGGGACGATACGTGCAGTTGCACAATCCCGATGCGCAGATCATCGCGGTCCTCGCGCCCGAACGTCCGATCGATCTGTCCCGGGACGTCATCATACTGAACTCGAAAGGGGACCTGTCACATGGCGAAGCTTCCGGCGAAGATCGGTAAGTACAAAGTCGTCGAACAGATCGCCTCCGGCGGCATGGGGGCGGTATACAAAGCCGAGCATCCGACCCTCGCCCGATTCGTAATCATCAAGAAGCTCACCCTCCGCGGTGACGCGTCGATGCGCGAGCGTTTCCGGCGCGAGGCGCAGATCATGATGGATTTCACGAGCGATTATCTCGTGAACGTCTACGATCACTTTCGTGAGGGCTCCTCCTACTACATCGTCCTCGAGTACGTTGACGGCCCGTCACTCGAGACCCTGCTGCGAAAGGAACGCTACCTTCCCGAGCACGTCGCGTTGCGGATATTCCGCTCCTCCTGCAGGGCGCTTCAGTATGCTCATGAGCGCGGCGTGGTGCATCGTGATATCAAACCGGGGAACATCCTCATATCCACCGACGGACATGTGAAGCTCGTCGACTTCGGTATCGCAAGCATCCACGGAGGGCAGTCCGAAGACAGTCTGACCCGCGAGGGCATGACCCTCGGCACCCCCTCATACATGCCGCCTGAGCAGTACGCCGACTCCCGCAGCGTTGACAAGCGCGCGGACATCTACGCCATGGGCGTCATGCTCTACGAGATGACCACCGGGAAGAAACCCTTTCCCAACTCCATCAGCGCCGACGCCATACG
>CAZVXU010000304.1:1801-2994 GCA_964631585.1 uncultured Spirochaetaceae bacterium | reverse complement strand
ACAACGATGGTGCCGAGCACACTCGCTATCGCGGTGGCCTGTGCCGCGGTTGCATCAACGCCTGCAACTTCGAATACCACGTCGGCGCCACTGCCACCGACCGCCTCCCGCGCCGCTTCCACCGGGGCGCCGCCCGAGGCATCGATGACGGCGATGCCGAGCTCGCGCAGAAGGGCCTGACGATACTCGCGGGGCTCGGAGACTGCGACGTTGTCACAGCCGTTCAGCTTGAGTACCAGGGCGATGAGGGTACCGATGGGACCGCCGCCGAGGATGACGGCGGAATCACCCGGCTTGTAGGGGCTCCGCCGTACTGCGTGGACTGCGACTGCGGTCGGCTCGGTGAGCGCCGCGGTGCGGGAATCGAGGTCATCGGGCACACGGTAGAGCCGATCGAGGGCCACCGATACGTATTCCGCGAATGCTCCGTCGGTATCGATACCGTAGAGTCGGAGATTCTCGCAGACGTAGGCGTTGCCGCTTCGGCACGCCCTGCAGTGGCCGCAGGAGATCAGCGGCTCCACCACCACGCGATCGCCCGGGGAGAACCCCGCACCGATCTCGTCGCCGGAGCGGGGATTCGTGCGCAAGACCTCGCCTGAAAACTCGTGTCCCATGACCAACGGCGCTTTCGCGCGGGGGTGCACCCCGGCGTAGACACCGAGGTCGCTCCCGCAAATGCCCGCGTTGTGAATGCGAAGGAGCGCTTCGCCCGGCTGCGGCTCGGGGACGGGCTTGCGTCGAAGCTCGACCGTGTTTACATCTTCCCAGACCAGGGCGTTCATTTCGGGCATTGGGTCCTCCGCTGTCGTCGATCTCTCATTGCCGGGGTTAGCTTAGCAGAAGTCGGCACCGGAATCCTACAGCGGAAACCCGGACGCGTCGGAGGCGTCCGGAACTACCGCATGAAGCGCATCATCGGATGCGGTAAGATCGTTCACCCAGCGGCCGGAGAGGATGCGAGGGATGCCGACGGCGAGCTTCGCAGCCTCCTCGAGCCCGATGCACAGATAGACTATGTGCACGGGAAGCTGAAGCACCAGCCCTGCGATGAATGCAGCCGGGACTCCGACCATCCACAGAAACCCGACGTCCACGAGAAGCGCAACCCGCGTGTCCCCACCGCCGCGGAGGATTCCCACCACGATATGCACGTTGAGAATCTTCGCGATCATGACCACCGAGAAACTGCG
>CAZVXU010000304.1:0-1701 GCA_964631585.1 uncultured Spirochaetaceae bacterium | reverse complement strand
CGCCCGACGGTGTCGGAGATCGTGTAGGCGGCGAGGTGGCTCGTACCCATTCGGGCGAAGACCACGGTGTACATCGTAAAACCCAGAGACCAGAAAATCTCGTTGAAGATGACCGGCATGGCACGTCCGTAGAAGCGCCGTGCAAAGGTCCAGTCGAAGCGCAGCAGATCCGAGAGCGTGGCCGCCGTGGGGCCCTTCCTGCGATATACGACGAAGAGAATCAGGGAGAGCTCGACCACGCGGGCAAGGGCCGTGGCGATGGCGGCTCCCTGCACACCGAGGGCCGGGAACCCCAGCGCGCCGAAGATGAGCACGTAGTTTCCGGCGACGTTCAGCGTGATGGAGATCGCGGTTGCGATCAGCGGGAGTCGGGTGTCACCGACGCTGCGCAGTGCGTGAACGTAGCCCATGCTGATCGACGTGACGAGGTAACTCAAGGCCACGATCCGCAGGTAGCCGGCCCCTTCGGAAATGACCGCCGGGTCGGAGGTGAAAACCGAGAGCAGGAGCTCCGGGGCGAACACACCCAGCGAGGTGAACACCAGCGCCCCGGCGGAACCCGTCAGCAGGGAAACACCCATCGCCCGTCGCACGCCGGCAACATCGCGCCGCCCCCAGTACTGCGAGGCAAACACCGCGCTCCCGCTCCCGACTCCGAACAGAAAGAGCATCAGCAGGAAGAAGATCTGATTGCCGAGGGCGATGGCGCCGATCTGCACTTCGCCGAGCTGCCCGACCATGAGGGTGTCGGCCAGGTTCAACACCGTCATCAGCAGGTGCTGCAGCGCAATGGGCAGAGCGAGCTTTACCAGCGTCGGTACGAAGGAGAGATCACCGAAGTATCGTTGTACGTGCGTCCGCGCACGCGTCGGAATCCGCGTCACACCGGTCTTGTTCATGGAGCAGGAGCACCACCCTACCCCTCGGGGCGCATGCGGGGCAAGAGGGTTGAGGACGGGTGAAACCGCGAGGGACGCCCGCGAGGAGCGCCCCTACAAACGGCAATGCGTGGTGTCCGCGAGGGAATCTACGCGGTAATGGCCGCCAGATCGCTCTCCACGTCGGTCGTCGCCTTCAGACCAAAGGCTTCGATGATCTTCTGCTTCACGTTCTCGGAAACGAAGGCCGGAAGGGTCGGCCCGATGCGGACGCCCTTGAAACCGAGTGCAAGCAGGGCAAGCAGCACGCAGACCGCCTTCTGCTCGTACCAGGCTACGGCGAAGTCGACCGGAAGGTCGTTTATGTCCTCGAGCTCGAATGCTTCTTTGAGAGTCAGCGCAATGGATGCGATCGAGTAGGAGTCGTTGCACTGCCCGGCATCGAGCACCCGTGGGATGCCGTCGATGTCGCCGAGGTCGAGCTTGTTGTAGCGATACTTGGCACAACCGGACGCCATGATGACGGTATCCTGCGGAAGCTCCTTTGCGAGATCGGTAAAGTACTCACGGGACTTCATCCGCCCGTCGCAGCCGCCCATCACCACGAACTTCTTGATAGCGCCGGACTTCACCGCGTCGACCACCTTGTCGGCGATCTGCTCGACCTGATGGTGAGCGAAGCCGCCGATGATCTCCCCCTCCTCGATCTGCTCCGGCGGATCGCAGGACTTCGCGAGCTCGATGATCCGCGAGAAGTCCTTGGCCTTGCCGTCCTCGCGATCGGGGATGTGGGTCACGCCGGGGTAGCCGGCCATGCCGGTGG
>CAZVXU010000303.1:1552-2999 GCA_964631585.1 uncultured Spirochaetaceae bacterium | reverse complement strand
CCTTACGCCCTATTTCGTTCTGCTGATTGTACCCACACGCTGCTATATACTTTACGCGCGTTGCACGGCCGCACCGGATGTATTACGCTACTCTGAGAAAGGAGCAAACCCGTGTCCGATTTAGCATTCCCCGAGGATTTCCTCTGGGGCACCGCAACCGCGAGTTATCAGGTGGAAGGCGCCGTCGAGGAAGACGGTCGGGGAGTGAGCATCTGGGATACGTTCTCCCATGCGCCGGGGAACGTCACCCACGGTCATACAGGCGACCGTGCGTGCGACCAGTACCACCGCTACCCGGAAGATGTGGCGCTCATGCGCCGGCTCGGCGCAGGCGCCTATCGCTTTTCCCTGGCGTGGCCGCGAGTTTTCCCCGACGGCTACGGGCGTCGCAATGAGGCGGGCTTTGACTACTACAAGCGCCTCATCGACGAGCTCGAGGAGAACGGCATCGAGCCGGTTGTCACCGTGTACCACTGGGACCTGCCCCAGCCCCTCGAGGATGCCGGTGGATGGGCGAACCGGGACACCGCCTACCGTTATGCGGAGTATGCGGCCGAATGCTATCGGGTCCTCGGCGATCGCGTCCGCATGTGGATCACCCTGAACGAGCCCTACTGCTCCTCTATTCTCGGGTATCTGGTCGGCGTGCACGCGCCGGGCTTGCAGGATCGCGCCACGGCCTACAGGGCCGTGCATCACCTCAATCTCGCACACGGGCTCGGGGTGCAGGCGTACCGCGAAACCGGTCTCCCGGGAGAGGTCGGCATCACCCTCAATATGATATCTCCCCGGCCGGCGACGGCGCGACAGGAAGATATCGACGCCGCAGATCGGGCCGCAGACGGGCAGACGCGGGTTTTTCTCGACCCCATCCTGGGGCAGGGCTATCCGAAGCGCCACCTCGACGCGTATCCGGAGATCGAGATGCCGGTGCACTCGGGAGACATGGAGATCATCGCCGCGCCGATCGATTTCCTGGGGGTGAACTTGTACTGGGAAGACGTGGTGGCCGCGGACGACGACCACCCCGAAGGCTTTCGCCTCGAGCCCCAGTATCAGGAGACCACCGAGATGGGCTGGCCGGTCACCCCGCGCGGACTCTACCGGCATCTGCGCTGGGTCCATGAGCGAACAGGTGATCTTCCCCTGTACGTCACCGAGAACGGCGCGGCAATGCCGGATATCCTCTCAGCCGACGGGGAGCGATGCCACGACCCGCGCCGCATCTCCTATCTGCGCGAGCACTTCGAGGCCTGCCGTGACGCGATCGAGGCGGGGGTGCCGTTGCGCGGATACTTCCTGTGGTCGCTCATCGATAACTTCGAGTGGTCCCTCGGGTATACCAAGCGGTTCGGCATCATCTACTGCGACTACGTGAACCTGCGCCGTGTGCCGAAGGACAGCTTCTACTTCTACCGCGACGTGATTGCCGGCCACGAGACATGAG
>CAZVXU010000303.1:0-1452 GCA_964631585.1 uncultured Spirochaetaceae bacterium | reverse complement strand
CGGGGGCGATGCGCGCGGCGGCAGTGCCGGTCGGGTCGCGGTTGTCGGTGCGGGGCTCGGCGGGCTCTCGGCTGCGGTGCGGCTCGCCGCGGCGGGGCGTACGGTTGATGTATACGAGCGCGGTCCCGGGCCCGGCGGCAAGGCCGGCACCGAATCGACCGGCGGCTTTCGCTTCGATACCGGACCGTCCCTCCTTACGATGCCCTGGGTCTTCGAGGACCTCTTCGCCACCGCGGGGGCACGCCTGGAGGATCGGCTTGATCTGCGGCCGCTCGAGACGATCTGCCGGTACTTCTGGCGCGATGGGCTGCGCTTCGATGCGCCGGGCGGCACCGAGGCCTTCGCTGCGGCCGCCTCGCAGACCTTCGACGAGCCCGCCGCGAACTTCTCCCGGTTCTTCGACCGCGCCGAGCGGATCTACGACATCACCGCCCATCTTTTTCTGGAGAAAAGCCTTCACGAGTGGTCGACGCTGTTTTCGGACGGCTTTTTCCGGTCCCTGCTGCAGGTCTGGCGGATCGACTCCATGCGAAGTCTCCACGATGCAAACGCGGCGACCTTCGGCGATCCGCGCCTCGTACAGCTCTTCGATCGCTACGCCACCTACAACGGATCGAGCCCCTTTCTGACCCCGGCGACGATGGCCATCATCCCGGATGTGGAATACCGCGGCGGCGCCTACGCGCTCGGCGGCGGCATCTACTCGCTGCCGACGGCCCTCGAACGGCTCGCCCGTGAGCTCGGCGTGGTCCTGCACTACGAGCGCCCGGTCGATCGCATTCTCGCAGACCCCGCCACCCGTCGCATTCGCGGGGTGGAAGTCGCCGGTGAGAAGCTCGACTACGAGGTGGTGGTGTCAAACGTCGACGTGAGCTTCACCTATCCCGAGCTGCTTCGAGACGAGGAGGCGCCCGCCTACCGCCGCTACCGCGCCCTCGAGCCCTCATCATCCGGCTACGTCTTCTACTGGGGCATGGGTGAGCGCTTCGACGAGCTCGAGCTTCACAACATCTTCTTCTCCGACGACTACCGCCGCGAGTTCGAGGAGATCTTCGCCGAGCAGGTGATCCCGGAGGACCCCACCGTCTACGTGAATATCACCTCCAAAGTGACGCCGGGCGATGCACCCGAGGGGGGCGAGAACTGGTTCGTGCTTCTGAACGTCCCGCCCGACCGCGGGCAGGACTGGGATGCGCTCGGCGCCCGGCTCCGCGAGGTGGTGCTGCGGAGGATATCCGAGGATCTCGGGCGGAATGTGGCGGCGGCGATCCGGGCGGAGGGCAGCATGAGCCCGCGCGACATAGAAGAGCGAACCGCGAGCCCCGGCGGCAGCCTCTACGGCATCGCCTCGAACACCCGCTTTGCCGCCTTTCGCCGGCATGCTAACCGCAGCCGCCGCTATCCCGGACTCTACTTCTGCGGGGGAAGCACCCATCCGGGTGGGGGCATGCC